>NZ_CP108882.1:2305625-2676250 GCF_036347055.1 Streptomyces sp. NBC_00820 | reverse complement strand
CGCTGCGCCGGGCGCTGGACGAGGCGTCGCCCGAGAACCGTCCGGGCCTGGAACACGCCCTCGCGCTCGTCGCCTCCGCCGCCGCCACCACCGAGACCCAGCTGCGCGCCCGCTGGGTTCGCTCGCGGCTGGCCGCCGTCGGCTTCGCGGGAGACATCGCCTCCATCGCGGCGCTGAAGGCGCTGCGGAAGGCGGAGCCGCGGCTGGGCCTGGCGGAGGCGGTGGGCCTGCAGAAGGAGGCGGTGGCTCATCCGGAATGACCCGCCGTGCCGGGGACGCGGCTGACGCGACCCGCGCAGGGGGAACAGGGGGAAACGGGGGGAGGAGCAGGGGGGCTGGGGAGAGCAGGAGCAGCCGGGAGCCGCCCGCACGCGGTTTGCGGCACCGCCCCCTGGGCGATGTAGGCTGTCGATCTGTCCTGAGCGCATGACTCAGGGTCCGGGTGCGTAGCTCAGGGGTAGAGCGCCTGCCTTACAAGCAGGATGTCGGCGGTTCGAAACCGTCCGCGCCCACACGGGAAGAAGCCCCCGGCCGAACGCGGCCGGGGGCTTCTTCGTTCATTTGTTCTCCGGTGCGGGTTCCTCGCGGACGTGCTTCAGTGTGGTGCGGGCTTCCACGCGGTCGGCTGCCGCGACCTCGGCCCAGAAGCGGTGGCCGCTGACGAAGACCGCGAGTTCGTGTTCCCGGCGCCGGAGCTTCTCCACCTCGGCCTGTTCGTCGGGGGACCAGCCGGGGGACGCGGGGCGTTCCACCTTGCGCCAGCCGTTGTCGTCGTGGAATCCGTCCATCGGCTCGACCGACCAGGGCAGCCGCTTGAGCAGGGCCGACAGCTCGGCCCGGACCTGGTGCAGCTCCTCCTGGCCGGCGAGGAGGTCACTGGGGAATTCAGGGGTCGTAGCCACGTGGCAATGGTACGCCTGTTCGAATTTCAGAGGCGGGTTCGACTCGTGAGGTTCAGTCGAACGAGTGGTCCGGAATCCGAGGGGCGGCCGGCGGTGGCGGTCCGGGGCCGGCGGGTGGTCACCCGTCGGCCCCGGGTGGCTCAGTGGCCGGCGGCGCGGATCTCCCGCACCAGGCGGGCCGTCACCGGCACCCGTACGTCGTGCCGGTCGGCCGCGCGCAGCAACGCGCCGCCGATGGCGTCGAGTTCGAGCGGGCGGCCCGCCTCCGCGTCGCGCTGCATGGAGGACTTGGCGGCGGGCGGGAAGGCGTCGTACCGGGCCAGCGCACGGGCCGGGTCCGCGGGGGCGCCGCAGGCGCGGCTGACCTCGGCGGTCTCGGCGACCAGCGACTCCAGCTCCTCGCGGTGGCGGGTCCGTACCTCGCCGAGGGGGAGGCCGTACCGGGTGGTGAGCAGGGCGAAGGGGGCGAGGAACGCCATCTTCGCCCACAGGGCCGTGGTCTCGTCCTCCAGCACGCGCGCCGTCGTGCCCGCGGTGGAGAGGGCGGCCGCGAGGGCGTCGAGGCGGGGGCGGGATGCCGTGCCGGCGGCCAGGTCGATCTCGGTGAACGGGCTGCCGTGTTCGATCACGACGGGCCCGGTGGATGTCCGGGCGGTCGTCCCGGGTGCCGCGGTCGTCCCGGCCGTCCCGGTCGTCCCGGGTTCCGTGGTCCGGGGGGCGAGCCGGGTGGCCTCCACGCGGATCACCCCGGGGGCGACCCGGTCGGGGCCGTAGCGGGCTCGCAGGGCTGCGGGGTGCTCGACGCCGTTCAGGAGGGGGACGACGAGCGCGTCGCCGAGGGCCGCCGGAGGGACGCGGGTGAGAGCGGCGTCCAGGGTGGTGTGCTTGACGGCGATCAGGCAGGCGTCGACGGGCTCGCGCAGCTCGGTGTCCGCCTCCACGGCCGCCGTGAAGTCGCCGAACTGACCGCTGCGGACCTCGATCCCGCGCTCGCGCAGGGTGCGTGCCGTGGTCTCCCGGGCCACGCAGATGACACGGTGACCGGAACGGGACAGGAGGGCGGCCAGCAGGCCGCCGATGCCGCCGGGACCCAGGATGGCCACGGTGGGCTTGCTCGTGGTGAGCGTCATGAGGGTGTCCTCTCGTCGGGTCGGCCCCGGTGATCGGTGGCCGCCTTCGAGATGATCATTCCAGCGAAGCGCCCCGTGCGTAAGACCGTGCGTAAGACTGGGGACATGTGCCGGAGTATCAAGACGCTGCGTCCGCCCGTGCTGCCCGGTGAGGCCACCGAGGACGACATCCACGCCGCCGCGCTGCAGTACGTGCGCAAGGTCTCGGGGTTCCGGGCGCCCGCCGCCCACAACCGCGAGGCGTTCGAACGGGCCGTGGAGGCCGTGGCCGCGGCCACGGCGGAGCTGATGGACGGGCTGGAGGTACGGGGGCAGCAGCCCGTGCGGGGGACGGCGGGCTAGCCGCCGTTCGCTGAGCGGTTATCGGCTATCGGTCATCGGTCGTCGGGCCGAGGCTGCGGTCGCTGCCTCGCCACGCCAAGCCTCGCCAGGCCAAGCCGCGCCCCGCAGGCCGTGCCCCCGGGGGCTCAGCCTTCCGCGGGCCGGCGGCGCATGAGGAACGCCGCTGCCGCTCCCGCGCCGAACAGGGCCGCCACCGACACCCCGGTGGCCAGCCAGGTCGCGCCCAGCCAGCGGGCGCCGTAGTAGCCGAGGGCCACGCTGTAGACGGCCCAGGAGAGGCCGGCGGCGGCGGACCAGGGCAGGAAGTCGCGGACGCGGCGGTGGGCGGCGCCGGCGCAGAAGGAGACGACCGAGCGGCCCGCGGGGGCGAAGCGGGCCAGGATCACCAGGGCGCCGCCGCCCCGGGACACGGCCTCGCCGAGACGTTCCTGCGCGTGGGTGAGGCGCCGCGACCGGGCGATCGCGCGGTCCAGGCGTTCGCCGCCCCGCCAGGCCAGCCGGTAGGCCACCAGGTCGCCGAGGACGGAGGCGGTCGCCGCGGAGAGGGTCAGGGCGACGATGTCCGGCACGTCGTGCGGGACCCGGCCCGACGTGGCGCCCGAGCCCGCTGCCGCCGCCGTGGCCGCCGTGATGACGAGCACCCCGCTCGGCAGCACCGGCACGAACACGTCGAGCAGGACGGACACGGCCACCATGGCGTAGATCCATGGTCCGGCCGTCAGCGACCCCACGCTCTCCAACACGAGACTCCCCGTTACTCCCCCGATGACAGCCATACAGCGTACGCCGAAGGTGTGACGGGAGTTTCACGGGGGGTACGAGTGATCGACACGGTCCGTACACATCGTCACCCGGGTCCGGGCGGGCGCGGCCGCCCCGTGTTCACCCGGGTGGCGCGTCCCGTACGGCGGGACCGGCCGGGGTCCCGTAGGAACGGAGGGGGTCTCCGGGCGGCCGTCCGGGCCACCGTGCGGAACGACCCGAACGAGCGGGAGATCCGGAGAGATCCGGAGCAAGCCGGAACGAGGTGGACATCATGGTGGGAGCCCTGTGTGCGGGCGCCGTCGCCGCGGTCGTGTTCGGGGCGGGGGCGGGGGCGGGGGTGGGGGCAGGGGCCGGGACCGCCGCGACCGACGGCTACACCGTCGCGGCCGAGGGGCGGTTCGCGCCGCCCACCGCCTTCATCCCGTCGGCGGCGGTGACGTACGACCAGAAGCTCGTGCCGGCGGCCTCCTGGATCCGGGTGCGGCAGCGGACCGGGCCGGGCGGTGTCACGACGGTCGACCTGAGCGTGACCGGGTTCCGGCCGGGACAGAGCTACGGCGCCTACGTGCACCAGCGGCCGTGCGGCGCCTCTCCGGCCGACGCGGGCGGCCGCTATCAGAACCGGCCCGGCGCCGACACCGCCCAGGCCGGCCCGGACAACGAGGTCCGGCTCGACTTCACGGCCGACGCGAAGGGCGCGGGTCGTGCGGACGTCCGGCACGACTGGGGCTTCCGGCAGGGCGAGGCCGCCTCCGTGGTGATCCAGGACCGGCCGGGCGCCGAGGGCGTCCGCGTGGCCTGCTTCACGGTGCCGTTCGGCTGGGTGACCGGGCTGTCGTGACCGCACCGTCCGTCGAGGCCGGGCTGCCCTGAGCGGCCCGGAGCGAGGGGCGGGCGCGCGGTACGGCGCCCTGCCCCGGGGTGCGGGGGAGGGCGCCGCCGTGGCGCGGGTACGGGGTGCGGGTGACGCGGGAGGTGCGGGGGTGCGCGCGGGCGCCGGTCAGGCGGCTATCGGGGCCTGCTCCGCGCTCTGCGCGGCGGCCGTCTCGCCGGTGGTCGCCGTGGTGCGGCCGGCGAAGAGACGGTCCAGGCCGAAGGCGCCGGAACCGGTGAAGACGATCAGGAAGAAGGCCCAGCAGAAGAGGACGGACGGCTCGCCGCCGTTCTGGATGGGCCACAGGGCGGCCTGCTGGTGGACGTCGAAGTAGGCGTACGCCATCGAGCCCGAGGCGATCAGTGCCGCACCCCGGGTGCCGAGGCCGAGCAGGACGAGGCCGCCGGCGACCAGCTGGATCACGGCCGCGTACCAGCCCGGCCAGGTGCCGGCCGCGATGGTGCCGCCGTGGGTGCCCACGGCGCCGCCGAGGACGCCGAACAGCGAGGCCCCGCCGTGAATGGCGAACAGCAGGCCGATCACGATGCGGAAGAGCCCGACGACGTACGGCTGAGCGGAGTCGAGGCGGGCGGACAGGGCGGACAGGGCGGGCATGGGGGTCTCCTCTTCGGTGTCGGTCGGGGCCGGTGGTCCGGCGCCGCCGGACGGGGATACCGGCCCGTCGTGGGGGACGGGGGTACCGAACGAGAGGAAAGGTTAGGCGTACCTAAGTTGTACTTGCAAGTTCAACATTTGGCATTCGGGCGTCTCTCGGCCGCCGGCCGGGACTCCGGCGGAGGGCGAGGGGGTGGGAGTGAGGGGGTGGCGGGAGGCGGGTGGAACGCCGACGGCCCGCCGCCTGCCGGAGAGGGCAGGGGGCGGGCCGTCGGCGCGCCCGCGCCGAGTGGGCGGGCGCCGGACCGGGCGGGTGTGCCGGTGCGGGGTGGGGTCGTGGCCGGGTCAGCAGCCGGCCAGGTCGCTCTGCAGCGCGCTCTTCTCCGCGGAGTCGACGGAGAGGTTGTAGTAGTACTTCACCTGGACCCAGGCGCGGACGTAGGTGCAGCGGTACGACGTGAGCGCCGGCATCCAGGTCGCCGGGTCCTGGTCGCCCTTGGACTGGTTGACGTTGTCCGTGACGGCGAGGAGCTGGGGGCGGGTCACGTCGTTGGCGAAGGCCTGGCGCTGGGCGGTGGTCCACTGGCTCGCGCCGGAGTCCCAGGCCTCGGCGAGCGGGACGAGGTGGTCGATGTCGACGTCGGAGGGGGAGCTCCAGGTCGCGCCGTCGTACGGGGAGTACCAGCTGCCGCTCTGGGAGACGCACGCGGAGTCGGTGACGACGTTGGAGCCGTCCCGCTTGAGGATGTACTCGCGCGTGTTGCAGGTGCCGCTGATGGTGATCCAGGTCGGGAACAGGTCCCGGCTGTAGCCGGTGCGGTTCTCGGAGGCCACGGTGAGCTGGGAGAGGTAGCTGCGGGCGGTGGCACCGCTGACCGGCGTCGGCAGTGCGGCGGAGGCGCTCGGGGAGTTGAGGAGCGCGGCGGAGGCTATGAGCCCGGTGAGGGCGGCGAGTATGCTCACCCGTCGACGCGCGTAGAACTTCGGCATGCGAACTCCCTTGAGGGGTGGGGGTTTTGGGGCGCGAGCGAGGGAATGCTCGCGACGCCGTATTGCGGGGGGATGAGCGCTCGGTAAGAAACTAATGACACGCTCATGACAGAACAAGATTTACGGCGGAACTTCTTCGTCACGTAGCATGGATGGAGCAGAAGGGGAGTAGCTCTTCGCCGGACCGTCGACATACTGCTCAGCACGTCTGAGCCGGCGCCCGGAGGCGGATCCCGACAGGACCGCCAGCGAGACCTTCGGCAAGCAGTGCACGCCCGTGCTCCACGGCACGGGCGCCGAGTGTGCTGCCGTGCCGAGGTGTCTTCCCAGACGTGCAGCACTCTCGGCGGGGCAGTCCGACCGATTGAGGAACCTTGATCAGCATCACCGTGACGGCGCTCGTCTTCGGCGTCATCTTCCTGGCCGAGCTGCCGGACAAGACCGCGCTCGCCGGTCTCGTCCTCGGCACCCGCTACCGCGCCTCGTACGTCTTCGCGGGTGTCGCCGCCGCCTTCCTGCTGCACGTCGTGATCGCCGTCGCGGCCGGCAGCGTGCTGACCCTGCTGCCCCAGCGACTCGTCCACGCCATCACCGGCGTGCTCTTCCTCGCAGGCGCGGCGGTGCTGTTGCTGAAGAAGGGCGAGGACGAGGAGGAGGTCCGCAGGCCCGCCGACCAGTCCTTCTGGAAGGTCGCGGGTACCGGATTCATGCTCATCTTCGTCGCCGAGTTCGGCGATCTCACCCAGATCATGACCGCCAACCTCGCGGCCCGCTACGACGACCCGATCTCCGTCGGCCTCGGTGCCGTCCTCGGTCTGTGGGCGGTGGCCGGACTCGGCATCGTCGGCGGCAAGGCCCTGATGAAGCGGGTTCCGCTGCGGCTCATCACCCAGATCGCGGCGCTGCTGATGCTGGGTCTCGGCGTGTGGAGCCTGTACGAGGCAGTGCGCGGCTGAGCCGCGGCCGGACGGCGGGAGCTGAACAGCCGGTGAATCCTCACGGCGCGAGGTGGCGGGAAGCCGACCGGTTTTGTACCGTGGGGAAACAAAGTGGCTCCCGTCCGCTACCCCTGACCGGCGGGCGGGGCCGCCTTGTCTCCCACCGCTCTGGAGCTCTGCCCATGCCTGCAGCCACGCCCGCCCCGTCCGCCGCCACGCCGGCCGTCCTCACGGCCCGTGCCCTCCTGCTCGACATGGACGGCACCCTCGTCAACTCGGACGCCGTGGTCGAGCGCATCTGGCGGAGCTGGGCCGAGCGGCACGGACTGGACGGCGACGAGGTGATGGAGGTCGTCCACGGCCGGCAGGGCCACGCCTCGATGGCGGTACTGCTGCCCGACCGGCCCATGGAGCGGAACCTCGCCGACAACGCCCGCATGCTGGCGGAGGAGACCGCCGACATGGACGGCGTCGTCGAGATCCCCGGGGCCACCGCCTTCCTCGCCTCCCTGCGCGGCCTGCCGCACGCTCTGGTGACCTCCGCGGACGCCCCCCTGGCCACCGCCCGCATGGCCGCCGCCGGTCTCCCGCTGCCCGAGGTGCGCGTCACGGCCGAGGCCGTCGGCGCGAGCAAGCCCGACCCCGAGGGGTTCCTGAAGGGGGCCGCCGAGCTGGGCGTCGACCCCGCGGACTGCGTCGTCTTCGAGGACTCTGGCGCCGGCATCGCCGCGGGCCGGGCCGCCGGGATGCGCGTCGTGGGCATCGGCCCCCGGGCCGGCCTCCACGGTCCCGACGTGGTGGTGCGCGACCTCACGCAGGTGAAGGTCGAGCCGCTGGCCGACGGCACCATCCGGCTCACCATCGGCTGAGCGGGGCGCCAGGGCGACTGGGCGCCAGGGCGACCGGGCCACCCGTCGGCTGTCGGGCCGCCCGTACCTCGGCCGTACCTCGGCCGTACCTCCACCACGCCCGCCCGGCCCTCCCCACGGCTCCGTGACCACGGCTCTGTGGCCCACGGCTCTGTGGCCCACGGCTCCGTGCTCCCGGCCGCCGCAGGCTCGCTCAGGGTTCCGTCGTCTCCGACTCCAGGCTCGTCCGTGTCGCCGGGCCGTACACGCCGAGGTCGTCGCCGCTGATGCCCCGGGCCAGTTGGTAGGTG
The DNA here is from genome assembly GCF_036347055.1 of Streptomyces sp. NBC_00820. Lineage (NCBI taxonomy): Bacteria > Bacillati > Actinomycetota > Actinomycetes > Kitasatosporales > Streptomycetaceae > Streptomyces > Streptomyces sp. NBC_00820. The sequence continues at coordinate 2,668,535 of NZ_CP108882.1, read as the reverse complement.
TCCAGGGCGTTCTCGACGGCCTGGGTGAACACGCCGTCGGTCTTCTGGACGTACAGATTCAACTGCTTCAGGCGGAGCTGGAGTTCGGTGACCTCCGGGCCCTGGTCGCCGTGCTGGAGCACGGGGGGTGTGGCGGGAGGCGTGCTCGGGAGGCGGGTGGCCGTCGCCGAGGGGGGCGGGGAGGACGGATCCGGCGGGCCGGCCGACCGGGTCTGCGCCGGGGGAGCGGACGTGACGCCGGCCGAGGTGCTCGGGGCGGCCGACGGGGAGCGGGGCGCGGCGGCCGGGCGGCGCCGGGCGGGCGAGGACGGCGGCGACGAGGTGCCCGGTGCCGTCGTCACCTCCGGTACCCGCTGCCGTACCTCCTGGGCCCGGTCCCGCGCGGGTGCGTGGTAGGTGAACAGCCCGCTGCCCAGACCGGCCGCCGCCACCACCGCGACCCCCGCACCCGTGACGGACAGCAGGACCGTACGGCGCGAACGGCGCCGCGGCTCCTCCGGCGGGCCCTCGCCGGTACCCGGGTCCGGGTACGGCTCCGGGAGCCGCGGGCCGGGGGTGCCCGTACCGGGCGTCGGTCTCAGGGGCAGCGTGGCCTCGACGGCCGGGACCGCCCGGCCCTCCTCGCCGTCGCCCTCGGTACCGGTGTCCGCCCCGGACCCGGCACCGGCACCAGCCCCGGCGCCGCTCCCCACCTCGACGTAAGGCCGTATCCGCAGGGGGTCGAAGTCCTCCGCCGCTGCCGCCTCGGCCGTCCGCGCCTCGTGCACCGCCTCGGCCGTCCGCCGGGTGCAGTCGCAGGACGGGGTGTGGTCCGGCCCCCTCGGCGCCCCGCACTCCGGGCAGGTGTGGCCCGTCGGTTCCGTCACTCGCGCCCCCTCCCCTCGGGAACTCCCGAGTTTAGGCATACGCCCTTCACATCCGCCGGGCCGACCGGAGGAAAACCGGACCCGCCCGCCCCCGCCCCCCGGACGGTTCGACAGGCCGTAACCGGTGACACCGCCGACGATGGAAAGGAGGTGTGCAACGAGCTCCGCACCGGGAGGTCTCCATGACCCTGGACACGCACGGCACGGCGAAGGACATGAAGGCTGCCGAGCACGTATCCGGCAGCGTGCTCGTGCCGATCGGAGCCCTGCTGCTCGGGCTGCTGCTGGCCGCGCTCGACCAGACCATCGTGGCGACCGCGCTGCCGACGATCGTCAGCGACCTCGGCGGGCTGGAGCACCTGTCCTGGGTGGTCACCGCCTACCTGCTGGCCTCCACCGCCGCGACCCCGCTGTGGGGCAAGCTCGGCGACCAGTACGGGCGCAAGCGGCTGTTCCAGGTCGCGATCGTCATCTTCCTCATCGGCTCCGCGCTGTGCGGGATCGCGGGCAGCATGCCGGAACTCATCGGCTTCCGGGCGTTGCAGGGGCTGGGCGGCGGCGGGCTGATCGTGCTGTCGATGGCGATCGTCGGCGACCTCGTGCCACCCCGAGAACGCGGCCGCTACCAGGGCCTGTTCGGCGCCGTGTTCGGCGCGACCAGCGTGCTCGGGCCACTGCTCGGCGGCCTGCTCACCGAGCACCTGAGCTGGCGCTGGGTGTTCTACGTCAACCTGCCCATCGGTATTGTCGCCCTCGCGGTCATCGCGGCCGCCCTGCACCTGCCGCACCGCGCCTCCCGGCACGTCATCGACTACCTCGGCACCTTCCTCATCGCGGCGGTCGCCACCTGCCTGGTGCTGGTGGCCTCGCTGGGCGGTACGACGTGGGCGTGGGACTCGGCGGAGATCATCGGGCTCGTCGTGCTGGGCGTGGTGCTCGTCTGCGCGTTCGTCGCGGTGGAGAGGCAGGCCGCCGAACCGGTCCTGCCGCTCAAGCTGTTCCGCGTCCGCACCTTCACGCTCTCCGCCGTCATCAGCTTCATCGTCGGCTTCGCCATGTTCGGCGCGATGACCTATCTGCCGACCTTCCTCCAGGTCGTGCACGGCATCTCCCCGACCATGTCCGGCGTGCACATGCTGCCGATGGTGTTCGGGCTGCTGCTGTCCTCGACCGTCTCCGGGCAGATCGTCAGCCGCACCGGCCGCTGGAAGGTGTTCCCTGTCCTGGGCACCGCCGTCACCACGATCGGCCTGCTCCTGCTGCACCGGCTCGACGAGCACAGCTCGACCGCCGAGACGAGCATCTACTTCTTCGTCTTCGGCCTGGGCCTAGGCCTGGTCCTGCAGGTCCTGGTGCTCATCGTGCAGAACGCGGTGTCGTACCAGGACCTGGGCGTCGCCACCTCGGGCGTCACCTTCTTCCGCTCCATCGGCGCGTCCTTCGGCGTCGCCATCTTCGGCACCGTCTTCGCGAGCAGCCTCGGCGACAAGCTCGCCGACGCCTTCCGGGGCGTACGGCTGCCGCCCGGCATCACGGCCGGCACCCTCAAGTCCGACCCGCGCGGCATCGCCGCCCTGCCGCCGCCCCTGCGCCCGGCCGCCCTGCACGCCTACGCGGCCTCCATCACCGACGTCTTCCTGTACGCCGCCCCGGTCGCCGCCTTCGGCTTCCTCCTGGCGTGGCTGCTGAAGGAGGACCGGCTGCGCGGCTCGGTGACCGCGCCGGACGCGTCGGAGAACATCCCGCCCAACCCGGTGCACCGCTCCTCCTACGACGAGGTGTGCCGCGCGCTGTCGGTGCTCGGCACCCGCGAGGGACGCCACCAGATCTACCGGGAGATCACCCAGCGGGCCGGGTACGACCTGCTGCCCGCCGCCAGCTGGATGCTGCTGCGCATCCGCAGATACGGCTCGGTGGAGCCGGCGGTGCTCGCCGAGCGCAGCCCCGTCCCGCTGGAGGTCGTCCTCGCCGCCGCGCGGCAGGTGGAGGAGCGGCATCTCGCCGAACGCGAGGGGCTCGACCTGATGCTCACCGACCGGGGCCGCGAGGTCGCCGAACACCTCGCGAAGGCCCGCCAGGAGTCCCTGGCCGAACTGCTCGGCGACTGGTGGGGGCCGGACCGGCCCACCGACCTGGACCGGCTGGTGAAGGAGCTGACCGCCGAACTGTGCGGCTCGGAGCGCGAACGGCCGCACGACACGACCGTCGAGCCGCCGTACGGCGCTCCGGTCACGAAGGCCGGCTGACGGCCTCGGGCGCCGGCGACAGGTCCTTGCGGAACCAGTGTTCGGCGTACTGGCTGTTGTTGTGCGGTGCGGTCTCCGTGAAGCCGAGACGGGCGTACAGGGCGCGGGCCTCCACCAGGTCGTCGCGCGTGTCGAGGATCAGCAGCCGGGCCCCCAGCGCGCGGGCGGCCTCCTCGGCGGCGGCCACCAGCAGCGCGGCACCGCCCCGCCCGCGCATCCGCTCCGGCACGAACACCCGGGTCAACTCCGCCGTGTCCGGGGCGATCAGGCGTACGCCCGCCGAGCCGGCCGGCTCACCGCCGTACCGGGCGACCAGCAACTGCCCGTCGGGCGGGGAGAGTTCGGATCCGGTGCAGGCCGCGATCTCCCGCTCCAGTTCGTCCGGGTCGGTGCGGTGCCCTTGGTGCAGCAGATACCAGCGGTCGCTGACCTCGGTGTAGTACGCCCGCCACAGCGCGGCGGCGGCCGGGGAGTCGTACGGTTCCGGGGTGATCGTCCACGTCGTCATGCCGGTCATTCTCGCCTGCGGCAACCGTCCCCGGGCAAGCGGATTACGCGGGATCCGGGCTGGGCGCGGGCCGGGTCAGGGGGTGCCGCCCGGGCCGGTCTCCCGGCGTCGCCGCCACTCGCGCACGACCTCCTCGACGTCGTACGGCTTCTTGCCCAGCGGCGGGCCGGGCGGCGGCTTGAACATCATGTCGCGGATCTTCGCGTTGACGGTGGTGACGATCTGCCGGACGCTCCGCTCCGAGGGCGCCGCGTAGGCCGCCTCGAGCGCGTCCTCGGCCTCCTTGCGCAGCGCCAGCGCCGGCGGCAGCACGGCCAGCCCCTCGCGGGCCATCTTCCTTTTGATCCACCACAGTTCGTCGTACGACGACTCCAGTCCGGTGGGCAGCGGCTCGCCCGTGCCCGGCAGCCGGTCGAAGTCGCCGCGGCCCTGCGCGTCACGGATCTGCTTGTCGACCCAGGACTCGAACGGAACACCCGGTGGCTTGCGTTCGGTCATGTACCCATTGTGCCGGACGCGGCCCGGCCGGGCGTTCTATCATGCGGCGGCGGTGCGGGGAACCGGCCCTCGCGCAACGACGTTTCAGGGGGAACGCACGTGCTCGAACTCACCATGGCCTCCGTCTCCGGAGAGGACGCGGGCGCCACGGCCGGCATGACCATGGCGGACGCGCCCAGCGAGCCGGGCGCCGCGCTGCGCGTGGGCCGGGACGCGAGCGTGTGCCGGCTGGTCACCCCCGACGACTGGCTGTTCGTCTCCCGGGTCCACCTGGAGTTCCTGTGCGGCCCCGACGGCGGCTGGCAGCTGGCCTGGCTGCGCGGCTCGCAGGCCGACCCGTCCTCCGCGGTACGGGTGACGGTCGGCGTGTACGACCAGCCGCTGGCCTACGGCGAGGTGGTCGCCCTGCCGCGGGGCGCCGCCGGTGAGGTCGTCATCCAGGACCGCACCGCGCCGCGCAGCGTCAACGTGGGTTTCTTCCACGAGGAGTGAACCGCGCGGGGCGCGGACCCGACCGGCTCCGCGTGGCCCGCGCGGCCTTGATCGTGGAGGGTTCAGCCCAGGACTCGGGCCAGGGCGAAGCCGTCGTAGCCCTTGCTGCCCACGGTCTGGACCGCCGTGCCGCTCAGGCGGGGGTGGGCGGAGATCATCTCGATGGCGGCGCGGGTGCCGACGACGTCCGGTTCGGTGCTCTCGGAGTCGACGACGCGGCCGCCGCGCACCACGTTGTCCACGACGATCAGGCTGCCCGCGCGGGTCAGCTTGAGCGCCCACTCCACGTAGTGGGCGTTGTTCGCCTTGTCGGCGTCGATGAAGACCAGGTCGAAGGGGGCCGGGTTCTCGTCGGCGAGCTTGGGCAGCGACTCCAGGGCCGGCCCCACCCGCACGTCCACGATCCGGTCCAGGCCGGCGCGGGCGATGTTGCGGGTGGCCACCTCGGCGTGCCGGGCGTTGTACTCCAGCGAGACCAGCCTGCCGTCGTCCGGGAGAGCGCGGGCCAGCCAGATGGTGCTGTAGCCGCCCAGCGTGCCGATCTCCAGGATGGTGCGGGCGCCCTGGATCTCGGCGAGCAGCTGGAGGAACTTGCCCTGGGGGGCCGAGACGGCGATGTGCGGCAGCCCGGCCGCCTCGCTCTCGCGCAGCGCCGCCTGGAGCGCCTCGTCGTCCGGCGTGAGGTGGCTGCTGAAGTAGAAGTCGACGTCGTCCCAGAGCTGCGACCCGCTCATGCGTGTGCTGCCTTTCCCGAGTGTCTTCTCGAGACTCTTCCCGAGTCCTTGGCGCTTCCACCGGATGATCTCAGCTCGGAGGGCTCAGCCCGGGGGGTTTCGGCACAGTGGCGCGGACGCGGCGAACCCGAACGGCGAATGGGGTGCGGTACAGCGTCGCTGTACCGCACCCCACGCACCCGTACCCGTATCCGGTGGACGAACCGTGCCGGACGGCACGGTGCCGGACCGCGCCGTACTGGCTAGGCGCGCTCCACGGCCGGCGCCGAACCCGGCAGCGGCCGCCCCGCGGACTCGGACATCCGCCACACGGCGAACCCGCCGATGACAGCCGCGGCCATCATGTAGTACGCGGGCATCATCATGTTCCCGGTCATACCGATCAGCGCGGTGACGACGAGCGGAGTCGTCCCGCCGAACAGGGACACGGACACGTTGAAGCCGATGGACAGCGAGCCGTAGCGCACCCGGGTGGGGAAGAGGGCGGGCAGCGCGGCCGGCATGGCCGCCGTGAAGCAGACCAGCAGCAGACCCAGCGCGCCCATGCCGAGCGCGACGGCGAGCAGGCTGCCCTGGCGGATCAGCAGCACGGCCGGGATCGACAGCAGCAGGAAGCCCGCGCAGCCCGCGGCGATCACGGGACGACGGCCGACCCGGTCGGTCAGGGCGCCCGCGAACGGCTGGACGATCATCATCAGGGCCATCACGCCGAGCACGACCAGCAGGCCGTGCGTCTCGTCGTACTTCAGCTCACTGGTGAGGTAGCTCGGCATGTACGACAGCAGCATGTAGTCGGTGACGTTGAAGACCAGCACCAGACCCATGCACAGCAGCAGGGCCTTCCACTGGCCCGCGACCATCTCGCGCAGCGGGACCTTGGGCCGCTCGGCCTCCGCCTTCTCGACCTCGGCGGCGAACGCCGGGGTCTCCTCCAGGCGCATCCGCAGGTAGAGGCCGATGATGCCCATCGGGCCCGCGATCAGGAACGGGATCCGCCAGCCCCAGGAGAGCAGGTCGTCGGTGGAGAGCAGGGCGGTCATGAGCGTGACCAGGCCCGCGCCGCCGATGTAGCCGGCCAGCGTGCCGAACTCCAGCCAGCTGCCGAAGAAGCCGCGCTTCTTGTCCGGGGCGTACTCGGCGATGAACGTCGAGGCACCCGCGTACTCGCCGCCGGTGGAGAAGCCCTGCACCAGGCGGGCGGCCAGCAGGAGCAGCGGCGCGCCGACGCCGATGGTGGCGTACGACGGGATCAGACCGATCGCGAACGTACCCACCGCCATCATGATCATGGTGACGGCGAGGACCTTCTGGCGGCCCACGCGGTCACCCAGCGGGCCGAAGACCATGCCGCCGAGCGGACGGACCAGGAAGGCGGCGGCGAAGGCGCCGAACGTGGAGAGCAGCTGCGCGGTCGGGTTGCCCGAGGGGAAGAAGACCTTGCCCAGGGTGACCGCGATGTAGCTGTAGACGCCGAAGTCGAACCACTCCATGGCGTTGCCCAGCGCGGCCGCCTTCACGGCGCGCTTGACCAGAGCGGGGTCGGTGACGGTGACGTCGGTGCGGGTCTGGTCGGCCCGGCGGGTCTTCAGAGGGGCGGTGGGGACGGTGGCGGTCGCCAAAACGAGGCTCGCCTGCCTTTCGACGGGGACAGGGACGGGACACCCGGACGGCGGCAGTGACGTACGACGGGCCCAAAAGCGACCATAGGAGGACTTGGGCCCCTTACAGTCCGTACGCGAATCGATGCACAGTGCATCGAAACAGTCCGTACGCAGGTACGTCTGCCCGTCGAAACCAAGACGATGCAGTCCCGCATTGTGATGCTTCTCGCGCTCTGATGGGGCAACCGCACCCCTCGCAGACTATGGTCATCCGGACAAAACGTGACACGGATGTCGGGTGAATCGGTTTTTGCCCGACTCGTCCCGTGGTGGGGTCGTGCGGCCCGGCCGGGTTCCGGGGGTTTGCGGGGTTCACAGGGCTCGCGCGGGACCCGCGGGGCCTGTGCGAGCCCCGCGGGGCCCGTGGTGACGCCCGGTGCGGCGGCGCCGGGGACGAACGGGGCGGGGGCCGACGAGGAGTGGCGAACGTGGAGCACAGCGGGCGACCGGCGGACGCTCACAGCACGACCGCGGCCGGAGCGCGCCTGCGCGCCGCCCGGCTCGGACTCTGGGCGGTGGCGGCGGTCCTCGCGGCACGGCAGACGGCCGCCGTCCTCACCACCCCGGGCGGCGAACGCCTCACCGACCTGGAGACCTGGGCCGGCCCCCAAGGCGTCCTGCACGCCGGCGGCTCGCTGTACGACTCGGCACGGTTCACCGGCACCCCCTTCGCCGGCCTGGTCCTCAGGCCGCTCACCACGGCGGCGCGGGACGCCCTCGGCCGGGGCTGGACCTTCGGCACCCTGCTCCTCGTCGTCGCCCTCGGCCTGATCGCCGTCCGCGCACTGCCCGAGCCGGCCGGCCGCCGCGTCTCGCCGCCGGCCGCGCCGGCCGACCGTCGTATCTCGCCGCTCGCCGCGCCGGCCGCCATCAGCCTGCTCATGCTCTCCCTGCCGGTCCGCAACGCGCTGTGGCTCGGCCAGGCCAGCGTCATCCCGGTGCTGCTGGTCCTGCTCGGCTGCTTCGCCGTACGCGGGGAACGCGCCGGGGGACTGTGCGTGGGTGCCGCCGCGGCCCTCCAGCCGGCCCTGCTGCTCTTCGCGCCCCTGCTGTGGCTCACCGGCCGACGCAGGGCCGCCCTGTCCACCACGGCCACCTTCGCCGCCTGCACCGCGCTCGCCTGGTCCGCGATGCCACGCGACTCAGCCGTCTACTGGGTGCACCACATGGCGGGCGCCGGCCTCGGCGGCAGGGCCGACGCCCTCGGCAACCAGTCCCTGCACGGCGCCCTGCTGCGCACCGGACTCACCGGGCCGCCGGAGATCGCCCTGTTCCTGCTGCTGGGCGTGGCCGTCGTCGTCCTGGGCCTGCGGCGGGCCGTGCGCTACGCCCGCGACGGACAGCTGCTGCTCGCCGTCGCGATCACCGGCTGCGCCGCGATCGCCGTGTCGCCCAACGCCTGGCAGCACCAGCTGCTGTGGGTGCTGCTCGCGGCGGTCGGCCGGGTGGGCTGCCGCGCCGCCGACCGGCCGGTCTGGCCCGTCACCGTGGTCGTCGTGATGACGCTGCCGGCCGGGATGGTGCTGCCCGGCGCGGCGGCGCTGGACCCGCTGCGCGAGAACCTCACCCTGCTGACCGCGCTCGCCGCCGCCACCGCGGTGCCGTTCCTGTCCCGCACCTGCGCCCACTACCGGGCACCGGTCCCCACCGAGTACGCCGCCCCCGGCGCGGGCCGCTTCCGGCGCGTCCCGCTCGTCCCGTTCCCGCGCGTCCCGTTCCTGCGCCGGGTGCTCACCCGCCCGAACCTGCTGCTGGAACTGCTGCTGATCCGAGTCACCTACGCCGCCTACTCCTCGGTGCGCACCGCCGCCCAGGGCGATCGCGCCACCGCCGAGGCGCACGGCCGGCAGATCCACTCCGTCGAACGGGCCCTGCACATCGGAATCGAGCACGCCGTGAACCACACGGTGGTCGGGCTGCCGCGACTGGAGCACTTCCTCACCTTTTATTACGAGACGTTCCACTTCGTGCTGCCGCCGCTCATCCTCGCGGTGCTCTACGCCCGGCGTCCGGTCGACTACCGGTGGGCCCGCGGCGCACTCGGCTTCGCCACGCTGCTCGGACTCCTCGGCTTCTGGCTCTACCCGCTCGCCCCGCCCCGCCTGATGCCGGGCCTCGGCTTCGTCGACACCGTGCACGGCGTCCAGGACTTCTCCAAGCCGGACTACGGCGTCATGACCGCGGTCACCAACCAGTACGCCGCGATGCCCTCCCTGCACTTCGGCTGGGCGCTGTGGTGCGGCGTCGTGATCGCCGTCGTCGCCCCGAAGTGGTGGACGAAGTCCCTGGGCCTGCTGCACCCGCTGTGCACCGTGGCCGCGATCGTGGCCACCGCCAACCACTGGGTACTGGACGCGGTGGGCGGCGCGGCCGTGGTCGGCCTGGGCTTCGCGCTCACCTTCCTGCTGTCCGGCCCGCGCGCGGCACCGCGCGCCGTGGCCCTCACCGGACACCTGCCCGATGCCCGTACCCCGCGGCCGGAACGCGCGCGCCTGCCGGGGTGACGCCGGGCCCGCCGGAACGCGCGCGTCTGCCGGGGTGACGGGCCGGAGCGCCGGTTCAGCCCCGTCCCGACGCCACCGCCGCCGCGAGTACCGCCGATGCCACCGCCGCGATCAGCAGAGGGAGGCCGAGGCCGTGATGGAGGACGAGCCAGGCGCCCAGGCAGGCGCCCGCGAACATGGCGCACACCGCCGCCGTGCGGCGGGGGGAGCGGCGGCCGCTGCCGTCACCCAGGCGGGAGTCGGAGGCCAGGGCGGTCAGGGTCATGGTCAGGACCGTGGTGGTCAGGTCGGGCACGCCCAGTTTGCGGACGGTGGCATTGCGCAGGCCCATCGCGAAGGCGGTGAGCGCGATCAGGGCGTACAGCGTGGGCGTCCGGTCGGGCCAGACGAACGCGATCGCCGCCGACCCGCCGACCAGGAGCGCCTCCGTCGCCAGCGTCGCACGGGCCCACCTGCCGTGGGACCCCGGCCGGCAGCGCGCCGCCAGCCGTCCGCCGCACACCGCGCCCAGCAGGAAGCAGGCCAGCGAGGTCGCCGTGTGCGGCACCGAGAAGCCCGGGGCGCCGGCCGCGGCGAAACCCAGGACCACGACGTTGCCCGTCATGTTGGCCGTGAAGACGTGGCCGAGTCCCAGGTAGCTGACCGCGTCGATCAGCCCGCTCACCACCGTCAGCGCCAGGAGTACGGCCACCAGCCGCACCCCGTGCGGCTCCGGCTCCGGTGTCGGCGGGGTCGACGGCGTCGTCATGGTGTCTCCGGTCGGCCGGACGGACAGGGCCGGGGGCAAGTCCACCACGGGGCCCGGGATCTTCAGGGCGTCTCCCGGGGGTTCCGGCGCGGCGTGTGTCCGGGCACGTGTCCCCGGACATGCGAAAGCACCCTCGCCGCGTGGGGCAAGGGTGCGCATGGTGCGGGCCGCCGACCACGGGGGTCGTTCCGGGCGGCACCTGAAGGTGACGCGCGCTCGGCGCGGCAACGAGGTGCCCCGGAGGGGGCGGCCGGGGGTCTCAGCGCCCGGTGGGGGCGCTGGGCGGCTGGTCCGGACCGGTGTCCGGACCGGTGGTCAGACGGTGTGACCAGACGGTGTGACCAGATGGTGTGACCGATGGACGGCTTAGTACCAGTGGTTGGTCTGCCAGAAGTTCCACGCCTGGACGGGGCTGCCGTAGCGGGAGTTCATGTAGTTGAGGCCCCACTTGATCTGGGTGGCCGGGTTGGTCTTCCAGTCGGAGCCGGCCGAGGCCATCTTCGAGCCCGGCAGGGCCTGGACCAGACCGTAGGCACCGGACGAGCTGTTGGTGGCGGAGGGGTTCCAGCCACTCTCGTGCGAGACGATCTTGTTGAACGCGTTGTACTGAGCGGCGTCCGGGATCATCTGGTGCGCGATCGACTGAGCGGAGGAGGCCGAACCGGTGGCGGCCTGAGCGGGCGCCGCGGAGATCGCCAGGCCGGCAGCGGCGGCAGCCACGGCGGCGGAGGCGAGAGCCTTCTTCGGAGAAGCGATGCGGCGGATGAAAGAAACGGACACGAAAAAACCCTTTGCGTTCGGAGACATTGATTCGCCCGTAAGCCCGAGCCACTCGTGCGGCCGGTGCATACGTCGGCGCCGCGGCCCGTATGGGCTCGTGGCGCCTGGCGACTCATCCAGAGAAGCAGCCATCCGGAATGTCCGCAATGACCCCTTTTACTAGTTGTGGCCGGAGTCGTGGTTCTTTCAACCTGTGTGACCTGGGTCGCAAACCGCAGGTCAGCGGGGTGATAAAAAGGATGTATCGGACATTTGGGACTACTAAGTCCGGCCGTAGGTGACGTGGGTCATGTGGGGTGCTTCACCGCTTCCCTGACCGCGCGGATACGACCCCTCACGCTCCGGGTGCGTCGAATGTGACCGCGGTCTCGAAAGCGGCCCGGCGTGTGGCCCGGCGCAGCGCGCGCAGCACCGCCGGGCCGAGGGCCAGGGTGAGGACGACCGTGCAGATCGCGCGGCCGAGGTCCCAGCCCATGGAGGTGGCCAGGCAGTAGGCGGCGAAACGGGCCAGGTTGGCGGGGACCGCGGCGTGCGGGTCGAAGGCGATGTTCGAGGCCAGGGTGCCCATGAAGGGCCAGCCGGCCAGGTTCATGATCGTGCCGTAGGCGAAGGCCGCGAGGAAGCCGTAGCCGGCCAGCAGCAGCAGTTCGCCCCGGCCGCGCAGGCGGCCCTGGCCCGGCAGCAGGCCCGCGCCCATGGTGAACCAGCCCATCGCCAGCATCTGGAACGGCATCCAGGGGCCGACCCCGCCGGTGAGCAGCGCGGAGGCGAACATCGTCACCGAGCCGAGCACGAAGCCGAAGCCCGGTCCCAGCACCCGGCCGCTGAGCACCAGCAGGAAGAACATCGGCTCGATCCCGGCGGTGCCCGCGCCGATCGGGCGCAGCGCGGCCCCGGTCGCCGCCAGCACACCCAGCATGGCCACGGCCTTCGGCCCCAGACCGGACTCGGAGATCGTCGCCGTCACGACCGCGACCAGCAGCACCAGCAGCCCGGCGAAGAGCCAGGGCGCGTCCTCGGCGTGCGCGCTCAGCCGGGACGCGGGCGGAGCGAGGAAGGGCCACCCGAAGGCGACCACACCGACGGCACTCACCAGCGCGAGCGCGGCGAGGGAACGGGGACCGAGCGGGACGGCGCGCACGGGACGGCGCCGCTCGGGGGTCCGTTCGCGGGCGCGCACGGGGGTCCGCACGGGGGTCGTACCCGTGTCTGTGCCTGGGCCCGCGCCCGCGCCCGTGCCCGTGTTCGTGTCAGTGGTCATGCCAGGGCCTCCCGGACCTCCGCCACCGTCAGCCAGGGCTGCGGGGCCAGGATCTTGGTGACCTGGGGGGCGAAGGACGGCGAGGAGACCACGGTCTCGGCCGTCGGGCCGTCGGCGATCACCTCGCCGTCGGCGAGCAGCACCACCCGGTGGGCGATCTCGGCGGCCAGCTCCACGTCATGGGTGGCCAGCACGATCGCGTGCCCCTCCCCGGCCAGCTCGCGCAGCACCCCGACCAGGCGGGCCTTCGCCGCGTAGTCCAGACCGCGCGTCGGCTCGTCGAGCAGCAGCAGCGGAGGGCGGGCGGTCAGGACGACCGCCAGGGCGAGCGCCAGCCGCTGGCCCTCGGAGAGGTCGCGGGGATGCGTGTCGTCCGTGATGTCCGGCAGCAGCCCCGACACCAGGGCGCGGCAGGTACCGGGCGCGGCGCCCGCGTCCCGGTCGGCGGCCGCGCACTCGGCGGCCACCGTGTCCGCGTACAGCAGGTCGCGCGGCTCCTGCGGGACGAGGCCGACCCGGCGGACGAGCTCCTGCGGCGAGATGCGGTGCGGCACCGCCCCGCCGACCCGGACCGACCCGGCGGTCGGCTCCACCAGCCCCACCAGCGACCCGAGCAGCGTGGACTTCCCGGCACCGTTGCGCCCCATCAGCGCGACGGTCTCCCCGGGGGCCACGGTCAGGTCGATGTACCGCAGCGCGTCCACCCGCCCCCGCCGGACGGCCAGGGCGCGGACCTCGGCGACCTGTGCGGGAGCGGCGGCCGTGGGGGCGGTGGCCCGCCGGAAGAGACGCCGCCGGGGAGTGGGAGTGGGAGCGGGCGGGGAAGCGGGAGCGGGTGCGTGAGAGTGGCTCGTGGGGGCGGGAGCCTGTCGCGGCGGCCGTTGCCGCTCGCCGGCGGACTCCGGCCCGCCCGGACGCTCCCGCACCGTCTGCGTCGCGTCCGTCACGTCCGCCGTCTCCGTCGCCTCCGCCGCCCGGGCCTCCCGCATCCCGGCCAGCCGGTCCCGGAGGTCTCCCGCGCGGCGGCGCGCGTCGCGGACGGTCAGCGGGAGCGGGGTCCAGCCGGCCAGGCGGCCCAGCTCCACCACCGGCGGGCACACCGGGGACACCGCCATCACCTCGGACGGGGTGCCGAGGAGCGGGGCGGCGCCGGGAGCGGGGAGGAGGACGACCTGGTCGGCGTACTGGATCACGCGTTCCAGGCGGTGCTCGGCCAGCAGGACCGTCGTACCGAGGTCGTGGACGAGGCGCTGCAGGACGGCCAGGACCTCCTCCGCCGCGGCCGGGTCGAGCGCCGAGGTGGGCTCGTCCAGCACCAGCACCTGAGGGTGCGGGGTGAGGACCGAGCCGATCGCGACCCGCTGCCGCTGGCCGCCGGAGAGCGTGGCGATCGGGCGGCCGCGCAGGTCGGCCAGGCCCAGCAGGTCCAGCGTCTCCTCCACCCGGCGCCGCATCACCGCCGGGGCGAGCCCCAGCGACTCCATGCCGTAGGCCAGCTCGTCCTCCACCGTGTCCGTCACGAAGTGCGCGAGCGGGTCCTGCCCCACCGTGCCGACCACGTCGGCGAGCTCACGCGGCTTGTGCGTTCGGGTGTCCCGGCCCGCCACCGTGACCCGGCCGCGCAGGGTGCCGCCGGTGAAGTGCGGGACCAGCCCGCTGACCGCGCCCAGCACGGTCGACTTGCCCACCCCGGACGGCCCGACGAGCAGCACCAGCTCACCCTCGGGCACCTCGAAGTCCACGTCCCGGACGGTCGGTCCGGCCGCGCCCTCGTAGGTGACGCTGACCTCCTCGAAGCGGATCACGACGGCTCCTTGGAGTCCTGGAAGTCCTGGCGGACGGCGAAGGCGGGCAGCAGGGCGAGCAGCACGGCCGCGGCCGGCCAGAGCGGAAGGGCGGGGGCGACCAGCGGGACCACCCCGGGGTGCAGCGCGTCCGCGTCGCGGACCGAGGCGAGGGTGAGCAGCGCGGCCACCCCGGCGCCCGAGCCCGCCACCAGCCACGCCCGCGGCCCCCACGGCTCCGGCCGGTACCGGGTGCGTGCCGAACGGCGCCCGCCGAGCCGCAGCCCCGCGAGCGCGGCGGCAACCCCGGCGAGCAGCACCGGAATCCCGTACGTGCCGCCCTCCGCGGTGAGCAGCCCGTACGTCCCGGCGCACACCCCGAGCAGCCCGCCGAGGGTGAGCGCGGCCGTCGTACGGCGCACGGAGGGGGCGACATCGGCGGTACGGCCGTACCCGCGGGCGTCCATCGCGGCGGCGAGCGCGACCGAGCGCTCCAGCGCGCCCTCCAGGACCGGCAGCCCGACCTGGAGCAGCCCCCGCACTCCCCGGTCCGGGCGCCCGCGCAGCCGGCGGGCCGCGCGCAGACGCTGGACGTCGGCGATGAGATGCGGCGCGAAGGTGAGGGCGACGACCACGGCCACGCCCGCCTCGTACAGGGCGCCGGGCAGGGACTTCAGCAGGCGCGCCGGGGAGGCGAGGGCGTTGGCGGCGCCGACGCAGATGAGGAGGGCGGCCAGCTTCAGGCCGTTGTAGCCGGAGAAGAGGAGCGCCTCCGCGGTGACCTCGCCGCCCAGGCGGATGCCCTGCGCCCACTGCGGGAGCGGGACCTCGGGGAGTGTGAACAGGACGTGCGTGCCCGGAATGGGGGAGCCCAGGACGACCGTGAAGGCGATCCGGATGAACAGGACGGCGACGGCGAGCTTGGCGAAGGCGGTGTAGGAGCGTGCCCAGGGGGCGGTGGAGCGGTGAGTGGCCACCACATAGCCCGCCACGGCAATCAGGAGGGCCAGGAGGAGGGGGTTGGTGGTCCGGGTGGCGGCCGTACCGAGCCCGAGCGACCACAGCCACCAGGCGCCGGGGTGCAGGGGTGCGCGGTACCGGCGTGGCACGGGCCCGCGTTCGCGGGGTGCCTTTTCCGCGCCAGGCTCCCTGCGGGCGGCGGGAATCCCCGCGGCCGCGCCGAGGCCGCCGGCCCTGTCCGGGCGGGGCGGCCCGGCGGTACGGGCGGCCGCACGCTCCACGGCCGCCGTACGCTCCACAGCCGTACGGTTCACGGCCGTACGGTTCACGGCCGTACGCTCCACGGCGGTACGACTCCCCAGGGGTGCCGCGGCCCGCGCGGGCGGCTCCGAGGCACTCGCGGCCGGGTGGCGTTCAGCCGGGCCGGGGTGGGACGCCGGGCCGGGGCCGCCGCCGGGGTCAGGCATTCCGGCGCCGCCGGGCCTGCCACACGGCCGCCCCGGCCAGGAGCGCGACGACGCCCGCGCCGATCGGCAGGCCCAGCGAAGGACCGCCGTCCGTGTCCGTCTTCCCCTGAGCGGCTTCCCGGGCCGAAGCGCTCCCCTTCTTCTTGTGCGCGTCCTTCTGGGCGCCGTCCGCCGCCACCTGCTCCCCGCAGCCCTGGTGCGGGTAGCCGGAGATGGCGCAGAGCAGGGCGTTGGTGTCGTAGCGCAGCGGTTTGGCGACCGTGGCCAGGGCTGCGGCCGTGCTCGCCTCGGGAGCGACGCGGGCGCAGGCCGTGCGGCCGCCGGGCGGGGTCTCGCCGGCCGGGGCGTCCGTCGCGGTGCCGAAGTCGATGACCAGGGCGATCCGCTTCGTCCCCGGCTTCGCGGACGTGTCCGCGCAGATGGTGCTGAAGTCCGCCGTGCCGCGCGGCCGGGTCGCGTCCGCGGAGTCCTCGCTGACCGCGAACCGGAAGCCCTGGACGCTGCCGTCGTCGGGACGGTCGGTCGACGGCCCCTGCGTGGCGTAGGCCCAGTGACCGCCGGTCCGCTCCCAGAAGGACCAGTAGCGGTAGCCGGTGGCGTGCGCCTGGGCGGCGCCGGCCACGAGGACGAACGCGGCGACCAGCACGGTCGCGGCACGGCGGACGGCGGTCACGGCCGGCGCTTCTTGCGGCCGCTGAGCAGGAAGCCGATGCCGATGCCGAAGACCAGGCCGACGCCGACGATCCACCACACGCCGGTGCCGGAGTCCTTCTTCGCGGCCTTCTCCTCGTGCTTGGTGGCCTGCTGCGGGGCCGGACCCAGCTTGTCGAGCGCCTTCACGAGGTCCGTGCCACCGAAGTCACGCGGCTGCTCGCCCATCGCGTGGGCGGTGAGGATCAGCTGGGAGTAGGCGGCCGGACCGCTCTGCGCGGCCCAGGCCACGGCGTTCTTCTTCAGCCAGGCGTACGGCTTCTTCGCCTGCCCGGTCCAGCCGTCCGCGGCGAGCGCGACGACCGTGTCGGCCGTGTTGCCGAAGTCGGGCTGGTCCGTGGCGCCGGGCATGACCGACATGAGGTGGCCGTTCTTGGCGACGGCACCGGCCAGGTAGGCGGAGGCGTTGTCGGCCAGTCGCGCCGGGGTGGCCTTGCCCGAGGCGCAGGCGGGGGCCTTGCCGTGGGCCTTGCCGGGCTCCACGACGAAGCCCTTGCCGAGGGCGCCGAGCACGCCGGCCGCGGTCGCGTCCGCGTTGGCGGCCAG
This sequence comes from Streptomyces sp. NBC_00820, assembly GCF_036347055.1. Classification (NCBI taxonomy): domain Bacteria; kingdom Bacillati; phylum Actinomycetota; class Actinomycetes; order Kitasatosporales; family Streptomycetaceae; genus Streptomyces; species Streptomyces sp. NBC_00820. Next base: position 2,651,769 of record NZ_CP108882.1, on the reverse strand, counting down.
CTTGCCCTTCTTGTCCGGCTGGTAGGCGAAGGAGCCGCCGCCGACCGCGGAGCAGGGCAGGGCCAGGGCGGCCAGGGCGTCGCCGGGGGTCTTGCCCTTGGCGCGCAGTCCGCCGGCGCTCTCACCGGCGACGTTCAGGGCGCCGACGACGACCGACGTGGAGTTGGTGTCGCTCGGGCCGCCCGGCATGTAGCCCCAGCCGCCGTCCTTGTCCTGGGCGGAATTCAGCCAGGTGACGGCCTTGCGGACCTCGCCGTCGTGCGAGCCGACCGCCTTCAGCGCCTGAACGGCGGCGGCGGTGCTGTTGGTGTCCGGCTGGGCACCGGCCTTGCCCCCGCAGGCCTTGGCCGGGTCCGCGCGGAACGCGGCGAAGCCGCCGTCGGCGCACTGCTGTCCGGCCAGCCAGTCGACGGCCGAGGCGGCGGGACGCTCACCGACGGTCTTCTGGGCGATCAGGGCCAGCGACTGGCGCCACACGCCGTCGTAGGTCGGGTCGGTCTTGCCGAACAGCCCGGCCGGGATCGTCACCTTCGGGGACGTGGACGACGACGGGTCGGCGGCCATGGCGGGTGCGGCGGCGGCCAGCACGCCTATGGCGGCGAGAGCCGCGGCACTGCGGCGGACGTTCATGGTCGGCGACTGCCTCTCCTGCGGGAGCCGGCAGCGCACGGGAGGACCCGGGCGGCTCGACTCCGTATACCTCGACGGTGTCGTACGCGGCGGCTGCCGCACACGCGAGCCGGTCAACGTCCTGTGCGAGGCATTCCGGCTCACCGCCCGGAAGGGAGCGGCTCACGGTTGCGGGTCAGCGCCGGAATTGCACCGGCTTTCCCCCGTACGAGTGTGATGACGACCCGGCCACTTTACCGGGAGCCGACACGGGGCGGGGGAGTGGCCGTGGGCACAGGAGTGAAGTGACGGCGGTCACGCGCGAGACGGGCGCACGGGCCCCGGAACCGGTCTACGCCCCGGGCGTCGGGCCGCCGAAGGGGAGATGGAGCGTGCGCGAGGCGAGCAGCCAGGTGCCGTCCACCCGCCGGAAGGCGTCCTCGTAGTGGCCGACCTGGACGGGCGGCCCCGCCGGGACCATCCCGCCGTCGTAACCGTCGACGCGATACGTCGAGAAGTAGGAGACGGCGTGGGCGGTGTCGGGGGAGGTCGCCGTGACGAGGACGTTGGACATCAGCCGGCGGGAGAGCCGGTCGGCGGGCCGGGAACCGAAGTAGTCGCGCAAGGCCGGCCGCCCCTCGACGGTCCGCCTGCCCGCGGGCCACCGCCAACTGCCGTCCTCGGTGAACAGCTCGGCCACGGTGGGCGGTTCACCGAGGTCCAGCCGATGGACGAAGCCGAGAACCAGACGCTCACAGGCACGCTCGGCGAGAAGTTCCTCCAGGGAGTCCATGAGGCTGTCTAGCAGCAACAAGCGTTCACCGCACCTGGGTTGCGGTGGCGCATGCGGTCAACTGCGAGATGCAGGCGGTTTCGGAGACGGCCTCGATGTGCAGCTCGGGCGACCTGACGTCGACGTGGACCCCGTCGCCTTCCGAGAGGGAGATGCTCGCTGTCACTTCGGTGCCCGGCGGATCTCCTTGATGGACCGCTGGAGTGGGAGTGGGGGAGCCCGTCACCGGTGGGTCGGTCCGGATCGGTCCGGGGTGTCCGGGGCCGTCAGGTCGATCAGCCGGCACACCGTCTCGATGTCGGTCTTCACCTGTGCGATCGACGCGCGCCCCGAGAGCCAGGTGATGAGGGCCGCGTGCCAGGTGTGCTCGATGACGCGGATCGCCGAGAGCTGCTCGGGGGTCGGGTCGGTCAGGCCCGTCGCGTCCAGGATGATCGCCGTGGTCCGGCGCGAGACCTGGTCGACCTCGGCGGAGACGCTGCGGTCGGCGAAAGTGAGGGCGCGGACCATGGCGTCGGCGAGTTGGGGGTCGCGCCGCAGGGCGCGGAAGGCGCGCATCAGGGTCTCGGCGACCCGCTCGGCGGGGCTGTCGCCCGTGGGGGGCCGTCTGCGCAGGGTGCCGTGCAGGTGCTCCAGCTGGTCCTGCATGGTGGCGACCAGCAGATGCACCTTGGACGGGAAGTAGCGGTACAGCGTGCCGAGGGCCACCTGTGAGGACTCGGCGACCTCGCGCATCTGCACGGCGTCGAAGCCGCCCCGGCAGGCCAGTTCCGCGCTCGCGTGCAGGATCCGGCGGCGGCGGGCCTCCTGCCGCTCGGTGAGGGGCGCCGAAGGGGGCCGGACGCTACTGGGTTCCGCCTTGGATCGCGCAGGCATGGGTCCCGTTCCGTGACAGTCGGTGAGGGCGTCTGTGGAGCATGTGATCAGACCGGTCGGCGGGGGCCCGAGCCGTGGCGTGAATCACCTGATCCTTTGCCCGCGCCGCCCTTACCTGCCGGTAGATTCAGAGCCTCTTGAACGATCAAGTCTGAAACTTGTTCTAGATTAGCGTCCCGGCATACTGTCGCGGGGCAGTGCAGGCAGAAGGGGGCCCGGAGTGACCGCTGAGGCCAGTCAGGCGGGTCCCCGGCAGGACCTCGCCGCCGACGGAGAACGTCCGCTCGACATCGCGCTCCTCACCTACAAAGGGAACCCGTTCTGCGGCGGCCAGGGTGTCTACGTACGCCACCTCTCGCGCGAACTGGTCCGCCTCGGCCACCGGGTCGAGGTCATCGGCTCCCAGCCCTACCCCGTGCTCGACGCGGCCGACGGGATCGGTGACCACACCGGCCGGCTGAGCCTCACCGAACTGCCCAGCCTCGACCTCTACCGCCAGCCCGACCCCTTCCGCACCCCGAAGCGGGACGAGTACCGGGACTGGGTCGACGCGCTGGAAGTGGCGACCATGTGGACCGGGGGCTTTCCCGAGCCGCTGACGTTCTCCCTGCGCGCCCGCCGCCATCTGCGCGCCCGGCGCGGCGAGTTCGACGTCGTGCACGACAACCAGACCCTCGGCTACGGCCTGCTCGGCGACATCGGCGCCCCCCTGGTCACCACGATCCACCACCCCATCACCGTCGACCGGCAGCTGGAGCTGGACGCGGCCGAGACCAGGCAGCGCCAGTGGTCGGTGCGCCGCTGGTACGCGTTCACCCGCATGCAGAAGCGCGTCTCCCGCCGCCTGCCCTCCGTCCTCACGGTCTCCGGCAGTTCCCGTCAGGAGATCGTGGACCACCTCGGCGTCCGCGAGGACCGCGTCCACGTCGTCCACATCGGCGCCGACACCGGCCTCTTCGCGCCGGATCCCGCCGTCGCCGAGGTGCCCGGCCGGATCGTCACCACCTCCAGCGCCGACGTGCCCCTCAAGGGCCTGGTCTTCCTCGTCGAGGCGCTCGCCAAGGTGCGCACCGAGCGCCCGGACGCCCACCTCGTCGTGGTCGGCAAGCGCCCCGAGGAGGGGCCCGTCGCCCAGGCGATCGAGCGCTACGGCCTCGAAGGCGCCGTCGACTTCGTCAAGGGCATCTCCGACGCCGAGCTGGTGGACCTGATCCGCTCGGCCGAGGTCGCCTGCGTGCCCTCGCTGTACGAGGGCTTCTCGCTGCCCGCCGCCGAGGCCATGGCCACCGCCACCCCGCTGGTCGCCACCACCGGCGGCGCGATCCCCGAGGTCGCCGGCCGCGACGGCGAGACCTGTCTGGCCGTACCGCCCGGCGACGCGGGGGCACTGGCCGAGGGACTGAACCGGCTGCTGGGGGACCGCGAGCTGCGCGCCCGGCTGGGCGCGGCGGGCCGCGAGCGGGTGCTGCGGCACTTCACCTGGGCCCGTGCCGCGGAGGGCACCGTGGCCCGCTACCGCGAGGCCATCGCCCGGACCCCCGCTTCGGCGGGCTCGCACGGGGGGACCCCCGCCGCGGCCCGTGACGCCGGCCGCGCCGCGGCCCCGGCGAGTGTTGCAGGCATCTCCTCCGAAAGCAGGGCCACGTGCTGACCGTCGACTTCTCCCGGTTCCCGCTCGCCCCGGGCGACCGCGTGCTGGACCTCGGCTGCGGGGCCGGCCGGCACGCCTTCGAGTGTTACCGGCGTGGCGCGCAGGTCGTGGCGCTCGACCAGAACGCCGAGGAGATCCGCGAGGTCGCCAAGTGGTTCGCGGCGATGAAGGAGGCCGGGGAGGCCCCGGAGGGCGCCACCGCCACCGCCATGGAGGGCGACGCCCTCGCGCTGCCGTTCCCGGACGAGTCCTTCGACGTCGTCATCATCTCCGAGGTGATGGAGCACATCCCCGACGACAAGGGCGTGCTCGCCGAGATGGTCCGCGTCCTCAGGCCGGGCGGCCGCATCGCCATCACCGTGCCCCGCTACGGCCCCGAGAAGGTCTGCTGGTCGCTGTCCGACGCCTACCACGAGGTCGAGGGCGGCCACATCCGCATCTACAAGGCGGACGAGCTGCTGGCCAAGATCCGCGGCGCGGGCCTGAAGCCGTACGGCACCCATCACGCCCACGCGCTGCACTCGCCGTACTGGTGGCTGAAGTGCGCGTTCGGTGTCGACAACGACAAGGCGCTGCCCGTGCGGGCGTACCACAAGCTCCTGGTCTGGGACATCATGAAGAAGCCGCTCGCGACCCGGGTCGCCGAGCAGGCGCTGAACCCGCTGATCGGCAAGAGCTTCGTGGCGTACGCGACCAAGCCGCATCTGCCGCGCGTGGCCGCGGAGCCGGCCGACCCCACCGCTTCCGCGACGTCGGCCGCTTCCGGCGCCTTCGAGGCCGCCAAGTGACGACTCCCCGGACAGACCACCTCGTCCTGCCCGGGGTCCTCACCGCCGAGGAGGCCGCCGCGACCGTGAGCGGCATCCTCGCGCATCAGCGTGAGGACGGCGCGATCCCCTGGTTCCGCGGGCACCACCTCGACCCGTGGGACCACACCGAGGCCGCCATGGCCCTGGACGCGGCCGGCGAGCACGAGGCCGCGGAGCGGGCGTACACCTGGCTCGCCGCGCACCAGAACGAGGACGGCTCCTGGCACGCCGCCTACGCCGACGGCGCCCACGACGACGTCACCGACCGCGCCCGCGAGTCCAACTTCGTCGCCTACATAGCCGTCGGCGTCTGGCACCACTACCTGTCCACCGGGAACGACAGGTTCCTGGACCGCATGTGGCCGACCGTCTACGCGGCGGTCGAATGGGTGCTGCGGCTGCAGCAGCCCGGCGGTCAGATCGGCTGGCGCCGTGACGACGACGGCACGCCCGCCACGGACGCCCTGCTCACCGGCAGCTCCTCCGTCCACCACGCCCTGCGCTGCGCGCTCGCCATCGCCGAGCAGCGTGAAGAGCCCCAGCCGGACTGGGAGTTGGCGGCCGGTGCGCTGCGCCACGCGATCCGCCGGCACCCCGAGCGCTTCCTCGACAAGGACCGCTACTCGATGGACTGGTACTACCCGGTCCTCGGCGGCGCCCTGACCGGAGCGGAGGCCAAGGCCCGCATAGAGGCGGACTGGGACCGTTTCGTCGTACCCGGACTGGGCGTGCGCTGTGTCGTGCCCAACCCCTGGGTGACCGGCGGCGAGTCCAGCGAACTCGCGCTGGCGCTGTGGGCGGTGGGCGAGTCCGACCGCTCCCTGGAGATTCTCCAGTCCATCCAGCATCTGCGCGACGCGGAGTCCGGCCTGTACTGGACGGGCTACGTCTTCGAGGACGAGGCCGTCTGGCCCCGCGAACTCACCACCTGGACGGCCGGCTCCCTCCTGCTCGCCGTCGCGGCCCTGGGCGGCCACGACGCCACGTGCGCGGTCTTCGGTGGCGAACGCCTGCCGACCGGACTCGACCCGGACTGCTGCGGCTGACCGTCCGGCGGCAGTGGCGGGCCGGCGAGGTCTGCTGGCGAGGTCTGCTCGTGAGACCGGCTGGTGAGGCCGGCTTGTGGGTCTGCTGGTGGGGCCTCCTCGTGATGCCTCCTCGTGAGGCGGCCCGCGTGCGGCCTGCTCTGCTCGTGGGGGCGGCCCGCACGCGGCCGGCCAGAAGGCGTGCCCGGTCCGCACGGACGGCCGTCCCCCGGTCCGCGCGGACGGCCGTCCTCGGCCCGGAGGCGCCCGTCCCGGTCGGTGGAGGTGCCGTCCCCGGGCCCGTGGAGGTGCCCGTCTCCGGTCCGGTGAGGGGTGCCCGTCCCGGGGGTCGCGGGGACACGCTTTCCGGGGCCGCCGGGACACACCTCCCGGAAGCCGCCTCGACACGCTCCCGGTGTCCGTGAGCGGGGCTTTCGCGGCCTTCGCGCAGCACATGCGCCGTGGCCGGTGAAACACCACGTCACAGCAGGTCCGCGCGGGTTCCGGGGCGTCCGGGCGATGTCGCCCGAGTGGCGCAACGCGCCCGGCTGGGTGAGTCTGCCGGAGGAAGCACCCGCTCGGGGAGACACGTCCGGAGGACCCCGTGCCCGTTCCGATACGGCGCCTGTGCGTGGCGCTCACTCTGTGCTGCGCCCTGCTGGCCGGCACCACGGCCTGTGGCAGCAGCGAGAAGACCAGCACGAAGGAGGTCGCGGCGGTCGCTGCCGACGCGGCCACGCCAAGTCCGAGTACGTCCGCCGAACGCCAGAAGTTCGCCAAGACCCGGTTCGTGGCGAACGCGGGTCTCGCTGCAGGCGCGACCTATCAGTGGATCGTGAAGCCCTGGAAGGACGGCAAGTTCAAGAAGGGCGCCCACGGCCGCAAGCTGGCCCTGGTGAAGGCCGGTCTCGCCGGCGCCTTCGCCTACAACCGCCTCAAGGCGGCCCAGCGGAACGCCCAGGGCGATCCGCTCCTGTCCAAGGCCCTCGCACCGCTCGCCGCGGGTATCGACTCGCTGAAGAACCTGCCGTCCAAGCTGCGCAAGGGCGACCAGGGCGCGATCGGTTCCTTCGACGACATCATCAACCAGGTGAAGGACGCCGGTCAGAGCGCGGGCGCCCCGGTCAAGAACCAGGTGCCCTCGGCCTCCCAGCTCGCCAAGGGCTAGGATCACGGCCCGTCACGTGAGCTGACGCACCGTCAAGTCGCCTGACGTGAACCGGCTGTACGACAACGGCCCCCCGCCCGTGAGGGCGAGGGGCCGCTGCCGGCGTTCGGCCGGTTCAGCCGCGCTGGATTCCCGAGGTGTCCTGGAGCACGCCGCGGCGGCCGTCCTGGGTCTGGGCCACCAGTGCCGCACCGCGCTGCTCGACCGCCAGGTACCAGGTGCCGGGCGCCAGTTCGGCGATCGGGTTCGGCGCACCGTCCTCCGCGAACAGCGGGCGGGTCATCGGTACGGCGAACCAGAACGGCGAGAACTCCGCGGCGGCCGGCTGCTGCGCCGGGACCCCCTGCGCCGCCGGCTGCCCGAACGGCTGCCCGGGCTGGGGCTGGGCGCCGTAGGGCTGCTGCGGCTGGACGCCCGGGTAGCCGTAACCCTGGGGCGGCTGGGCGCCGTACGGCTGCGGGGCGACCGGCTTGGGGGCCGGGAGCAGTGCGGCCTGCAGGGCCGGGACCAGCGGGGTGGCGATCGCGGCGGCCGCCATCAGCAGGGTGGCGACGAGCGCGAGGATCAGACCGGTGCCGGCGCTCGGACCGTCACTGGAACCACTGCCGACGTTGTTCGCGCCGCCGGACGGGTCGATGATGTTGCCGAGGGCGCACCACGCGGCGAACACCGCGAAGGCCACGCCGAACTGGCCGAGGTCCAGGCCCGCGACCTTCCGCGGCTGCGGGAGCGCGCGGCTGACGACGACGAGTGCCGCTCCGATGACGCCCGCGAGGACGACGCCGAGCAGAACCGGGCCGCTCTCCCAGAGGTTCGGCATGTCGAGGTCGCCGGCTCCGGCCACGTCGTACGAGTAGTTGTCGAAGAACGACGCGATGAACAGCAATACCGCTGCCCCGGTCACCACGCCGTCGCCTCTAGTGAGGGAGCGGATATTCACTTCAGGTCCTTCGTAGTCGTCTCGTCGTCGCTAAGACAGTATCGTTCGTAAGATCCGACTGTCCGGTCGGTTGTGTCCGCCGGTCACGACTCGTGCAGGAAACTCACGATTCCCTCAGACATTCCCTGCGCCGCCTTCTGCCGCCACGCCCCACTGGTCAGTCGTGCCGAGTCCTTGGTATCGCGCATGTTGCCGCACTCGATGAACACCTTGGGAACCGTTGACAGATTGAGACCACCCAGGTCCGTACGCGTGACGAGACCGGTGCCCTCGCCCAGGTAGTTGGAGGGCGGTTCTCCCGTGACGCGGAGGAAGTCGCCCGCGATGCGCGCCCCGAGGTCGCTGGACGGACCGACGATCGGACGGGTGTCGGTACCTCCGGCGTGCACCGCTCCCGGAAGGATGACGTGGAAGCCGCGATTGCCCTGCGCCGAACCGTCGGCGTGGATGGAGATCGCCGCGTCCGCGCGCGCGGTGTTGCCGATGCGCGCCCGCTCGTCGACGCACGGGCCCCAGGCCGGACTGTCCCCGTCGTGGGTCAGCTTCACCGTCACGCCCTGCTTCTCCAGGAGGGCGCGCAGCCGGTGGGCGACATCGAGGGTGAACCGCGCCTCGGCGTAACCGGCGTCGGTGGAGGTCCCGGTGGTGTCGCACTCCTTGTGACTGTTGCCGATGTCCACCTGGCGGGCGATCTCCGCCGTGTGCTCGAAGTTCCCCGGGTTGTGTCCCGGGTCGATGACGACGACCTTGCCCTTGAGCGGACCGGACGCGGCCGCCGCGGAGGTCGTCGCCGACCCGCCCGGCTCCTTGCCGCCGTCGTGCGGGGCGCCCGAGGCGCCCGAGGAGCCCGGCGGGGAGGACGTCGGCGACGGGGTGCGCGAGAGAGTCGACGCGGAGCCCGCGGAGCCTGCGGCACCCGTGCCGTCCGGCTTTCCGGAACTGCCGCCCATCGCCGCGTACACCCCCCAGCCGAGCAGAGCGCCGGGCACCAGCGCGGCGAGCGCCACGGTCAGCAGGGCACGCCGGGGGCGACGCGGCTGCGGGGGATCGAAGTCAGGGCCTACGTACGACACGCCGCCACCCTAGCGGTCGGGCGGGCCGTCCACGGGGGCACGGCGCGGTGACGGCGTGGGCGCCGCTTCACATGTCACGGAAGACCAGCCACAGGGCGACCGCCATGACGGACAGGTATCCCCCGACGCTGATGACCCGGCCCAGCCGACGGCGTCCCGTTCCCGCCAGGATGTGACCCGCGACGCCGACCAGCGGCGCCCCGAACATGATCAGCATGATGCCGATGAGGAAATCCATGGACCGTACCCCCCAAGTCCTCCGGGACCACCACCCCCTGGCGGTCCGGCGGGGTGATGATAGGACTACGCTCCCGCTCCTGTCCGCCGCAGCACCCGAAGCGATCCCGTCACCGACTCCTCCTCGAACGCCCCGGACTCCAGCGCCCGCAGGTAGACCCGGTACGGCGCCTGGCCGGTGAACTCGTCCTCGGGGTGCGGGAAGACGTCGTGGACGACGAGCAGCCCGCCCTCGGCGACGTGCGGGGCCCAGCCCTCGTAGTCGGCGGTGGCGTGCTCGTCGGTGTGGCCGCCGTCGATGAAGACGAGGGCGAGGGGGGAGTTCCAGACCGCGGCGATCTGCGGGGAGCGGCCGACCAGGGCGACCACGTGGTCCTCCAGGCCCGCCTTGTGCAGGGTGCGCCGGAACGTCGGCAGTGTGTCCATGAGGCCGATCTCGGGATCGACCGTCTCCGGGTCGTGGTAGTCCCAGCCCGGCTGCTGCTCCTCGCTGCCGCGGTGGTGGTCGACGGTCAGCGCGGTGACGCCGCTCTCGCGGGCCGCGTCCGCGAGCAGGACCGTCGAGCGACCGCAGTACGTGCCCACCTCCAGCAGCGGCAGCCCCAGTCGCGCCGCCTCCAGCGCGGCCGCGTACAGCGCCAGCCCCTCGTCCACGGGCATGAACCCCTTCGCCGCCTCGAACGCGGCCAGGATCTCGGGCTTGGGTGCCGCGGGCATGGGGTTCCTCTCGGTCGTGCCGGCCGTGACGGTCGTACGGCTCTCTCGCCGCCCCATGCTGCCGCACCCCCTGCCGGTGGACGACAGGGGGTGCGGCGGGTGCGGGTGCGGGGCCGGCGGCGGGAGGGCCGTGAGCCGTACGGCTTACGCGGTGACCGCCCCGGCGGGCAGCGAGAGGTCCAGTTCCACCGCTCGCTCGTCCCCGGAGTGCGTCGCCGAGGAGGCCAGCGGACCGTGTCCGGCGGCCTTGGCGGCGAGGACGTACGGACCCTCCGCCGGGACCGCGAGGGCGTAGGTGCCGTTCTCCGAGGAGAGTGTGGCGCCCGCCTGGCGGCCCCGGCGGTCGATCAGGGTGACCTTGGCGCGGGCGACCGGGGCGCCGTCGGCGTCCAGGACCCGGCCGCGGAAGCCCCGCAGGACCTCCTCGGCCCGCTCCAGGGCGGCGTCCTCCTCGCTGCTCGCGCGCAGCTGGGTGTGCTGTGCCGGGCGTCCCCCCTTGGGCAGGAACACCGCGAGCAGCAGACCCACGGCGACGGCGGCCGTGGCGATCAGGAAGGAGATGTGGAAGCCGTGCATGGTCGGGATCGCGAGGCCGCCCACGTTGTTCGCCGTGTTGGCCAGCACCATGCCGATGACGGCGCTCGACACCGACGTGCCGATGGACCGCATCAGCGTGTTGAGGCCGTTGGCCGCGCCGGTCTCGGAGGCGGGGACCGCGCCGACGATCAGCGCGGGCAGCGAGGAGTAGGCGAGGCCGATGCCGGCGCCGAGGATCACCGAGGTGATGATCGTCTGCCAGGCCGCGTCCATCAGGCCGAGGCCGCCGCCGTAGCCGACGGCGATGATCATCAGGCCGGTGATGAGGGTGGTCCTCGGGCCGTAACGGGCGGAGAGGCGAGCGTAGACCGGCGCCGTGAACATCATCGTCAGACCCAGCGGGGCCACGCACAGGCCCGCGACGACCATGGACTGGCCGAGGCCGTAGCCGGTCGCCTTCGGCAGCTGGAGCAGCTGGGGCAGGACGAGCGAGACGACGTAGAAGCTGACGCCGACCATGATCGAGGCGAGGTTGGTGAGCAGCACCTCGCGGCGGGCGGTGGTGCGCAGGTCGACCAGCGGCGCCTTGACGCGCAGCTCGTACAGGCCCCACAGCAGGAGCACGGCCACGGCCGCGGCGAACAGTCCGAGCGTCGTGCCGGACGACCAGCCCCAGTCGCTGCCCTTGGTGATGGGCAGCAGGAGCAGCACCAGACCGACCGACAGGCCGAGCGCGCCGACCAGGTCGAAGGAGCCCTCGGCGCGCATCGGGGACTCGGGGACGACAAGCAGGGTGAGGGCGATGGCGAGCACGCCGAGGCCGGCGGCGCCGTAGAACAGGGCGTGCCAGTTCGTGTGCTGCGCGACCATGGCCGCGGCGGGCAGCGCGAGGCCGCCGCCGACGCCGATGGAGGAGCTCATCAGGGCCATGGCCGAGCCGAGCCGCTCACGCGGCAGCATGTCCCGCATCAGGCCGATGCCGAGAGGTATCGCACCCATGGCGAAGCCCTGGAGGGCACGGCCCACGATCATGGTGAGCAGATCGCTCGTGAGCGCGCTGACCAGGGCGCCGACCACCATCACCGCGAGGCTGAGGATCAGCATCCGGCGCTTGCCGAACAGGTCGCCGAGCCGGCCCATGATCGGGGTGGCGACGGCGCCGGACAGGAGAGTCGAGGTGAGGACCCAGGTGGCGTTGCTGGGCGCGGTACCGAGCAGCTGCGGCAGGTCCTTGATGACCGGCACGAGCAGTGTCTGCATCACCGCGACCACGATTCCCGCGAAGGCGAGCACGGGGACCACGGCCCCGCCCGCCTTCGAGGTGGGTTGATCGGTCGTCGTGTGGGTCATTGAGTGAGGCCTCCCGCGTGGAATAAGTGCCAGGGAAACCTCGTATGCGCAGGCAACTATTCCGTTGCTTCGGGTCCCTAATGAATCCTTGACCCTTTCATGGGTTACTGAGCCGTGGTCAGGTTCCGCGGGAGTGGCGACGTGGTGGAGAGGGGGAGGTGGTGGCGGAGGCGGCCGGGGGTGAGGGTGGCCGGGGGTGAGGGTGGTCGTGGTGGTGGTGGCGGAGGCGGCCGGGGGTGAGGGTGGTCGCGGTGAGGGTGGTCGTGGTGGTGGTGGCGGCCGGGGCGGGGGCAGGCGAGAGGGGCGCGGGACGTAGGCCGCACGACCTAGACCCCGTGGGGCGAAAAGCCGATGCGGGGACCGTCGCCTGGTTGAGAACATGACACCCATGCTCGAAGCCGCCGACGTCTCCCGAGTGTCCCGCCCCGCCACGCCCGCCGCCTGGCTCGTGGTGGCACTCGCCTGCGCGGGGCAGTTCCTGGTCGTGCTCGACGTGTCGGTGGTGAACGTCGCCCTGCCGTCCATGCGGACCGACCTCGGCCTGAGCGCGCCGGGCCTCCAGTGGGTGGTGAACGCGTACGCCATCGCCTTCGCCGGCTTCATGCTCCTCGGCGGCCGCGCGGGAGACCTCTACGGCCGCAAGCGCATGTTCCTCGTCGGGCTCGGCCTGTTCACGCTGGCCTCGCTGGGCGGCGGGCTCGCCCAGGACGGCTGGCAACTACTGCTGGCGCGGGCCGTGCAGGGGCTGGGCGCGGCGGTGCTGGCACCCTCGACGCTGACCCTGGTGACGGCCGCGGTGCCGGAGGGCGCGGCGCGGGCGCGGGCGATAGCGACCTGGACGGCGGTGGGCGCCGGCGGGGGAGCGGCGGGCGGCGTCGTCGGCGGGGTACTGGTGGACCTGCTGTCCTGGCGATGGGTACTGCTGATCAACGTGCCGGTCGGCGCGGTGCTGCTGGCGGGCTCCGCGTTCCGGCTCGCGGAGAGCCGCGCGGGGGACCGCCGGCGCCTGGACCTGCCGGGCGCGCTGCTGGTGACGGCGGGCCTCGCGACGCTCGCGTACGGCATCGTGCAGACCGAGGCCCGGGGGTGGACGGCCGCGGCCACCCTGGTGCCGTTGCTCGCCGGGGTGGCGCTGATCGGCCTCTTCCTGCTGGTCGAGGCCCGTACGGCGGCCCCCTTGATGCCGCTCGGCCTGCTGCGGCTGCGGTCCGTGGCGTCGGCGAACACGGCCATGTTCGTCTCCGGCTCCGCCATGTTCTGCATGTGGTACTTCCTGACGCTGTACGCCCAGAACGTGCTCGGCTACTCGCCGCTGGCGGCCGGCCTCGCCCTGGTGCCCAGCTCGCTGGCGGTGGTCACGGGCTCCAAGCTGGCGCCGCGGCTGATGCGGGCGGCCGGGGCGCGCACGGTGGCGACGAGCGGCACGCTGCTGGCCGCGGCCGGCTTCGGCTGGCAGTCGACGATGAGCGCGCACGGCCCGTACGTCACCGGGATCATGCTCCCGGGCATCCTGATGATGCTGGGCGCGGGCGTGGCCGGTACCCCGCTGGCGGCCCTGGCCACGTCCGGCGCGGCGCCGGGGGAGACGGGACTGGTGGCGGGACTCGTCAACACCTCGCGCACCATGGGCGGTTCGCTCGGGCTCGCCGTCATGTCGACGATCGCGGCGGCCGGGACGGCCGGCGGTGGCGGCGCCGAAGCGCTGACGGAGGGTTACGCGCTCGCCTTCCGCACCAGCGCCGCGCTGCTGCTGGGCGGGGCGCTGCTGATGCGGGCGTGGCTGCCGCGGGGGTGAGCGGGGCGCGCTCGTGGGGTGAGCGGGGCGTGGCCGCGGAGGGGGGAACCGTCTGCCGTGGGAGTGAGCGCGGCGGTGGCCGTGTGGGCTGACGGCGGCTGTGTGGGCGGGGCGCTGGCCGTGTGGGCGGGGCCGCTTCCAGAAATTTCTGGGACTTCTCGCTGGCGAGGCAACGAATCGGGCGGCTCATGGACTCCTTTTGACATCTAGGAGGTGCCCATGGGGGATCGGAAGCAGGCTCGCGACGAGGAGTTCCAGAGCTTCATGGTCGGCCGCTGGCCGCGGCTGATGCGTACGGCATTTCTCCTCACGGGGGAGCAGCACGCCGCCGAGGACCTGGTCCAGTCGACCCTCGAACAGGCCTACGCGGCCTGGCGCAGGGTCGGCACGGCCGACGATCCGGAGGCGTACGTACGGCGCGTGATGATCAACGTGCACGCGCGGAAACACAGGAGAAGGCTGAAGGAGTTCCTGGCGCCCCGGGACGATTCGGGTCTGGTGCACGAGGTGCCCGACACGGGAGACCGCATCGCCCAGGCCGACGACCGCAGCGCCCTGCTCAAGGCGCTCGCCCAACTGCCCGCACGGCAGCGGGAGGCGGTGGTCCTGCGCTACTGGGAGGACCTGACGGAGACGCAGGCGGCCCGGGCGATGGGCTGTTCGATCGGCACGGTCAAGAGCAACGCGGCCAAGGGGCTCGCGAAACTGCGTGCCATACCGGGGCTGGCCGAGATGGTGACGCACGGAGGGCGGCAGTGATGAGCGCGGACCGGAAGAAGCACGAGATGACACAGTCGGACATCGCCCTCCTCCTCGCGGACGCCGCGGACGAGGTCGAGATCGGTATAGCCCCCGTCCAGGCGGTCATGAGGGCCGGCCGACGCCGCAAGGCACGCCGCTGGGCCGTGGGGGCGGCCACGGCGCTGGTGCTGGCGGGATCGACGGGCGTGACGCTGGCCCTCGCCGGGCTGCCCGGGGACGGGGGAGCGGTGACGGCGACGCGGCCGGCGTCCCCCGAGGCACGGCACGTGTACGAGCCGCGGGTGACCCTGCTCGCCCGTGGGGCGGATCACGGAAAGGCGTGGACCGTCGACCTCCAGGTGTGGGGGGCGCCGCGCGACGAGCGGGAGGCGGACCGCCAGTTCGACGCGATGAAGAGCAGCGGACTCGAACCGGCGGACGCCACCAAGCCCGCCGAGCTGATCGGCAAGATGTCGTACTTCGCGATCCAGTCCTACGGCGACGGCCAGTCGCGGACGGTCATGTTCAACAGCGTCGAGAAGCAGGAGCGGTTCGCGGGCACGGACCTCACGGATGCCGCCGTCAGCCTCGAGCCGGGGGCCGGCGCCAAGGGGTCCTACCAGCTGGTGATCGGCCAGGTCGCCAAGACCGCCCGGGAGGTCACCTGCAACTGGAAGGACGGCAGCGCGACCGTGGCCCGGCCGGCCGGACCGACGCCCACCGCCCAGGACGGCAACTCGCTGATCCGCCCGGTTCCCTCCTACCCGGCGGCGAACTGGTTCGTGTGCGTGGGCCCGGCCGGGGCGGACTCCGCGGACGTGAAGGTGACGAAGTAGAGCTGCGGGAGGCTCACAGCCACCCTTGCTGCCGTGCCTCCCGCACCGCCTCCGCGCGGTTCCGGGTCCCCGTCTTCCCTATCGCCGAGGAAAGGTAGTTGCGGACGGTGGACTCGGACAGGTGGAGCCGCATCGCGATGTCGGCGACCGTGGCCCCGTCCGCCGACGCCTTGAGCACATCGCACTCCCGGGCCGTCAGCGGACTCGGGCCGGCGCTGAGCGCTGCCGCGGCCAGCGCCGGATCGACCACCGTCTCCCCGGTGAGCACCCGCCGGATCGCCGCGGCCAGTTCCTCCACCGGCCCGTCCTTGACCAGGAATCCGGCCGCCCCGGCCTCCATGGCCCGGCGCAGATAGCCGGGCCGGCCGAAGGTGGTCAGGATCAGCACCCGGCAGCGGGGCGCCTGCTCGCGCAGCAGTGCCGCCGCGTCCAGGCCGCTGATGCCCGGGAGTTCGATGTCCAGCAGGGCCACGTCCGGCCGGTGCAGCAGCGCGGCGTCCACGATCGCGTCGCCGGACGAGACCTGGGCGACCACCTCGATGTCGTCCTCCATACCGAGCAACAGGGCGAGCGCGCCGCGCATCATGCCCTGATCCTCGGCAAGCAGGACCCGGATGTCGTTCACCCCTCAAGCGTAGCCGGGGGGTTGCGCCCGGGGGCGGACAGCGCCCGAACGCACCCGAGGGGGTGGCGCCCCCCGCCTCGTCCGAGCGCCGGGAACCATCCGCGCGGCTAAGGGGAGACCTGTGCGGTCGCGTCCACCGGAGGGCAGTCGGCCCTGGCCTCGACCTCGACCTCGATCTTGGCCTCGACCTCGACCTCCGCTTCCGCCTCTGCCTCCGCCTCGAGCGTGGTCATCTCCGTCACGTCCAGCGGGAGTTCGGCGGTGACCGTGAAGCCGAGGCGTGCTGACGGGCCGGCGGTGAGGGAGCCGCCCGCCGCCGCGAGGCGCTCGGTCAGGCCTGTCAGGCCGGTGCCGCCGATTCCCTCGCGGGGGTGCGTGACGGTCTTGCCGGTGCCGTTGTCGGTCACGGTGAGCCTGACCCGCTCGGCGGTGCTGTCGACGGTGATCTCGCAGCGGGTGGCGTCGCTGTGCCGGACGGCGTTGGTGACCGCCTCGCGCACCACCCAGCCGAGCAGGGCCTCGGTGGGCGGGGCGAGCGGGGTCCCGGACTGGCGTACCACCGGCTCCATGCCGGCGGCGGACAGCGCCGAGCGGGCCCGGGTCAGCTCGGTGGCCAGGCTGCCCTGGCGGTAACCGGTCACCGCCTCCCGGATCTCGGTCAGCGCCTGGCGGCCCACCGACTCGATGTCCCCGATCTGCGCGAGGGCCGCGTCCATGTCGCGCGGTGCCAGCCGCCGGGCCGCCTCGGACTTCACCACGATCACCGACAGGGTGTGGCCGAGCAGGTCGTGCAGATCGCGGGAGAAGCGCAGCCGTTCCTTCTCCACCGCCCGCAGGGCCAGTTCCTCCCGGGCGGCGCGCAGCTCCCGTACGGCCTCGGACAGGCCGAGGATCGCCGCGGTCACCATGGTCGAGATGAAGGTCGCGTAGCCGATGTTCGTCGCGTCCCCCCAGCCGTCGTGGACGACGGCGATGGCACCCGCGTACACCGCGAGCAGCACGCCGGTACGGCCCAGCCACGGGCCGCGCAGGGTGGCGCCCGCGGCGAGACCCAGCAGCGGGAAGAACATCAGCCAGTTGCCGCCGTACCCGAGGGCCAGAGCCGTGGTCAGCAGGCCCATCAGCAGCAGTGCCACCCGCGTGGAGAGCGCCCGGCGCTTCTCCCGGACGAACGAGCGGAAGGTGACGTAGATGTACAGGGAGTTGAAGATGAGCAGGCCCAGGCCGCCGATCCACGGGTTCGGGGTCCGGCCCTGGAGCAGGTTGGAGAACGACCCCATGCCCATCAGCAGCCAGGGCAGCAGGGTGAAACCGGTGGACGGCGGGCCCGGGTGGCCGGCGTCGGAGGCCGCGCCGTTCTTCCGGGCGGCCTTCCGCGCCGCCCTGCACCGCCGCACGTCCGCCCGCCGGCGTGCGCGTTCCTGCCGTATGGCCTGGGCGCGGCGTTTCGTCTCGGTCCACCACATGTCTCTGCTCCCCCGGTCAGACGGTCCCCGCCCGGCGGCGGTACGACAGCACGGCGTACGCACCGAATGCCAGCAGCCAGGCGGCCAGCACGATGATGGCACCGAGAGCCGGTGTGTGCCCCTGCGCGACCGCGGTTCCGAGCTGGGCGAACCGGTGGGTGGGGGTGTATCCGGACAGGGTGCGCAGCCAGTGCGGGAACAGACTGACGGGGAACCACAGTCCGCCCAGCACCGCGAGTCCGAGGTTGCACACCATGTTGACCACGCCCGTGGCGGGGCCGGTCAGCCGGTAGCCGTTGCCGAGGCCCAGCAGTGTGAAGGGCAGCGAACCGAGCCACAGCACAAGCGTGATGGCGGCCCACTGCCAGGCCGCCAGCCGCACCCCGTTGACCAGACCGCCCGCCACGAGCACCGCGACGATCGCCGGCAGCACGGTCACCGCGCCGGTCAGCGCCCGCCCGATGACCACCTCGCGCGGCGTCATCGGTGTCACCCGCAGCTGCCGCAGCCAGCCGGTCGCCCGGTCCTCGGCGACGGCGCCACCGGTGTTCAGCGCCGACCCGACCGCGCCGTAGGCGGCCATGCCGACCATCGAGAGCGTCTTCCAACTGCCTTCGTTCTCGCCGAGGTTGGTGAACAGCAGATACATCATCACCGGCATCGCGATACCGCCGATCATGAAGCCCGTGTCGCGCAGGGTACGACGGACCTCCAGACGCACATAGCCGAGCATCACGCCACCTCCAGGTCGCGCTCGCGGGAAGTGAGGGCGAGGAAGGCGTCGTCCAGCGACGCCGGAGCCACCTCCAGGCCCCGGACGGCGCCGAGTTCGGCCAGGGCGATCACCGTCGCGTCGGAGTCGTCGGTGCGCAGCCGCGCCCGGCTCCCGCGCACCTCCACCGACCGGACGCCGGGCAGCAGGGCCAGCCCCTCCGGGTCGCGGCCGGCCAGTTCGACGGCGACGAGACTGCCGCCGGCCGCGCGGCGCAGATCGTCGCCGGTGCCGTCGGCGACGATCCGCCCGCGGTCGATGACCACGATCCGGTCGGCGTACGCGTCCGCCTCCTCCAGGTAGTGGGTGGAGAACAGGACGGTGTGCCCGCGCCGCGCGTAGGAACGCATCGAGTCCCAGAAGGCGTGCCGGGCCTCCACGTCCAGTGCCGCCGTCGGCTCGTCCAGCACCAGCAGGTCGGGGTCGCCGGCCAGGGCGACCGCGAACCGTACCCGCTGGACCTGCCCGCCGGACAGCCGGTCCACCCGCCGCCCGGCCAGGTCGGCGATCCCCGCCAGCTCCAGGGCGCGTGCCATCGGCATCGGCGCCGGATAGCAGGAGGCGACGAAACCGACCAGCTCGCCCACCGTCACCCGGGGCACCGGCCGGGCGTCCTGCAGCATCGCCCCCACCCGGCCCGCCCGCACCGCCCGCTCCGGCCCGGCACCGAACAGGTGCACCGACCCGGCGTCGGGCGGGAGCAGGCCGAGCAGCAGGGCCAGTGCGGTGGACTTGCCGGCGCCGTTGCGGCCCAGCAGGGCCACGGTCTCGCCGCTCGTGATGTCCAGATCGATGCCGTCCACGGCGCGGACGGCGCCGTACGTCTTGACCGCCCCCGTGAAGGACACGGCGCTGTGCGTCTGTGTCATGCCTTCGAGGCTAGAACTCGGGCCCGGTTCGCGGCAGGTGCGGAAGTACGGACCCCGGCAGTACAAATGTCACTGCCGACGCCGTGATCCGCACTCAGGGGCGGAGAGGGAGGGGAGGGGGAGGATAGGGAGGGGAGGCCGCGAGTGTCCCTGGCCCGGGGTGCGCCGGGTCGTGCGGCGGCGCCGGGTGGGGTGGGCGCCGGGCCGGTCCGTCGGCGCACCGAACGATCCGTCAGGAGACTCGATCCCATGCCCATCGACGCAGCCGTGGCGGCAGCCGCCGAGCCCCGGACCGATGAGATCCGCTGGACCGCCAAGGACGTCCGGCTCTACCACCTCGGCATCGGCGCCGGCACGAACCCGGACCGGGAGAACCCCGCCACCGATCCCGGCGAACTGCGCTACACCCTGGAGTCCCGGCTGCACGTCCTGCCGAGCTTCGCCACCGTCGCGGGCGGCGGCCCGCCCGGGGTGATCCGCGGCCTGTCCATGCCCGGTGTCGCCGTCGACCTGGCCGACGTCCTGCACGGCGGCCAGAGTCTGCGCGTCCACCGCCCGATCCCGGCCGAGGGCACGGCCGTCGCCACCGGCCGGATCGCCGCCGTGTACGACAAGGGGACGGCCGCCCTCCTTGTCATGCGTACCGAAGTGGCCGACGCCGACGGTCCGTTGTGGAGCGAGGAGGCGCAGATCTTCGTGCGCGGCGAAGGCGGCTGGGGCGGTGACCGGGGCCCCTCCGCCCTTGCGCACTCCCGGCGCGGCCCGGGCGGGGGCCCGCTCGCCGCGCCGCCCGCCGAAGAGCCCGACCTGACCGTCGTCCGGCCCGTCCGGCCCGACCAGGCCCTGCTCTACCGTCTCTCCGGCGACTCCAACCCCCTGCACGCCGACCCCGCGTTCGCCCGCCGCGCCGGGTTCGACAGACCCGTCCTGCACGGACTGTGCACCTACGGAATCACCCTCAAGGCGGTCGTGGACACACTGCTGGGCGGCGATGTGACCCGGGTCCGCCGCTACGACACGCGCTTCGCCGCAGTGGTGTACCCGGGGGAGACGCTGCGTATCCGCATGTGGCGTGGGGAGGGGCGGGTGAGGGTCATGGTGAGCGCGGTCGAGCGGTCGGACGCGCCGGTACTCACCGACACGACCGTGCGGCACACCTGAGACGACGGAAGGGGGCTGCCCGTCGTTACGACGGACAACCCCCTTCTGTTCTTTGCCAATCAGGCAGCCACTTCGGTGGTCTCCTCGGCCGGCTTGCGGTGACGCCCGCGCGGAGCGGACTCACCGTCCTGGGACGCTACCGAGCCCCGATGCCGGCCATGGCCGGCCGCCTCCTGAGAGTCGGCAGACAGCGGCTGTGTCGTGCTGGTGTCGCTCATCGGAAGAATTCACCCCGTCAAACATGATCTCTTACAGCCGGGCGAGTCTAACCGGCACACCACGGGCCGAATCCAGGCGCACACGCCAACCGGCACTACTTCGTTACAAGACGTCCCAGGGGGGCCTGCTGCAAGGGCACGGGACGTGCCGCCACCTGCTCCGGAGGGCCTGGTTCCGCCGGTTCTCCGGGCGCCTCGGCACCCCCGGCAGCCGGGCCGTCCCAGCCCGGCCACTCCGGCCCGGCGTCCTCCCAAGCCTGCGGCCCGGCGTCCCCCCGACCCTCCGGATCGACATCCCCTCGACCCTGCGGATCGACGTCCCCAGGACCCTCCGGACCCTCCGGACCCTCCGGACCCTCCGGACCCTCCGGACCCTCCGGCCCACCCGGTTCCCCCGTCTCGCCGGAAGCCGTGAGGGCGGTACCGCCCATGGCGTTCGTGCGCCCCGGCTCCCCGGTGCCCGTCGGCCGCTCCTCGGCAGCAGCCGGTTCCCCCGGTCCTTCCGGTCCCCCCGTCTCCCCCCGGGGCACCGTCAACTCCGCCACGCCGCACGGGTTCTCCTCCGTGGCGCAGGGCAGCCGCAGCACCCCCTCCCGGGTCCACAGCCCGGCTCCCGCCAGCCAGCCCTCGGGCGCGGCGAGATGACGTACCTGCCGTTCGGACGGGCGCCAGGTGCCGATCCAGCTGCCGAACGGGCCGTCGATGCGCAGGGCCACCGCGCAGTTCTCCGGCATCAGCACCTGCCCGGGCTGGATCGCGAAGGGCGTCACCACGCAGTCCGGCAGGCGCAGGCACTCCGGGAAGCGGACCGGCAGGGTGCTGCCCATGACGCCCCAGCCCAATCGTTCCTGCCCGGGGGAGGGTGCGTCCGAGGAGATCACCAGCAGGCCGCTGTCGGGGTCCGCGAGCAGGAGCCTGTCGTCGCTGTCCGCCGCGATCTGGAGCAGGGGCGAGATCTCGCCGGCGCGCTCCAGATCCACCACGACCGTCTTCGTCGGCCCGCCCAGCTCCCGGTCCAGGGCCAGCATCCGTCCGGTGCCGTCCAGCCAGACCCCGCCGGAGCAGCGGCCCGGGACCTCGGCCAGGTGCTCGGGCCCGAAGGCGCCGCCCGCCACGAGCCAGACGGCCGTGGACCGGGTGCCGACGGCGAGGGCGTAGGCCCGCGTGCCGCCCGGTGCCGGCGGCAGGAGCGTGAGCCGGGTGCCGGGCTCCGGGCACTCCACCGCGCCCAGCGGCAGCTCGCCGGTGCCGGGGCCGGTCGGGTACAGCAGGGAGAAGGCGTGCCGCCGTTCCACCAGGCGGTGGATCAGCACCCGCCCGTCGCCCATCGGCTGCACCTGGGTGCCGGGCTCCTCCGGCTGGTCGCCGGGCAGCGGCACCGCGTACGACTCCGGTGTGTCCAGCGTCCAGCGCTCCGGGAACCAGGACTCGCCGTCCAGCGCGAGGCGGGCCGCGTAGGCGCCGTCCGCCGTGATGGCACACCTCGTCCCGGGCTCGGGTCCGTCCCCGGTCCCGGACTCGGGGTCGTCCTCGCCGGACGCCCCGGTCGACGGGGTTTCGATCGCACAGGCCGTCATCGTTCGGTCACCTCCGGCGACGAAGCTAGTTTTCGTACGCACAGGCGGGGGGCCGCCAGGCCATCGCTTCACACATACGGGTGGCGCAGAAGCGATTCCTCTGAGGGGACCGGGGCGTATGTGCTGAGCGGGGCCGGGTGAAGCGGATGCGGTACGGCCCGGCAGATCAGCCAGGTAGCCTTTCCCCGTGCCCCGTCTGTCTGAAGTCATCGCCGCGCTGGACGCCCTGTGGCCCGCCGAGCGGGCCGAGTCCTGGGACGCCGTCGGCACGGTCGTGGGCGACCCCGACCAGGAGGTCACCCGCGTCCTGTTCGCCGTCGACCCCGTCCAGGAGATCGTCGACGAGGCGGTGAAGCTCGGCGCGGACCTGGTGGTCACCCACCACCCGCTCTACCTGCGCGGCACGACCACGGTCGCGGCGTCCACCTTCAAGGGCCGGGTCGTACACACGCTGATCAAGAACGACATCGCCCTGCACGTGGCCCACACCAACGCCGACAAGGCCGACCCGGGTGTCTCCGACGCGCTCGCCGGCGCGCTGGACCTGCGGGTCGTACGCCCCCTCGTGCCGGACCCCACCGATCCGGCGGGCCGCCGGGGCCTCGGCCGCGTCTGTGAACTCGACCACCCGCTGACCGTGCGCGAGCTGGCCGCCCGGGCCGCCGAGCGGCTGCCGGCCACCGCGCAGGGCATCCGGGTGGCGGGCGACCCCGAGGCCGTCGTCCGTACGGTCGCCGTCAGCGGCGGCTCCGGCGACAGCCTCTTCGACCACGTCCGGGCGGCGGGCGTGGACGCCTTCCTCACCGCCGACCTGCGCCACCACCCGGCCTCCGACGCCATCGCGCAAACTCCTCTCGCGCTGCTCGACGCGGCGCACTGGGCCACCGAGTGGCCCTGGTGCGAGCTGGCCGCAGCCCAGCTCGACGAGATCTCCGACCGTCACGGATGGGGCCTTCGGGTCCACGTCTCCAAGACGGTCACCGACCCCTGGACCGCCCACGCGGCGTCCTCCATCACCACTAATTAGCTAATGGGAGCCCCCAACTGAACGCCGCGCCCGCCGACCAGATCCGTCTTCTCGACGTCCAGGCCCTCGACGTCCGCCTGCAGCAGCTCGCCCACAAGCGGAGGTCCCTGCCCGAGCACGCCGAGATCGAGTCGCTGACCAAGGACCTCACGCAGCTGCGCGACCTGCTGGTGGCCGCGCAGACCGAGGAGAGCGACTGCTCCCGCGAGCAGACCAAGGCCGAGCAGGACGTGGACCAGGTGCGCCAGCGCGCCGCCCGCGACCAGCAGCGCCTGGACTCCGGCGCCATCACCTCCCCGAAGGACCTGGAGAGCCTCCAGCACGAGATCGTCTCCCTCGCCAAGCGTCAGGGCGATCTCGAGGAGATCGTCCTGGAGGTCATGGAGCGCCGCGAGTCCGCGCAGGAGCGCGTGGGCGAGCTGACCGAGCGGGTCGGCTCCGTCCAGGCGAAGATCGACGCCGCGACCGCCCGCCGGGACGCCGCGTTCACCGAGGTCGACGCCGAGGCCGCCTCCGTCACCAAGGAGCGCCAGGTCGTCGCCGGCTCCGTCCCCGCGGACCTGCTCAAGCTGTACGAGAAGCTGCGCGAGCAGGGCGGCGGCGTCGGCGCGGCCAAGCTGTACGCCCGCACCTGCCAGGGCTGCCGCCAGGAGCTGGCGATCACCGAGCTGAGCGAGATCCGCAAGGCGGCGCCGGACACCGTGGTGCGCTGCGAGAACTGCCACCGCATCCTGGTGCGCACCTCCGAGTCGGGCCTGTAGGACGCGCGGGGAGCGGTCAGGGGGTCCGGGCGTGCGGGAGTTCATCGTCGAGGCCGATGGCGGGTCACGGGGTAACCCGGGGCCCGCGGGGTACGGCGCCGTGGTGAGCGACGCGGCGACGGGGGAGACCCTGGCGGAGGCGGCCGAGTTCATCGGCGTCGCCACCAACAACGTCGCCGAGTACCGGGGCCTGCTCGCGGGCCTGCGTGCCGCGCACGCCCTGGACCCCGCCGCGCCGGTCCACGTCCGCATGGACTCCAAGCTCGTCGTCGAGCAGATGTCGGGCCGCTGGAAGATCAAGCACCCCGCCATGAAGCCGCTGGCCGCCGAGGCCGGCCGGGTCTACCCTCCGGGCCACGTCACCTACGAGTGGATCCCCCGCGAGCGCAACAAGCACGCCGACCGCCTCGCCAACGAGGCGATGGACGCGGGCACCAAGGGCGAACAGTGGTCCGCGTCCCGGTCCCGGGCCGCCCTGGACACCCCGCCCGCCGTCCCGGAGCCCTCGGGTCCGCCCGGGGACGCGGCGGCGGGCGCGGCGAAGGCACGGGAGGCTCTGGCGCAGGGCCGGACCACCGAATCCGCGCGGCCCGCGGTCGCCGCCGCGTCCCGGGGCGGTGAGGTGGACGCCGACGCGGCTCACCCGGCCGGGGACGCGGACACCGCCGCCGCCGCGTGCTCGGCGGGCGAGGTGGACGCCGGCGCGGCGCACGCGCCCGCTGCGGCGTCCGCTGAGGCGCCCGCTCGCGCCGCCGACCTCCGCGCGGCCCGCACGGTCGCCACCCCCGACGCCTCCGCAACCTCTGGCACCGCCGGCGCCTCCACCACCGCCGACACCTCGCGCGCCTCCGCTCCCTCCGCCCCGGGCTGGAGTGCGGCTCCTGACATGGGTGCCCCGGCCACGTTCGTCCTCCTCCGCCACGGCGAGACCCCCCTCACCCCGCAGAAGCGGTTCTCCGGCAGCGGCGGAACCGATCCTTCGATCTCGGACATCGGCCGTGAGCAGGCCCGGCGGGTCGCCGAGGCGCTGGCCCGGCGCGGCACGATCCAGGAGATCGTCGCCTCCCCGCTGGCCCGCACCCGCGAGACCGCCGGGATCGTCGCCGCCCGTCTCGGGCTGGACGTGGCGATCGAGGAGGGGCTGCGGGAGACGGACTTCGGCGCCTGGGAGGGCCTCACCTTCGGCGAGGTCCGCGAGCGCCATCCGGACGACCTGACCGCCTGGCTCACCGACCCGGAGGTCCGCCCCACCGGCGGCGGCGAGAGCTTCGCGGAGACGGCCGAGCGGCTCGAGGCCACCCGGCGGAAGCTGGTCTCGGCCTACGCGGGCCGTACGGTCCTGCTGGTCACGCACGTCACCCCGATCAAGACCCTGCTGCGCCTCGCCCTCGGTGCCCCGCCCGAGTCGTTGTTCCGCATGGAGCTGTCCGCCGCGTCGCTCTCGGCGGTGGCGTACTACGCGGACGGCAACGCGAGCGTACGGCTGTTCAACGAGACGTCCCACCTGCGTCCCTGAGCCCGGCGGCCGACCGCGCCAGCTCCTCGATCCGGGACCAGTCCCGGGCGGCCACCGCGTCGGCCGGGACCATCCAGCTCCCGCCCACGCAGCCGACGTTGGGCAGGGACAGGTACTCGGGCGCGTTCGCGGGCCCGATGCCGCCCGTCGGGCAGAAGCGGGCCTGCGGCAGCGGGCCAGCGAGGGACTTCAGGTACGCGGTGCCTCCCGCCGCCTGCGCCGGGAAGAACTTCATCTCGCGCACCCCGCGCTCCAGCAGCGCCACCACCTCCGAAGTGGTCGACACCCCCGGCAGGAACGGCACCCCCGACCCGCGCATCGCGGCCAGCAGCGCGTCCGTCCACCCGGGGCTCACCAGGAACCGCGCGCCCGCCGCCACGCACGCCCGTACCTGCTCCGGCGTGATGACCGTGCCCGCCCCGACCACGGCGTCCGGTACCTCCTCGGCGACGGCCCGGATCGCGTCCAGTGCGGCCGGGGTCCTGAGGGTCACCTCGATCGCGGGCAGCCCGCCCGCCACCAGCGCCCGCGCCAGCGGTGCCGCGTCGGCGGCGTCGGACACGACGACCACGGGCACGACGGGCGCGAGATCCAGCACGGAGGCAGCCGAGGAGGGGGGCAGCGGCGAGGTCATGCCCCTCATCGTGCCGAGCAGACGCACTCTGTGCAAAGGGTGTTGCACATGCTGCAACGACACGACATGTGCCGGTGGTCCGTCAGTGGACCTCGTCCACCAGCACGTCCAGCGACCACGCCTTCCCGCCCGCCGCCGGTGCCCCGGCCTCCACGGTGTACCCGAGGTCCCGCAGCGCCTCGACCAGCTCGGCGGGGTCCTTCGGCGCGGTCCCGGCCGACAGCAGGCTCCGTACGATCCGGCCCTTCGTCGCCTTGTTGAAGTGGCTGACGACCTTCCGCGTCGGCGCGTGCAGCACCCGTACGGTCGCGGTACGCCCGGCGATCTCACCCTTCGGCTTCCAGGCGGCCGCGTAGGCCGCCGAGCGCAGGTCCAGCACGAGGCCGTCACCGGCCACCTCGGGCATCACCTCGGCCATCGGCGTGCGCCAGTGCCCGGCCAGCGCGCCCAGCCCCGGCAGCTTGACGCCCATCGAGCAGCGGTAGGAGGGGATCCGGTCCGTGACCCGCACCGCGCCCCAGAGCCCGGAGAAGACCAGCAGCGAGCGCGCCGCGCGCCTCTTCGCCGCCGTGTCCAGCGAGGCCAGGTCCAGGGAGTCGTAGAGCACACCGGTGTAGATCTCCCCGGCGGGACGGGCCCCGGCCGTGCGCAGCACGGCGTTCTTCGCGATCTCCCCGCGCAGCCCCTCGCTCAGCCCGAGCACCTCGCGCGCCTTCTCGTTCTGGCCCGGGTCCCCGGCGCACAGCTCGAACAGCTCCCCGAGCACCGCCTCCCGCGCCCCGGCCAGCCCCGGCAGCGACAACGCCTCCGGCTTCAGCGGGGCTCCCCGTCCCGAGGACGCCTTCCCTTCCGAGGGCGGCAGCAGCACAAGCACGGGCACTCCTTCTCATCGCTTCGGCGCCAGCCTACGGCTTACCGCCGCCCGCACTCCGCCCGCACCCGCGCGCCTGCCCTTGCTCCCGCCTGCGCCTCCCGGCCTCGGGTCCCGCCGCCGCACCCCGCCGCCCCACAGCCCCGGCCGCCCGCCCTCCTCATCGCCCCCGTAGCCCCCACCACCCCGCTCGACCACCCCGCTCGACCGCCGCGCGAGCGCCTTTGTGCTTACGCTCGTGTGTATGCCCCGCCGCCACATTCGCGTGACCGGCGCCCCCAAGGCCCCCCTCCGCGCCGCGCTCGCCGCGCTCCGCACGGAACTCGGTGTGCCGGGGGCGTTTCCGGCCGAGGTCCAGGAGGAGGCGGAGCGGGCGGCGAAGGCACCGGCGCTGCCCTCGTACGACGCCACGGACATCCCCTTCTTCACGCTCGACCCACCGGGCACCACCGATCTCGACCAGGCGACGCATCTGTCCCGGCGGGGGACCGGGTACCGGGTCCGGTACGCCATCGCCGACGCCGGCGCGTTCGTCGCGCCCGGGACCGCGCTGGACGCGGAGGCGCACCGGCGGGTGAACACGCTGTACTTCCCCGACGAGAAGGTCCCGCTGCACCCCTTCGTGCTCAGCGAGGGCGCGGCGAGCCTGCTGCCGGACCGGACCAGGCCGGCCGTGCTGTGGACGATCGACCTGGACGCGGAGGGCCGCACCGTGGTCGCCGACGTCCGCCGCGCGCTGGTCCGCAGCCGCGCCAAGCTGGACTACGCGGGCGCGCAGCGCCGGATCGACGACGGGACGGCCGAGGAACCGGTCGCGCTGCTCGCCGAGATCGGCCGTGCCCGGGAACGGCTGGAGGTCGAGCGGGGCGGCATCTCCCTCAACGTGCCCGAGCAGGAGATCACCGCGCGGGACCACACCTACGAGCTATCCTATCGCGCGCCCCTGCCCGCCGACGCCTGGAACGCCCAGCTCTCCCTGCTCACCGGAATGGCCGCCGCCGACCTGATGCTGGCCGCCGGCACCGGCATCCTGCGCACGCTCCCGACCGCCCCCGACGGCGCCGTGGCCCGGCTGCGCCGTACCGCGACAGCCCTGCACATCGACTGGCCGCACCACATGTCGTACGCGGCGCTGATCCGCACCCTCGACCCGCACCGCCCCGACCACGCGGCGTTCCTCCAGGAGTGCACGACCCTGCTGCGCGGCGCCGGATACACCGTCTTCCGGGACGGCGCCCTCCCCGCGATCACCTCGCACGCCGCCGTCGCCGCCCCCTACACCCACTGCACGGCCCCGCTGCGCCGCCTCGCCGACCGCTACGCCTCCGCGATCTGCCTCGCCGCCCTCGCCGGCCAGGGCACGCCCGACTGGGTGCTCGCGGCGCTGGACGCGCTGCCCCGGCAGATGGCCGACGGCTCGCGGATCGCCGGCACGGTGGAGCGCGGGTGCGTCGACATCATCGAGGCCGCCCTGCTCAAGGACCGGGTCGGAGAGGTCTTCGAGGGCTGCGTGGTGGACCTGTCCGACCACGAACCCACCGTCGGTACCGTGCAGTTGGACACCCCGGCCGTCATCGGCCGGATCGAGGGCGAAAGCCTGCCGCTCGGCGAACGGCTGCGCGTGCGCCTCGTCGGAGCGGATCCGGGCACCTCGAAGATCCTCTTCACCCCGGTGTGAGGCCCCCGAAGCGGCATGGAAAGGGGGCCCGAGGGCGTTGCCCCCACAGCCGGACGAGACGGGTGCGCCAGTGCGGCGGGTGCGGCAACGGGACGGGTGCGGAGCGCGCCGTGTGCGGCAACGCGCCGGGCAAGGCAACGCGACGGGGCAAGGCAACGGGACAGGTACGACAAGGGGGATCCGCCATGGCGGAACAGGCACTGTGGACCAGGGCGAGACTGGGCCGCTGCGGGCCACCGCTCGACCTGCTGACCGCGAGTTTCCGGCAGCACGTCTACGCCCCGCACGCGCACGAGGAGTACACCGTCGGCGTCTGCGTCGGCGGCTCCGAGGTCATCGACTACCGGGGCGGCCACATCCGCACCGGTCCCGGCACGATCGTCGTCCTCGAACCCGGCGAGACGCACACCGGCGGCCCCGGCAACCCCACCGACGGCTACGCCTACCGCGCCCTGTACGCCGACCCGGCCCTGCTCGCGGACGGCCTCCGCGCCGAGGGCACCCTCGGCGGCGGCCTGCCGCACTTCCGCGAGCCGCTCATCCACGACCCCGAACTCGCCGCCGCGCTCAGCCGCGCCCACGCCGACCTCAGCGTCTGCCCCGACCCGCTGGAGGCCGAGTCCCGCCTGCCCTGGCTGCTGACCGCCCTGGCCCACCGCCACGCCACGGCCAGACCGGTGACCGGACTCGTCCCCGGAGCGGCCGCGATCGCCCGCACGGCCCGCGACCGCCTCGCCGACGAACTCACCGCCCCACCGGCCCTCGCCGCCCTCGCCGCCGACCTCGGCCTGTCCCGCTACCAGCTGCTGCGGGCCTTCCGTACGACGATGGGCATACCCCCCTACGCCTGGCTCGCCCAGTACCGGGTCTCCCGGGCCCGCGCGCTGCTCGCCTCCGGACTGCGCCCCGCAGAGGTCGCCACCCTCGTCGGCTTCGCCGACCAGGCGCACCTGACCCGGTGGTTCCGCCGCGTGCTCGGGGTGACCCCGGCGGCCTACCGCAACAGCGTTCAAGACTCCGGCCGCTGAACGGGCCGAGACTCGCCCCATGACTGCACGCGGCTGGTTCCTGTTCTCCCTGATGGGAGTGGTCTGGGGCATCCCCTATCTGATGATCAAGGTGGCGGTGGACGCGGTGTCCCCACCCATGGTGGTGTTCACCCGCTGCGCCCTGGGCGCCGTCCTGCTCCTCCCGTTCGCCCTGCGCCAGGGCGGCCTGCCCGCGACCGTACGTGCCCACTGGCGCCCCATGCTGGCCTTCGCCGTGCTGGAGATCATGGGCCCCTGGTTCACCCTGACCGACGCTGAACGGCACCTGTCCAGCTCGACGGCGGGCCTGCTCATCGCGGGGGTGCCGATCGTCGGCGTCCTGGCCTCCCGCCTCTTCGTGCCGGGACGGCCGGGGGAGCCGGGGGAGCCGGGGGAGCCGGGAGAGAGAGAACGCCTGGGCGCGCGGCGCCTCGCGGGCCTCACGCTCGGCCTCGGCGGAGTGGCGGTCCTCACCGCCCCGCACCTCACCGGCGGCGACGCGCGCTCGCTCGTCGAGGTGCTGGTGACGGTCGTCGGCTACGCCACCGCCCCGCTGATAGCCGCCCGCCGCCTCAAGGAGGTCCCGTCCCTGCACCTGACGGCCGCCTGCCTCACCCTCGCGGCCCTGGTCTACGCCCCGGCGGCGGTCCTCACCCGCCCCGCCGCCGTCCCCTCCGCGTCCGTCCTCGTGTCCCTGGCGGGACTGGGAGTGATCTGCACGGCCGTCGCCTTCGTGGCCTTCCTGGAACTGATCAAGGAGGCCGGTCCGACCCGGGCCACGGTCATCACCTACGTCAACCCGGCCGTCGCGGTCGCGGCGGGCGCCCTCTTCCTGCACGAACGCCTGACCCCCGGAATCCTGGCCGCCTTCGCCCTGATCCTCACCGGCTCGGTCCTCGCCACCGCCGCCGGTCCACGCCGGCCCGCGCGCCCGGTACCATGGTCGACACGGCAGACGAGCCGGGCGGACGGCCGCGTGGAGTCCCCCTAGGGGGCTTCCCGAGGAACGTCCGGGCTCCACAGGGCAAGGTGGTGGCTAACGGCCACCCGGGGTGACCCGCGGGACAGTGCCACAGAAAACAGACCGCCGGGGGCTTCGGCCCTCGGTAAGGGTGAAACGGTGGTGTAAGAGACCACCAGTGCCCAGGGTGACCTGGGCAGCTAGGTAAACCCCACCCGGAGCAAGGTCAAAAGGAAACACCCCGGTGTTTCTGCGCGGACGATCGAGGGCTGCCCGCCCGAGTCCGCGGGTAGACCGCACGAGACCGGCGGCAACGCCGGTCCTAGATGGATGGCCGTCACCGGAAGGCCCGCGAGGACCTCCGGGACAGAACCCGGCGTACAGCCCGACTCGTCTGCCTCTCTCCTACCGGCCGGTCACGGCCCCACTTCTCCACTTCCCTTCTTCTTCCGCCTGATCCCGGTCTCTCCGTGCGCCCGCCGGTGCCTCAAGGTGCCCCGGGTGCGGTGCAGGCGCAGGGCGAGCTGAATCTCCAGTGCGCGCTCCGGGGCCTGCCAGTCGGCTCCCAGGAGTTCGGTGATGCGCTCCAGCCGCCGGGAGACGGTGTTGGGGTGCACGTACAGGGCCGAAGCCGCGCGGGTGGGGCTGGACGACGAGACGAAATAGGCGTCGAGCGTGCGGATGAGTTCGGTCAGCCGCTCGGCGTCGTAGTCCAGCACCGGTCCGAGCACGGACCTGACGTAGGCGTCGACGTCGTGCGTCTCGGAGAGCAGCACGCCGAGGAAGCCCATGCGCTGCGGGGTGGCGACGGAACCGAGGTCGCCCAGCTCGGTGAGGGCCTCCAGGCAGCCGAGCGCTTCGCGGTGGGCCCGGGCCACATGGTCCGGCCCCGAAACGGGGCCCGCCGCCCCGATCGTGACGGGATGACCGATGAGCGGCGAGAGCTCCGCCGAGACGGCGTTCGCCGCGGCGAGCGGGTCCTCGCCGGGCAGCAGCAGCGTCACACAGCCGTCGCACACCTTCCGCAGCCCGGACGTGCGATGGGCGTACGACGACGCCCACGCGGCGGCCCTGCCCTCGGAACCCCCCTCGGGACGGGCGACCACCAGCACATGCGGCTCGTCGACGGCGATGCCGAGTCTGCGCGCCCGGGAGGTCAGCTGCCGCGGCTGCGGCCGGATGTCGCTGAGCAGCTCCTCGAACAGTTCGTCACGGATCTGGTCGTGCGCGACGACCATGGTGCGCTGCAGCAGCAGGATCAGCGCGACCGCCCGCGCCGTGAGCTGGAGCAGGCGCACCCCGGAACCGTCCGTGAGCGGCTCGTCGGGGACCAGCACGAGGACACCGAGGTTCTCGCCGCCGGCGGTGACCGGCGCGATCCAGCCGTTTCTGGACATCGGCACCGGACAGCCCGCGGCGTGGGCGTCGTAGGTCCAGCGGAGCAGGTCGTCCTCGGTGAGCCCCGGCGGTTCACCGGTCACGACCACGGTGCGTCCCACGCAGTCCCTGAGAACCAGTGATCCCGACAGCTCCGCGGCCGCCGCCTCGGCCACGGTCCGGGGGTCGCCGCCGCCGAGCACCAGGTCGATCAGCCGGATGTACGCGGCCTCGACGCGACGCTGCGCGCTCAGGCTGCTCCGGGCGCGGGAGGTGTCCCGTTCCCGTTCGGCGACCTCGGCCCGCGTCTCCTCCAGCAGCCTCGTGCGTTCGACGGCGACCGCGGCGAGGCTGCCCAGCGAGCGCATCAGGCTGATCTCGTCGGGCGAGAAGTGGCGCACCTTCCGGACGGCGCCGTAGAGGGTCCCGAATACCGTGCCGCCGTGGCCGAGCGGCACCGCCAGGACAGCCTGGAGCCCCTCGGCCCGCACCACCGCGTCGATGTCCGGGCTGTGCGGGATGTGCGCGTCGGCCAGGTAGTCGGGCGTCCACGCGGGTGCCCCGCTCGCCCGGACGAGACCGCCGATGCCGAAACCGTCGCGGGTCCGCAGCCCGATGGCGCTCGACGTGGTCCCGCCCTCCGCGGCCCGGACGCGCGAGCCGCCTTCCGGCTCGTGCAGCCCGATGTACGCCATGTCGAGATGCAGCAGCCGGCGCGCCCGCCGGGTGATCTCGTGCAGCAACGCGTCCGGGTCGTGGACCAGGGCGACGTCGTGGGCGGTGTCGACGAGCGCGGCGAGACCCGCCTCCCGCTGCCGGTCGTGGCCGATCCGGGAGTGGACGCGCGTGGCCAGGCGTACCGCCTGGTCGAGTTCCGCGAGGACGCCGGCGGGAGCGCCCTCACGCCGCGCGGTCCGCGCGAGTTCCTCGAACCGGGCGGCCGGTGCCCCCTCGGCGAGCAGTTCCAGCACGGACATCGCGGCCCGGGACGCCAACTTGGACTCGTCCGGCACTTCTTCCCCCGTGATCAAGAGACACGCTCCCCGGCGAGCCTAAGGGCTCGCAGAGAATCAACATGCGGGTTTGATCTCTGTGGGGCTGCTGTTCGCGAGGAACGCGGCGATGTCGGCGGGTGTGCGGAACCGGGCTGTCGAGGGTGGGATGGTGCAGCCGTGCACGGCCAGGAGGGGCTGGACTTGGTGAACGGCTCTGGTGAGTGTGCTGCCGTTGACTCCGAAGAGCTGGGCGAGCAGGTCTCGGGTGCCGATTTTGCGCAGGTAGAGCAAAGTGGCCAGGACTCTGTCGGCGGTGGTCAGCTTGTCCTTGGCCCCTGCGCCGCGAGCACGGATGCGTTCACCTCCTCGCTGCTGAAGCCGTCCTCGCTCACGTAACTCATCCAGCTTTCCGTCCAGTTGGCAGATGAGTTCGTCCAGCATCGGTTCGGGCATGCCGGTCAGCTCCGGGTTGCGCAGACGCCAGGCGCAGGGCTGCGGGGACGGGCCGCCGGCCGGCCGCGGCTTCTTGGCTGCGCTGGTGGTGTCGCGAGGTCGTGGATGGAGGGTGTAGTTCCAGTCGCCGTGGAAGCGGTGCCGGTGCATGGGCAGGGCGTCGATGTCGCTGTCGCTGTCGCTGTCGCTGTCGGTGACCTTGATGCCGGTGTCGTAGGTGCCCGGGTCGAGTTCGGCGTGGACTTTCAGCCCAGTGTGGGTGGTGGTCGCTGCGATGCTGTTCACGATGACGTCATGGCTGGTCAGCGGGCGGCCTCGCCAGTTCATGGAGATGTGGGAGAACAGCCGGTGTTCGATCTTGTTCCACTTCGAGGTGCCCGGCGGCATGTGGCAGACCGTGATGTCCAAGCCCGTCTCGGCGGCCAGGGCTGCGAGTTCAGTCTTCCAGGCGCGGGTGCGGTAGCCGTTGGAGCCACCTGCGTCTGCGGTGATCAGCAGACGGGTGGCCTGCGGGTAGTCGTGTCTGCCACGGGCCTGCCACCAGCGTTGGATGGAGGCGACGGCGAACGCGGCGGTGTCGTGGTCAGTGCCGACGCTGACCCATCCGGTGTTCGCGGCGACGTCGTAGATCCCGTATGGGATCGCCTTGCCCGGTCCCTGCCGGTCCGGGAAGTGGTGCGTCTTGACCTGTACCGGCTCACCCTCGGGCCGCCACTGACGCCCGGCGTTCTTGTAGTCGCCGACGAGTTCCTTCTTCTTCGCGTCCACGCTGATCACCGGCTGCCCGCCGACCATGTGCTCTGTCGCCCGCTCGTTGATGTAGCGGAACTGGGCGTCACGGTCCGGATGCTGCTTGCCCTCGAGCGTCTTGGCGCCGGCCTGCAGGCTGAAGCCCTCCTCACGCAGCAGGTCTCCGACCGTGTCCGCGCACACCCTGTGCCCCTGGCGGGTGAGCGTGGCCGCGAGGGTCCTGGTCGACTTCACCGTCCAGCGCAATGGCGACATCGGATCGCCCCGCTCGTCAGGTTCCACCAGTGCCAGCAGCGCGGGCCGGAGACCCGGATCAAGGTCCACAGCCTTCTTCCGGCCACCACCGGCCCTGCGGACCCGTCCCAAAGACTCCTCGCCGGCCTCCAACTCGTCCACCCCCTTGCGAACCGTCGTCTCGCTGACCTGGGCCGCCCGCGCGACCGCCCGGATACCGCCGTGGCCCAGGATTCGGGCCTCAGCCCCCAGCATCAGCCGCCGCTGCCGCTCGTCCAGATGCGGGAACAACCCCCCGAACTTGATGGCGAGTTGATCTCGAGTCTCGTCAGGTATGCGCATACCACGTGAACGAGCTCGCCCGTGGGAAGCAACACGTTGATTCTCTGCGAGCCCTAACGAGCTCGTGCATGGTTGGCGGTGGCGCGTCGGAAACCGCGGCTTCGATGATGGGTTCACATTCGCGGACCGGCGGGCAGGCTGACGGTCTGCTGGTGAGAGAGCAGGCCGGCCACGGCTTGGATGGTGTCGCTCATGTACTCGCGGCGGCCGTGATGGCGGGCGAGGGCTCGCCAGTTCTTCAGATGCGTGATGCCGTGCTCGACTCGGATGCGGCGCGAGGAGTGGGCCTTGCGCTGGCGTTCGTGCATCTCCTCGTACCAATCGGGCGGGTTCTTCTTGAACTTGCGGTGCGGCGGCGTCACCACACGGCCGCCGGTCTGTGCGCCCAGTCCCTGGTACCCGGCATCGGCGAGGATCTCCACCGCAGGGCCGTTGGCCGGCAGTTTGACCAGACCCGACTGGCGGGCGTGGGTGATGGCCGCGACGCCGGCGGGCCGGCGTCGGCCTCGCCGCGCACCCGGGCATCGTGACCAGCCGCAATACGCTGCTGCGGCGGGTGATGGACCTGCCCGACCCACCTGCGACCCCTCTGTCTGCGCGGCCTTCCCACCCCGGTGCCTGAGTACGAACCCGAGTGGGAGACCGCAGACGCGCCGACCCACGAGGACGACGAGCCGTCCGGGAAGTTCGCCGAACGCGCCAGAGTGCATCACGCGCTCGTCCATGACCTGCTCGCCCAGGGACTGGGGCTCCGGGAGATCGCCCGACACAAGGGGGGTACGACGCCCCGCAACTTTCAGCATCAGAGGTCCGACTGATGCCTTTTCGTGGTGTCCCGTCTGGTTGCAGGAGACCGTGCGGGTGACGACCCGGCCGTTTGGGGTGCGTTCGCGGGTACGGCGCAGGTAGCCGCGGGTTTCGAGTTCGCGCAGGACCGCGGCGATACGGGTTGCGCCCTCGGGAACCTCGATCCCCGCGACCGCATCCAGGTGTGAAAGCTGCAGCGAGGCCCGTGCTGCCGTTCCGTTTGAGGGTGTGGTGCTGTGAATGCGGGGTTCGCGTGTGCGTGCGGACGGGGTGGCTCCGGTCACAGTTCTGTTCGGTGGGAGCGTGGTAAGAAGGGGGAGAGGTCAAGTTTGGTGAAACGCCGCGGATTTCAGGTCGCACACGGGGGTCGTTCGTATGGCGTGGGGCGAGTGGGAGCAGCTCAAGGCGGAGGCCGTAGCGCAGCGATCTGCGCGAATGCAACTGAACCAACTGGCTGACTCTGGAGTGGGTGGCGGCACCGCGGACCTCGTCGTGCATGATGACGAGCTGGGCCGGCTCGGCAACATGGCGCACGATCTGCGCGAACGCCTCCACGTGGACGGCGACTTTGCGCGGCCGACCACCTTCACGGCGTCCAACGACCTGTTCAACGACGGCCTGGAGACGGGCTCCGCGCTCCTCGAGGTGCACGACGCGTGGAACACCCAGCTGCAGACCCTGAACGAGGCCTGTGCCCATATCTCCAACCACCTGGACTACAGCCGCGCACAGCACGCGAAGGATGACGCCCAGGTGGGGACCGGCATGCGGAACGCGGCCGGTGACCTGATGACGGTCTCGCGGATCAACGACTGCCTCTGTTGACGCGGTCATGTGACGACAGGCAGGCACACCGACAGCGACAACGGGAGCTGATGGCACATGGCAGCGGACACGCTGACTGTTCAGGAGCTCACCGATCTGCGTCTGGGCACTCTCAAGACGGCGGTGGACGACTGGAAGACGATGGCCGGCAAGCTGGAGATGCTCGCCACCGGGGGCGCCGGCGACGTCAGCGCGTCGGACCTGGAGAAGAAGGCCCACGCGGCCGATTGGAAGGGTCTCAATGCCACGGTCTCGCGGGAGTTCGTGACCAAGACGGCCAAGCAGTTCGCGGATGCAGCAGCCGAGGCGAAGAGCATCCTGGGGCTGCTGAGTGATGCGCATGCCGACTTCACCCGGCACAAGCGTGCTCTGAGTACCGCCATCGACGAGCTGGCGAAGCAGAGCATCTTCGTCAACGGCAACGGAAACGTCAGCTCCGCCGTCCCACCCGGCGCCGCCGCCGGGAACAGCAAGGACATCCACTGTCCGACCGACGAGGAGCTGGACGCCGCCCAGCACCGGATCACCGGAATCCTGTCGGAGGCGACCGAGACCGACCGGATCGTGGCGCGGGCCCTGCGCGCCCTGGCGAAGAACAAGTACGACTTCACCGAGAAGGGCCCCGACTCGGTGAAGAAAGCCGACTGTGAACAGGGCAAGGCGGACGCCGAGTACTGGAAGAAGGAGATCGCCAAGGGGCATGTCACCGACTGGAGCGAGGGCAAGCTCGCTCGCTTCAACGCGATGCTGGAGAACCAGCGCGACAACCCCGGCTTCACCGAGGCCTTCGCCACCGGCCTGGGCGCCGACGGCACGCTGCAGTTCTGGCGTGACCTCGCCGCACCGCCCGGCGGCGCCGTCGAAGGTGACAAGGCCAAGATGCTGGGACACGTT
Source organism: Streptomyces sp. NBC_00820 (assembly GCF_036347055.1). NCBI lineage: Bacteria > Bacillati > Actinomycetota > Actinomycetes > Kitasatosporales > Streptomycetaceae > Streptomyces > Streptomyces sp. NBC_00820. Next base: position 2,614,771 of record NZ_CP108882.1, on the reverse strand, counting down.
CAGGACAACCTCAGCATGGCCCTCGCCAATGCCTCCCACAGCGACAGCACTGCGATGGAGCAATGGAAGAAGGACGTGATCGCGTCCGGCACCAAGCCGTTCCCGGTCGACCCAGCCATGCCCATGGGCCCGAACGGCTTCCAGGTCATGAGCAGCCTGATGCACAAGGGCAGGTTCGACGCGGACTTCCTGGACGACTACGGCCGGGCGATGGTGAAGTACGAGCGCGCGTACCCGGGCGACCTCAAGGTCGCGTGGCGTGACACCAGCAGCCTGGACTACCCGCCCACCGGTCGCCCCAATGACCCGGTACAGGGCTTCATGGACGCGCTCGGCCACAACCCGGAAGAGTCCCTGAAGTTCTTCAACGAGTCGACCGGCCAGGGCGACGGCAGGATGACCGACTTCGACTACCTCGCCGGCCACGACAAGGGCGCCCGCCAGTGGCCGGCCGACGACGACGGCAAGCCGCTCGGGTACGGAAACCTGGGCCACGCCCTGGAGTCCGCCACGCTGGGATACCCGTACGACGACCAGGACCCGCACATCCCGCCGACGAACACCGAGGCCCAGGCCGACGCCCGAGAGGAGCGGCTGGATCTTGTCTCGAAGGTCATGGAGAACTACGAATCGGCCGATGTGATCGAGAAGCAGCCGGGCATCGGGGACAGCCTGGCGAAGGTGGCGGCCGGCAACATCGACAGTCTCGACTACTCCATGGCCGACTGGGGCGGAAGCGGCGAGCGCGGGGACCGCGACGGCCTGTTCAGTGCCGACAAGAACCATCTCCGCGACTTCGGCGGGCCGACGACGCAGGACTTCCTACGGGCGATCGCGTCCGACCAGGACTCCTACGAGACCGTCTCGGCGGCGCAGCAGGTGTACGGCTCCAGCCTCATGGCGGCGCAGGACAACCGGGATGACGCACTGGACGCCGGACTGCACAGTGTCTCGATGCACGGCCTGATGGACGAGGCCCGTATGGAGTCGATCGGACACCAGTACGCCGACGACGAGGATGCCCGGAACAGGGCACTCGAGAAGCAGGGAGAGTGGCGCAACTTCGCCGCCGGCGCCGCGATCGGCGTCGGGGTGGGGGTGGCTTCCGAGGTGGTGGTTCCGGCGGGGGCAGTGGCTGCCGTCGCCGTCCCACTCGGCTTCGAATCGGTCGGTGGTGCCGCGGAGACAGCCATGGGCACGCACACGATCGAATGGCTTCACGAGAACGAGTACAACAACGATCAACAGGCCATCGATTCGATCGAAAAGGCCCAGGATCAGGGAGCGCGCAACGCGATGACACCGCTGCTGAACTATGCGGGGGATCAGCACATGACGCCCCACGAGGTGCGCGAGCTGGCAGGGAAGGCGCATTCGGCGTACATCGCCGGTGGCGACCAGAGCGACACCGACGACACGCGGGGCTGGTGACATGCGGCGCGTTCTTGCCCTTCCCCTGCTGGTGGGCCTGCTGCTCGCGTCAGTGGCGTGCAGTGGGGGCGATACCAAGAGCACCGGGACCGGCGACAGGACCCGGGAGACCTGCGAAGACCTGCTCGGCGCGGCCGGTGAGAAGTGGGTGAAGAGCAGCAGCGCACAGGAGACCGGACTGGTGGACGTGAAGGACCTGAGGGCCGCCAAGTCGGTGTTCTACGACGACGCCAGGTCGTGGGACCCCAGCAGCAAGGCGCTCACCTCCTATGCGCCGTCCGAGCTGTGCCGGATCGTGGTCCGGGACCAGAAGCGGCACACGAGCCGCCTGTCGATCAGCTACGGCGCCTCGGGCTTCCCCTTCGACTCGCCCTTCGGCGAGAAGTCCGACGTGTACGACGAGGAGACCCTGATCCGCGTCAATTCCGACGTCAAGCTGGTGGTGCGGAAGGACGACGGTGACTACGACTACTCCGTCTACGTCAGGTGCCAGGTACCTGGCGCCTCGGCAGAGCAGGAGACGGGAGTGCCACTCGCCGGGTCCATGACCGACACCCTCACCCGGGACACCGGAACCGAGCCCCACCTCCGGTACCTCCTGCACTCCGCCCGTGTTGTGGCGAAGGAATTCGGATGCCGGAACCACCCCGTCGTTCCGGCGACCCCTCCCGCCGACTGAAGCTGGTCGCTGCCGCCGGATCGGCCGTCCTCGGGTATGGCTCAGGGAAGCAGCGTGAATGAGGGAACTCGGTGTGGAGTCCACGACGTATGGGTCGTGGACTCCACCCCGGTGGAATGCGGCCGCTCCCGCGAGACCGTCAAACGCTCCGGCCTGGCAGGTTGGGCCGAATACGGCTACTGCGCCAGCCACAGGCGCTTCTTCCGGGGCCTGCGCCTGCACCTGGTCTGCACCCTTCAGGACCTGCCCATCGCCTTCGCCCTGACCGGAGCCAAGGCCGACGAACGCGAGACCCTCCTGGACCTCCTGGCAGCCGAATGCGAGCTTCTGCGAGAGCGCCCCCGACAGACTCTCATCGGCGACAAGAGCTACTTCGGCCGTGGTTTCGCACGCGAACTGTCCGAGCATGGAGTCCAGTTGCTGCGGCCTGCCCGTAAAGGTGAACGGGAACGGCCTGGCGCAGCCCTGTTCAAGTCGCTGCGACAGGTCATCGAATCGATCAACGAGACCTTCAAGGGACAGCTTGGCCTCGAACGGCACCGAGGGCGCACACCCGGAGGGGTCATAGCCCGCGTCCTGCAACGCATCCTCGCGCTGACCGCCGCGATCTGGCACAGCGACGCCACCGGACAAACCGTCCTACGCTCACTGATCGCCTACGATCACTGACCCCTTGGAATAGATCATCCAGGCGCGCTGTCTCCGGGCGGCAATCAGCGCCCTGGCGTCCAGGGCCGGACCGTGCGGCGCGCGAGGGGGACGTCGGTGGGGCCCCGGTGTCGGCGGGCCGGAGGTGGTGGTGGCGGGGGTGTCGGCGGGGCGGGGGTGGTGGTGGGGCCACCGTCTTGCCCGGTCGGCGGTGTGGTCCGGTCACCTGTCGCCCCGGCGGACACGCACGGGAGGATCGCGCCGTGAACGAGAGCGAGGCCCAGGGCACCGGAGACGGTGCCCTGCACGGGAAGGGGCGACGAGGCGGCGTGGCCGAGATCCGCAGTCATCCGCGCACATTCGAGCGCGGCGGCGACGACGACCGGCGCGGAGGCGTGGCCTTCGCCCTGCTGGCGTCGGTCCAGTTCGTGCTCATCCTCGCCATGAGCGTGCTCAACGTCGTACTCCCCGAGATCCAGCGCGAGTTCGGCCTCGACCGCGCCCAACTCGCCCTCCTCGGTGCGTCGTACGGCATGTCGTTCAGCGGACTGCTGCTCCTGGGCGGCCGGCTGTCCGGCCGGTACGGCAACCGCCGGGTTCTCCTCGCCGGCACCTTCGTGTTCGGCGCGAGTTCGGCGCTGGCGGCGGTGTCCACGGGGCTGTGGACGCTGCTGGCCGCGCGGTTCGTCCAGGGGGCCGGTGCCGCGCTGGCCGTGCCCGCCGCCATGGCGCTGGTGAGCGTCGTCCACCCCGGGCCCGCGCGGTACGCCCGCGCCATGGCGGTCTGGGGCGGCCTGACGGCCTCCGGCGGCACCGCCGGCATGCTCCTGTCGGGCCTGGTGGCCTCGGGGAACTGCTGGCGCTGGGCGTTCGCCCTGCCGGTCGCGGTGGCGGCGGTGACCCTCGCCGCGACCCCGCGGCTCGTCCCCGAAGGACCGGCTCCCCGTCCCGGAGACCTGGACGCCCTGGGAGCCGTCCTCGTGACCGCCGGGATCGCCCTGCTCGGCTACGGCCTCGTGGAGGCGCCGGAACGCGGGTGGACCTCCCCTGTCGCGCTCGGCGCTCTCACCGGCGGCGCCGTCCTGCTGGCGGCCTTCGCCGTCACCGAGGCGCGTGTGGCACAGCCGCTGCTGCCGCTGTCCTTCCCCGCCTCGCCGCGCAGGGCGACGGCGCTGCTCGCGGTCTTCCTGGGCGCCGCCGGGATCACCACCGTCTTCTTCATGCTCGCCCTGTACTTCCAGCAGGTGCGCGGGTATTCGCCGCTTCAGACGTCGGCGGCGTTCGTCCCCTTCGGCCTCACCCTGGTCGTCGGCGGCCTGTGCGGCGGCGGGCTCGTCCAGCGCTTCGGCTCGCGCGCAGTCCTGACCGCCGGTCTGGCGCTCGCCGGGCTTGGGCTGGTGGCGCTGGGCCGGATCGGCGCGGACACGCCGTACACCGGGGTGCTGCTGGCGGGGCTCGTGCTCTTCCCCGCCGGGGTGGCCCCGGTGTTCGCCGCGGCCACCGTCGCCGCGACGGCGGACGTCCCGCGGGAGCAGGCCGCACTGGCCGGCGCCGTGGTCAGCACCGCGCTGGAAGCGGGCCCGGCCGTCGGCCTCGCCGTACTGGTGACGCTGGCCGCGGGACACACCGCCGGCCTGGAGCACACGGGCACCGGTACGGCGTCCGCCCAGACCGCCGGCTACGGCTTCGCCTTCACCGTCGCCTCCGTGGCCTTCGCCGCGGCCGCGGCCTGCGCGGCCTTCGTCCTGCGCCCGCACCCGCAGCCACACCCGCCCCGCACGGGCGGCTGAACACCCCCCCCCGCTCACCCGCACACCCACCCGCTGCCCGGCCCTGCGCCCTCCGCGGGAACACGTACAGCGACCACACCCACGTCACGAGGAGCGACCCCCATGACCGCCACGACCCCTACCACCCCCGCGACCGCCCGGTTCAGAGGGAAGGTCGTCATCGTCACCGGAGCGGGGGCGGGCATCGGCCGGGCGAGCGCCAGGGCCTTCGCCCGTGAGGGGGCCACCGTCGTCGCCGCCGGAGTCCGGCCGGAATCCGTCGAGGAGACCGCGCGGCTCGTCGTCGCCGACGGAGGCACCGCCTACGCCGTCGTCGCCGACGTCACCCGGCCCGAGGACATGGCGCGTCTGGTGCGTACGACCGTGGAGCGCCACGGCGGTCTGCACATCGCGCACAACAACGCCGGCGTCTTCGGCAAGCCCGCCCCGGTCGCGGACCTGGACCTGTCCGTGTGGCACTCCGTGCTGGACGTCAACCTGACCGGCGTCCTGCTCGCCATGCGGGAGGAGATCGCGCACATGCGGGCCGAGGGCGGCGGGGTCATCGTCAACACGGCGTCCAACATCGGCTACCACGGCCGTCGGCCGGGCATGGCCGCCTACGCCGCGTCCAAGGCCGCGGTGAGCACCCTCACCCGGGTCGCCGCCCTGGACCACATCAAGGACAACGTGCGCATCAACGCGGTGAGCCCGGGTGCCACCGACACCACCATGTCCCTGCGCCCCGGGGAGACCGACGCCGACCGGGCGGCCAGGCTGGCCACGGCGGTTCCGATCGGACGCGTCGCCACGACGGACGAGATCGTCAACGCGGTGCTGTGGCTCGCGTCCGACGAGTCGGGCTTCGTCGTCGGCCAGGACCTCGTCGTCGACGGCGGAGTCACCAGCTGATCCGCTTGCGGGCTGCCGGGCTGCCGGGCTGCCGGGCTGCCGGGCTGCCGGGCTGCCGGGCCGCCAAGCCGCCACCGCCCCGGCACGCCCCGGAGGACGGGCCCTACTCCTCGAACAACTCCCCCTGCTCGCCCTGCCTCGCCCTCTCCTGGATCGCCCGCACCCTCCGGTTGCGTGCCCCCACCACCACGGCCGTGGCGGCGGCCGTCGCCGCCAGGGCGGCGGGGACCATCCAGCCCCGGTCGAGGACGTGGCCGAGGGCGTGGTCGAGGGAGAGGCGGCCGGGGCCGGTGACGGCGAGACCGGTCGCGGACAGACCGAGTCCGGCCGCGTACTCGTAGCCGCCGGACTGGGCGAAGAAGCCCTGGGGGAGGTGGACCGCCGCCGCGCCGGCCATCGCGCCGGCCGCGGCAGCGCCCGCCGCCGGGGTCGCCAGGCCGAGGGCGAGCAGGGCGCCGCCGCCCGCCTCGGCGAGGCCCGCCGCGGCCGCGCTCGCCCTGCCCGGGGTGTAGCCGACGGACTCCATGAACTGGCCGGTGCCCGTCAGACCGTGGCCGCCGAACCAGCCGAACAGCTTCTGCGCGCCGTGCGCGGCGAGCACCCCGCCCGTTCCCAGCCGGAGCAGCAGCAGGCCCAGGTCACGTCGGTCGTAACAGGTCACGGTTTCTCCCCAGCAGCAGGCAGGACGTCCGGTTCCGCGGACTCCACCGTCGCACCCGGCCCGATACCGGGCGCGTCCTGGATGCCGTTCGGGTGGCGGGCTCCGGGTGGCGTGGGCGGGGGAGCGATGTGAGCCTGGCGCCATGACGATTCAGCCAGCCAAGCTCAGCGATCCGGCCGTCCGGGCCTTCGTCAACGCCGTCAACGCCCACGACCGCGAGGGCTTCATGTCCCTCCTCGTGCCCGGCGCGACCATGGCCGACGACGGCTCCGACCGCGACCTCGCCGAGTGGATCGACCAGGAGATCTTCTCCTCCAACGGCCACATGGAGGTCGACAACGAGTCCCGCGGCGGCCGCGCCCTGCTCGCCCGCTACCGCAACGACACCTACGGCGAGATGCAGACCAAGTGGACCTTCACCGTCGCCGACGACGGCCGGATCGCGCGCTTCGAGACCGGACAGGCCTGAGCGCGGACCGTACGGAGCCGTGCCCCGGCCCGCACTCCGCCCCACTCCACCCCGCTCGACTCGCGGCGCCCTGATCCTGAGGCGCGACCGTGAGGCACGTAACTCCAGTCAGGCCATCGGAATTTCATAAGACAGCAAATTCCTGTGCCCTGGGGGCCTTCTGCGGGGAAACCCCTGCTGGGCGCGGTGTACGGTCCCGGAGTGCGTGATTGTTCCCGGCTCAGCCGGCGTGCCGTCCTCGGGCTGACCGCCGCCGCCCTCCCGCTCTCCGTGACCAGCTCCGCCTCCGCCGCCGAGGCCGCCGTCATCGGTGGTGAACGGCTGGCCCGCGGCGGGATCCAGGTGCGCGGTGCCACCGGACTGCCCACCAAGAAGCTCACCGCCCGCTCCTGGATCGTCGCCGACGCGGACACCGGGGAGGTGCTCGCCTCGTTCAACGCGCACCGCCGGCTCGCCCCCGCGTCCACCCTGAAGATGCTGTTCGCGGACACCGTGCTGCAGAAGTTCGACCGGACCCGGCGGTACAAGGTCACGGACGCCGATCTGGCCGACGTGCCCGCGGGTTCGAGCCTCGTCGGCGTCAAGCCCGGCATCACCTACACCGTCGATCAGCTGTGGCAGGGCGTGTTCCTGCGGTCCGGCAACGACGCGGTCCACGTGCTCGCCCACATGAACGGCGGCATCGCCAGGACGGTCGCCGAGATGCAGGCCAGGGCCGATGACCTGCAGGCCCTGGACACCCACGTGGTCAGCCCCGACGGCTTCGACCACAAGGGCCAGATCTCCTCGGCGTACGACCTCACCCTCTTCGCCCGGCACGGTCTGAAGAACCCCGACTTCCGCGGCTACTGCGGCACGCGCACCGCCGACTTCCCGGCCGGCGGCAAAAAGACCTTCCAGATCCAGAACACCGACCGCCTGCTCACGGGCGCCTGGGGGCTGGGCACGTACCAGGGCCTGATCGGGGTGAAGAACGGCTACACCAGCCACGCCGGCAACACCTTCACCGGGGCCGCCACCCGGGGCGGCCGGACCCTGCTGGTCACCGTGATGCATCCGGCCGCCGGCAGCAACGCCGTCTACGAGCAGACCGCCGCGCTCCTCGACTGGGGCTTCGGGCACGGGCGTTCGGCCCAGCCGGTGGGAGTGCTCGTCGATCCGCTCAGCGAAAGCCGAGCCCGCGCGGGCGCCGGCGGGACACCCGCGCACAAGAAGGTCCCGGCGGCGGCCCGAACGGCGGCCCCGGCGGCCGGAAGCCCGTCCCCGTGGCGGCTGGCGGAAGGCGGCGCGGGGACGGCGGCACTGCTCGGCGCGGGCACGTGGGCGCTGCTGCGGCGGCGCCGGGCTCGGATAGCGGCGGTGGCGGCGCGGACGCCGGCGGAGGCGGACGCGCGTGTGGGTGCGTCTGCGGAGGTACCTGCGGCTGCGTCCGCGGAGGGGCTCGTGGAGGGATCCGCGGAACGAGCCGCGGAACGATCCGTGGAGGGATCCGCGCCGGAGTCCGGCGGCAGGCACCGCCGCTGAGGCCGCCACTGCATGGCGCCGCGTGAGGCCGGCCACCGTACGCCAGCCCGCCAGCCCGCCAGCCCGCCAGCCCGCCAGCCCGCCAGCCCGCCAGCCCGCACTGCCGGCACCGTACGCCGGCCCGCACTGCCGGCACCGTACGCCGGCCCGCACTGCCGGCACCGCACAGTGCCCCGTACCGCAGGGACCGTACGGTGCCGCCCGATGCCGTCTGTGCGGCGGCCGTTCCACCGGCCGGTGCGCACCTCGCGGTTCCCCGCGAGGTCCACCCCCAACTGCTCCGGACCGGTGGAACGGCCGCCGCCTCCCCCCTCGGAGTGGCTGCGGAACCCCGGTGCCCCAAGTGTGAAGCACCGGTGAAGGAAAGTTGAGCATATGTGGCCAACAGGCCGCAATAGTCCGGACGTTCAAACTCCGCTTGTGCGGATGGAGAAACGCGCCCTGGCCTCGCCCGGGAGAATGGGTCCGGTCCGGGACCAGAGGGAGGGGCGCATGACCGAGCAGCCGGCGATACCCGCGCCGCGGACACGGCACACGCCCGCCCCGGCGGCGGAACCGCCCACCGGGAGCCGCCGCGACGGGCTGCTCCTCACCCTCATGCTGGGCGCCCTCACGGCCACCACCCCGCTCGCGATGGACATGTACCTCCCGTCCCTGCCGGAGGTCACCCGCACCCTGCACGCCCCCGCCGCCACGGTCCAGCTCACCCTCACCGCGTGCCTGGCCGGCATGGCGCTCGGACAGCTGGTCGTCGGCCCGATGAGTGACCGCTGGGGGCGCCGCCGGCCGCTGCTGACCGGCCTCGCCGTCTACCTCGTCGCCACCGCCCTGTGCGCCGTGGCGCCCACCGTCGAGACGCTGGTCGCCCTCCGGCTGGCGCAGGGCCTCGCGGGCGCCGCCGGGATCGTCATCGCGCGGGCCGTCGTACGCGACCTGTACGACGGCGTGGCCATGGCCCGCTTCTTCTCCACCCTGATGCTGATATCCGGGGTCGCCCCGATCATCGCCCCCCTCATCGGCGGACAGATCCTGCGCGTGACCGACTGGCGGGGCGTGTTCGTCGTCCTGACGGCGGTCGGGGCGGTCCTCGCGGCGGCGGTCTGGCTGCGGCTGCCGGAGACACTGCCGCCCGCCGCCCGCCACGGCGGCGGCGTGCGCGAAGCCCTGCGGACCATGCGCGCCCTCCTCGGCGACCTGCCCTTCACCGGCTACATGCTCGCCGGCGGCTTCGCCTTCGCCGCGCTGTTCGCCTACGTGACGGCCTCGCCCTTCGTCGTGCAGGAGATCTACGGCGCCTCCCCGCAGACCTTCGGCCTGCTGTTCGGGCTCAACTCCGTCGGGCTGGTGATCGCCGGACAGGTCAACGGCAAACTGCTGGTCGGACGGGTACGGCTGGACAAGGTGCTCGCGGTCGGCCTCACGCTGATCGTGCTCGCCGCGACCGCCCTGCTCCTGCTGTCCACGGGCGTGTTCGGCGCGACCGGACTGACCCCGGTGGCCGCCGCCCTGTTCGTCCTGATGTCCGCCATGGGTCTCACCCTGCCCAACGCCCAGTCCCTGGCCCTGCTGCGCACCCGGCACGCCGCCGGCTCCGCCTCCGCGCTGCTCGGCTCCTCCTCCTTCCTCGTCGGCGCCGCCTGCTCCCCGCTCGTCGGCATCGCCGGGGAGCGCACCGCCGTGCCCATGGCCCTGGTCCAACTGGGTGGGGCACTGGTCGCGACGGCCTGCTTCGTGGGAATGTGCCGTCCCTGGAACCGAAGCGCGGGGCCGGAGGGAGACGACCACTGAGCGCACCGAGACTGCGTGCCGGGACACCGGAACGTGCCGGGCTCGACCCCACCGAACTCGCGCACCTGGCCGACGAGGTGCGCGCCCTCACCGCCGGTCCGCGGCCCTGGGCGGCCGGGGCGGTCGTCGTGGCCGGACGCGGCCCGGTCATCGCCGTCGCCGAGGCCGCCGGCTGGGCCGTCCGCTACTCCTCCTGCGACCCCGGGACCGGCGCCGGAGTCGAACTTCCGCCCGCCGCACGGGTTCCCATGACCGTGGACACCCCCTTCGACCTGGCCTCGCTCACCAAACTGTTCACCTCCGTCGCCGCCGTGCAGCAGATCGAGCGCGGCACCCTCGGCATCGACGCCCGGGTCGGCGCCTACCTCCCCGAGTTCACCGCCGCCGCGCAACACGACATCACCGTGCGGCAGTTGCTCACCCACACCTCCGGGCTGCGCCCCGAACTCCCGCTGTACGACTGCCCCGACGACACCGCGCGCCTCGCCCTGCTGCGCGCCGAGGCGCCCCTCGCCGAACCCGGCACCCACCTCTACTCGGACCTGAACATGCTCCTGCTCCAGTGCGTGCTGGAGCGGACCACCGGGCTCACCCTCGACGTCCTGATCGAGGACGGCATCACCCGCCCGCTGGGCATGACGGCGACCACTTTCGGCCCGTGCCCCGGCGCGGCGGCCACCGAGGACCAGCGGCGGCCGTGGGCCAAGGCGGACCGGGGGATGCTGCGGGGCGTCGTCCACGACGAGAACGCCTGGGCGCTCGGCGGGGTGGCCGGCCACGCCAGCCTGTTCTCCACCGGTCACGACCTCGCCGTCTTCTGCCGGACCCTGCTCGCCGGCGGCTCCTACGGCCCCGCCCGCATCCTCGGCCCCGACCTCGTCGAGCTGCTGTTGACCGCGCCCGGCCTCGGCTTCGCCGTCGACCAGCCGTGGTTCATGGGCGAGCTGTCCGGCAGGGGAGCGGCCGGCCACACCGGCTTCACCGGCACCTCGCTCGTGCTCGACCCGGCGACCGACACCTTCCTCGTCCTGCTCGCGAACACCGTCCACCCGAGGCGGCGCCCCCCGGACAGCCGGCCGAGGGCGGCGACGGCGACCCGCCTGGCGAGGGCGGTGCGCGGCGCCTGACCACCCGCCCGCGCCGGCCTCCGCGGCCGTCGGTCCACTCGCGCGCCGGTGTGCGTGGCGGTCGGTCCACTCACGCGCCGGCCTCCACGGCAGTCGGTCCACCCGCGCGGCGGTGTCCACGGCAGCTGGTCCACCCGCGTGCCGGTGTCCGACGCGCCCCGCGGAGGCCGCCGCCCGGGAGTACTCGCCGGTACCCGGCAGAGCCTCGTACCTGAGAGAATCGCCCGGTGAACGCCCCCGCATCCCCAGCCGACACCCTGCGCGCCACCCTGGCCGGACTGCTCGACGGACTCCCGCCCCGGCAGGCCGCCGTTGCCGTCGAGCGGCTGATCGCGAACTACCGGGGCGCCACCCCCACCGACGCGCCGATCCTCCGGGACCGCGCGGACGTGGCCGCCTACGCCGCCTACCGGATGCCGGCCACCTTCGAAGCGGTGCGCACGGCACTGCGGGCGTTCGCCGACGCCGTACCCGAGTGGACGCCCGGCAGCCACGTGGACATCGGCGGCGGCACCGGCGCGGCGACCTGGGCGGTGACCGACACCTGGGACGGGACCCGGCCGGTGACCGTGCTGGACTGGGCCGAGCCCGCGCTCGCCCTCGGCCGGGAGATCGCCGCCGCCAACCCCGCCCTGCGCGACGCCCTCTGGCAGCGCGCCCGGATCGGCACGGGGCTCACCCTGGAGAGCACCGACCTGGTCACGGTGTCGTACGTCCTCAACGAACTCGACGAGGCCGCCCGTGCCGCCCTCGTCGACGCCGCCGCGGCCGCCGCGCGGTCCGTCGTCATCGTGGAGGCCGGCACCCCCGCCGGCTACGACCGGATCATCGAGGCCCGCGACCGGCTCATCGGCGCCGGATTCCGGGTCGCCGCGCCCTGCCCGCACAGCGCCGCCTGCCCCATCGTGCCCGGCACCGACTGGTGCCACTTCGCCGCCCGGGTCAGCCGCTCCTCCCTGCACCGGCAGGTCAAGGGGGGCTCCCTGGCGTACGAGGACGAGAAGTTCAGCTACGTCGCCGCCACCCGGCTGCCCGCCGAACCCGTTCCCGCCCGGATCGTGCGCCGCCCGCAGATCCGCAAGGGCCAGGTCCTGCTCGACCTGTGCGAGGCGGACGAGCGGTTGCGCCGTACGACGGTCACCAAGCGCCACGGCGACCTGTACAAGCAGGCCCGGGACGCCGACTGGGGCGACCCGTGGCCGCCGCGCACCGCCGAGGACACCGACTCCGCGTCGTAGGGCCCCCGGGACACCCTCGACCTCACGCGCCCGACACCGGCGGTCCCGCTCCCCCCGGGTGACGGCGCCGCCGGTCCCGCCCCCCCGGTGACGGCATCGCCGGACCCGCCCCGCCCTGGCAACGGCAGAGCGTCCCTGCGGACGGCACCCAGGATGTGAGGCACATCTCGTCCCGTTCCTCCGGATCCCTGCTCGGGCCCCCCGGAGCGCGAGAAGGTGGGACGATGAGGCATGCTGTCCGCACACAGCGAGGCGAGGGGATAGATGAGCGCGACGTTCGGCGGCCGTTCCGGCCGGCAGGGCAGACTCTCCCAGTGGCTGCGCGGACGCCGCCCGAAGGAGACCGCCGACGACGACGGCGGCCGTGACACCCTGCTGCTCGCCGCCGCCGAGGCGGGACTGCCGCTGGCCCCCGCCGCGCACCCGGCCCCCGGCTACGGCTGCTCCTGCGACCGCGTCGGCTGCCCCACCCCGGCCCGGCACCCGGTGTCGCTGGCCTGGCAGACCCAGGCCACCACCGACCGCGCCCAGATCGAGCGCTGGGCCCGCGAGCAGCCGCAGGCCAACTTCATCACCGCCACCGGCATGGTCCACGACGTCCTCGATGTCCCCCTGAAGGCCGGCCGCGAGGCACTGGACCGGCTGCTCGGCGAGGGCGTCGAGGTAGGGCCGGTCGCCGAGAGCGACGACGGCCGCATGCTGTTCTTCACCCTCACCCGGGGCACCCCCGAGGATGAGGACGAGTGGTGGCCCTGCGCGCTGGACTGCCACCCCGAGACCATGGACGAGCACCCCGGCCTGCGCTGGCACTGCCGGGGCTCCTACGTCCTCGTACCGCCCGCCCGGCTGCCCGGCGACGCCGGCCGGCAGGTGAGCTGGGTACGCGGCCCCGAACACCCGCTGCCCGACCCGCTGAGCCTGCTGGAGGCGCTCACGGACTCCTGCGCCCGGCACGCCGGCACGGAGCCCGACCACGAGAACACGGTCTGGCCACTGCGCCACTGAACACCGTGCGGCAGCCCGCGCCGGTCACACCGCTCCCGGGCCGGCGCCGAAGCGTTGCTCCCGGCCCGGCGCCCGAGGCGCTGCTCGTGGACCGTCGTCGCAGCGCCCTTGTGGGCCCGCACCGGGCCCGCCCCCGTAATACCGCTCCCGTAATACCGCTCCCGGGCCGCAGCCCCCGCCGGTGACACCGCACCCGAGGCGGGCAGCCCCCGGCATGGGTCATTCGCCCCGTGCCGCCGTCAGGCCCTGGACTCGGCCCAGGACGTTGACCGGGCCGCTGCCGGCCGGGTCGAGGGCGACCTCGTTGGAGACGAACTCCAGGGTCAGCGTCTGCCCGACGTCGCCCTTGGTCAGGGCCTGCACGTCCCTGTTCGGGATCGATATGGAGGTGCCCGCGGCGGCGGTCTGCTTCTCGTAGTGGCGCGTGGTGAAGAAGACCAGCGCCCCGCCGTCCGCCGTGCGCAGCGCGAGCGGCGCGTAGTCGCCCTGGGTCAGCGGCTCGTCGATGTACTGCCGCACCAGCCCCGGCTTGGTGGCCTGCTGCCGGCGGCCCGTGCGCCAGCCGCTCGTGTTGCGGCCGTCCGCGAAGACCTTCCCGCCGCTCTTGAGATAGGCCGCGTAGTCCTTGCTCAGCTCGCGCGGCGGGACCGCGGTTCCCGTGGAGTCGGCGGGCACGGCTTCGGCCCACCCGTCCTTGTCCGTCCTGAACCGCGGTATGTCACCGGGCGCGAGCAGCGTCAGATACGCCACCTGCCAGGGCGCGCCAAGGGTGTTGCGGGTGAAGACCAGCAACCAGCGGGCCGTGCCGCCCTTGTTGCCGCGGGCGTCCGCGACGAACCAGCGGGGCCAGCCGGCCTTCTTCGGAATGGTGAACTTCGCGTCCGTCAGCTCCAGCGGCGTGTGGTTCGCGTTGCCTGCCGGGCTGTTGACGTGCCCCGCCTTCAGCCGGGCGGAGTCGATGTCGGCGAGGGGGCCGGTGACGTGGTCCGCGTCCAGCGAACCGTCGTACGCCTTGTCGGCCTTGTTGTACGCCTCCGTGAAGCTCTCGAGGGCCTTGGTGGCCTCGGCGCGGGTGGTGGCGGGAAGCACCTCGCGTTCCCCGTGCACCACCACGCAGCCGCTCACCGTCAACGACAGAGCGGCCAGCGAGACCGCCATGAGTGCGTTCCGTTCGCGCCTACGAAGCCCGCCGCGCCTGCGATCCCTGCTCATGAGGTGCCTTCACCCTCCCCTTTCCGGAGGCGAACCCTACCGGGACACAGCGGCGCCCGGGCGGCCGGTCCCCCCAAGGGGATCCTGCCACCCGGACGCCGTCACGGGTGCGTCACTCGGAAGCGGAGACCTTGTCCCCGGCGGTGGGGACCGCCGTCCCGCTCCGCCCGCCGCGCAGCCGGGCGCGCAGCTCCGGCGTGAGCAGGAAGACGGACAGGGTCGGCACCAGGTACAGCGCCCAGACCGTGAGCTGGACGACCGTCGGGTCCGGCTGGAAGTTGAAGACGCCCTTGAGGAGGGTGCCGTACCAGCTGTCCGGCGCGATCGTGCCGCTGATGTCGAAGGCGAGGTCCGCGATGCCCGGGACCCAGTTGGCCTCCTGAAGGTCGTGGAAGCCGTACGCCAGCACGCCCGCCGCGACCACGACCAGCATGCCGCCGGTCCAGGTGAAGAACTTGGCGAGGTTGATCCGCAGGGCGCCCCGGTAGAACAGCCAGCCCAGCAGGACGGCCGTCGCCAGTCCGAGGGCCACGCCGACCAGCGGGCGCGGGGTGCCGTCGCTGGCCGCGTGCACCGAGGCCCAGACGAACAGCGCGGTCTCCAGGCCCTCCCGGCCGACGGCCAGGAACGCGGTGGCGACCAGCGCGCCCGTGCCCAGCGCGAGAGCCGCGTCCAGCTTGCCGTGCAGCTCGGCCTTCAGGTGCCGGGCGGTGCGCCGCATCCAGAACACCATCCAGGTCACCAGGACGACGGCGACGATCGACAGCGAGCCGCCGAGCGCCTCCTGTGCCTCGAACGTCATCTCCTGCGAGCCGAACTCGAGCGCGCAGCCGAAGCCCATCGCGAGGGCGATCGCGATGGCGATGCCGGTCCAGATCGGCTTCAGGGCGTCCCTGCGGCCGGTCTTGACGAGGTAGGCGATGAGGATGCAGACGACGAGCGACGCCTCCAGGCCCTCGCGCAGGCCGATCAGGTAGTTGGAGAACACGGGCTACGCCTCCTTCGAGAACAGCGTGCTGCCCCACCAGTCGTCCTGGTCACGGACGCCGGGCGGAACGGCGAAGACCGCCGAACCCACGTGCTGGATGTACTCGTTGAGCGCGTCCGACGCCGACAGCTTGCGCTGCAGCGGGATGAACCCCTCGCGCACGTCGCGCATGTAGGCCAGGAAGAACAGGCCCGCGTCGAGCCGGCCGAGGCCGTCGGTGCCGTCGGTGAAGGAGTAGCCGCGGCGCAGGATCGTGATCCCGCCGTTGGCGTCGGGGTGCGCGAGGCGCACGTGCGCGTCCGGCTTCATCGCCTTCAGGAACGGCGCGTCGTGCTCCTTGGCCCTGCCGACCGGGGCGCCCTCCTTCTTGTCCCGGCCGAAGACGTCCTCCTGCTCCTGCAGCGAGGTCCGGTCCCAGGTCTCGATGTTCATCCGGATGCGGCGGGCGACGAGGTACGACCCCCCGGTCATCCAGCGGGTCTTCCCGGCGCCGTCCTCCTCGCCGGCCCACACGAACTTCTCCAGCCGGCCGGTCTCGGTGCCCGCGATGTTGCGGGTGCCGTCCTTGAAGCCCATCAGGTTGCGGGGTGTCTGGGCGTCCGGGGTGGTGGAGGAGGTCTTGCCGAAGCCGAGCTGGGACCAGCGGATGGCGACCTTGCCGAAGCCGATGCGGGCCAGGTTGCGGATGGCGTGCACGGCGACCTGCGGGTCGTCCGCGCAGGCCTGGATGCACAGGTCGCCGCCGGTGCGGGTCCGGTCCAGGTTGTCGCCCGGGAACGGAGGAAGGTCGGCCAGTGCCTCCGGCCGCTTCCCGGACAGCCCGAACCTCTCGAAGAACGAGGGCCCGAAGCCGATGGTGAGGGTCAGCCGCGAGGGCTTGAGCCCCAGGGCCTCACCGGTGTCGTCCGGCGGCGCCTCGGCCAGTCCGCCGTACGCGCCCTCGCCGACCGGCTTCCCGGCGGTCATCCGGCGCGCGGCCGCGGTCCAGTCCTTCAGCATCTGCACGAACTCGTCGCGGTCGTCGGTCTTCACGTCGAACGCGGCGAAGTGCAGGCGGTCCTGCACCGGTGTGGCGATGCCCGCCTGGTGGCCGCCGTGGAACTCCACGGCGGCGCCCACCTCGGCGCCCGCCGGCTGTACGTCGTCGCCCGCCCTGGCCGCGGCCACCGCGCCGCCGGCCGCGGCGGCACCGAGCGCGAGCCCGGCACCGCCCCAGCCGATCAGCGCGCGACGCGACGGCGAGCCGCCGCCCTGGTTCTCGGTCATCTTCCGCTCCTGCTTACTTCACGACGGCCGCGGCCAGCTTGGACAGCGGCTCCGCGAGGGCGTTGACGGCGTCCGACAGTTCCTTGCGCTGGTCCTTGGTGACCTTGTCGTAGGAGACGAAGTCGGTCGCGCCCGTGCCGGACTTGTACGTGTCGAGCATCTTGTCCAGCGCCGCGAACTGCTTGTCCAGTTCCGTGGCCAGCGCCGGGTCGTTCTTGGCGGCGACCGGCTTCAGCAGCTCGTACGCCTTCTCGGCGCCCTCGACGTTGCCCTTGAAGTCGGACAGGTCGGTGTGCGAGTAGCGGTCCTCCTCGCCGGTGACCTTGCCGGTGGCGACCTCGTCGAGGAGTTCCTTGGCGCCGTTGGCCATGGAGGTCGGGGTGATCGCGGCCTTGCCGACGCGCTTCTGCCAGTCCGTCAGGTCGGTGACGAGCTGGTCGGCGAGGGTCTTGTCCTCGGCGCCGATCTTCTTGTCCTGCCAGAGGGCCTTCTCCAGCCGGTGCCAGCCCGTCCACTTCTGGCCCTTCTCCAGGCCGTCGGCGCGGGTGTCGGTCTTCGGGTCGATGTCACCGAAGGACTCCGCGACCGGCTCGGTGCGCTCCCAGCCGACCCGCGAGGGCGCGTAGGCCTTCTTGGCGGCGTCGAGGTCGCCGGCCTTGACCGCGTCGGCGAAGGTCTTGGCGAGCGGCACGGTGGCGTCGGCCTGCTCCTGGGCGTACTCGCGGTAGTCGGCGACCGCCTTGTCCAGCCGCGGGTCGCGCTTGGCGACCGCGCCGGAGCCGGTCACGTCGAGCTTCTGCCGGACTCCTCGGCCCTTCATGCCCGGGCGGCAGGCGATCTCGTACGACCCGGCCTTCACCTCGGCGGTCAGCGTGTACTTGGTGCCCGGCCCGATGTTCTCCTTCTCGGAGACGATCCGGTCGTCCGGGAAGAGGATCTCGACCTCGGTCGCCTTCGCGCCCTTGTTCTCGATCTTCAGCGTGACCTGACCCGCCGGGACCGACTTCGCGGAGGTCTCGCACTTCGCGTCGGCGGCGGTGACCTGGATGGCGTCCCCGTCCTTGGCGTCGCTCTTCGCGGTGCAGGCCGGCAAAGCGCACAGAGCGGCCACAGTGGTGGCGGCGGTGACGGTCAGTCGGACGGCTCGCATGCAGGCTCCAGCGGATCTGGTGTGGTGAGGCTGCCCTAACTTACCCGAGGCTTACCTCAGTCGTACCCCTACGGATCGTGATTCAGATCTCACGGAAAGGTCACGGACGCGACTCGTTCTCCGTGCGCCCAAAAGGGGCACCAGCGGGCGGTAAAAGGCGGGTAAAGCGGTGTCGGGGCGTGGCAGGGTGCGGGGCATGGGACGCGCGCGCAGGGAGCCGCTGGGGGCCGGGGGCCTCGTGCTGGACGTCCGGGACCGGCCCGGCCCGCCGCCGTTGCGCTTCGAAGTGGCCGACGGCGGCCGCATGCTGCTCCGCCAGGGCGGGCGCGTGGTGCTGCTGGGCCGGGTGGAGGAGGGGAACCAGGGTGTTCGCGTCAGCCGGTACGACGGCTACCGCCCACCCCTCCCGCCGGTCCGTGCCGCGCTGATGCGCGACCCCGGCAACTGGGTTCACACCTGCGCCCGGTGGCTGGAGGAGTCACCGTGCGGCCCGCTGCACGACGGGCGCTGGCTGCTCGGGGTGCGCCGCGTCTTCCCGCCGTACGTCTGGCACGGCGAGGACTTCGTCCGCGACTGGCCCCACGCCCACCTCGACTGGTCGGCGCTCGGCTGGCACGGGGTGGTGCCTCTGCGCGCGCTCTCGCCCGAGGACGCGCCGCGCGTGAAGGCCTACCGCAAGGCCGCCCGCGAGGGCGCCCTGGCGCCGGTCCTGCTGTGGTGGGTGACCGCCCTGGACGGCTGGCTGCTCCTCGACGGCCACGACCGCGCCGTCGCCGCGCTCGCCGAGGGGCGGACGCCGCCGTGCCTGGTGCTCGCCCGGGTGCCGGACGAGGAGGACTGGCGCCGGGAGGCCGCGGAGCTGACCGCGCACCACGAGCGGCGGACGGGGCGGACGGGCCCGCGGCCGGCCGAACCCGGCGCCGCGCGGGAGCGGGAGGCCTGGCGGCAGGCGTACGCCGACACCCTCTCCGGCCTGCCGTACGAGGAGGCCCGCACCCGCTCCTGGCACCTGCCCGGAGGCGCCCCCGCCTGGGACGCGCTCGCCGCTGCCGCGATGTTTCAATTCCCCCGTGACTGACTACGACGTACTCCGCGTCTTCTGCGGACCGAACGGCGGATACGGCAACGAACTCGGTGT
The DNA here is from genome assembly GCF_036347055.1 of Streptomyces sp. NBC_00820. NCBI lineage: Bacteria > Bacillati > Actinomycetota > Actinomycetes > Kitasatosporales > Streptomycetaceae > Streptomyces > Streptomyces sp. NBC_00820. The sequence continues at coordinate 2,595,766 of NZ_CP108882.1, read as the reverse complement.
CGTCCGTGACGGCTCGGTCATGCCCGAGCGGAGCGACCGGCAGGAGCTCGCCGCCAAACTGGGCTTCAGTGAGACCGTGTTCGTGGACGACCCCGAGCGCGGACTGATCGACATCTACACCCCCACCCTGCGGCTGCCCTTCGCCGGTCACCCCTGCGTCGGCACCGCGTGGCTGCTGGACGTGCCCGAACTGGTCACGCCCGCGGGCGTGGTGGGCACCCGCCTGGACGGCGAGTTCACCTGGATCGAGGCCCGCGCGGAGTGGGCCCCGCCGCGCACGCTGCGCCAGTACGCCACCGCCGCCGAGGTCGACGCCCTCGACGTGCCGCCGCCCGGCGAGTGGATCTACGCGTGGGCCTGGGCGGACGAGTCGGCCGGCCGCGTCCGCGCCCGCGCCTTCCCCGGACGTGACGACGGCATCGACGAGGACGAGGCGACCGGCGCCGCGGCCCTCCTGCTCACCGACCGGCTGGGCCGCGCCCTGAACATCACCCAGGGCCAGGGCTCCCAGATCCTGACCGCACCACAGCCGCACGGCTGGGTGGAGGTCGGCGGACGGGTGTACCTGGAGCGCTAGGTGTTCTGTCCACGGAGGTTGGGTGCGGTGACAGTGGTCACCGTCTGGGGATCTTGAACGAGTGAGGGCCTTCCGGGTTCGGTGTGGATTGCGACGTCTACACCAGCCCGAAAGGCCCTCATGCCCCACCGTAATGCACCTCTGACCGAGACCGGACGTCTGCGGCTGGCCCGCTGCGTGGTTGATGACGGATGGCCTCTGCGCCGGGCGGCGGAGCGGTTCCAGGTCTCGCCGACCACAGCCCAGCGGTGGGCCGGGCGATACCGCCAACTCGGCGAGGCGGGGATGAGCGACCGTTCCAGCCGCCCCCACCACAGCCCTCGACGCACGCCGACGCGGGCCGAACGCCGGATCATCAAGGTCCGCCTCACACGGCGGTGGGGACCTGCCCGCATCGCGCACCTGCTGGGCCTGGTGCCCTCCACCGTGCACCGCATCCTGGTCCGCTTCGGCCTGGCCCGGCTCAGCCACCTCGACCGAGCCACCGGCCGGGTCATACGCCGCTACGAACGCGACCGGCCCGGCGAACTCGTGCACGTGGACATCAAGAAGCTCGGCAACATCCCCGACGGCGGCGGCCACAAGGCCCTGGGCCGCCAGGCAGGCCGCAAAACCCGCTCCGGAGCCGGCTACAGCTACATCCACACCGCCGTCGACGACCACTCCCGCCTCGCCTACAGCGAGATCCACACGGACGAGAAGAAAGAGACCGCCACCGCCTTCTGGACACGCGCACACGCCTACTTCACCGGCGTCGGGATCACCGTCGAACGGGTCCTGACCGACAACGGAGCCTGCTACAAGTCCTACCTCTGGCGCGAAACCCTGACGGCGGCCGGGATCACCCACAAGCGAACCCGGCCCTACCGGCCACAGACCAACGGCAAGGTCGAACGACTCAACCGCACCCTGCTCGACGAATGGGCCTACGCAAAGCCCTACCACTCAGAACAGGAACGACGCGACGCGTTCCCCCGCTGGCTGCACTCCTACAATCACCACCGCGGACACACCGCGCTCGCAGGCAAACCACCCGCCAGCCGCGTCCCCAACCTCACAGGGCAATACAGCTAGGGGGTGTCGTTTGGATCAGCTCGGGTTCGCGACGCCCGGCACGGCACCTCGCCGCGTTGTCGGATCAGCCGAGTACGTCCGGTACGCGGCAGATCCTCCGCCTTGCGAGGCACCGCACCGGACGCCGCGGCCTGATCCGACCTGATCCAAACGACACCCCCCAGGTCCCGCCGTCCGGCTCCGGCCGGGCCCCCGGACGCCGAGCGGGGACTCCGCGTCCGGGGGAGGGCGGGGACTTTGCGCCCAAGGCCCACGCGCACCCCGCCCCCAAGGCCCACGCGCACTCCGCGCCCAAGGTCCGGAAGGCGGCCTCCGGCCGGGGCCCTACGCCGTCAGCGGGAACTCCTCGTCCAGGGCCCGGAAGACCCCCGCGTTCAGGGCGTACGCCTCCCGGCACTCGGTCACGATCCGCTGCCGCTCCAGCTCGTCCGCGTCGACCGAGTCCAGCAGGGTGCGGTAACCCCGCTTGAACTCGGCCGGGTTGGCGATCCCCTCGAAGACGTAGAAGCGGACCCCGTCGCCCTTCCGCGCGAAGCCCCATGTGCTCTCCGCCCGGTCGCGGATGATCTGGCCGCCGGACAGGTCGCCGAGGTAGCGGGTGTAGTGGTGGGCGACGTAGCCGCCGGGCCAGTGCGCGGCGCACGCGCGGATGCGGTCGGCGTAGGCCCGGGTCGCGGGCAGCGCGGACAGGCCCGCCCGCCAGTCCGCGCCGCGCAGATGCGCCAGGTCCCGCTCCAGCGCGGGCAGCCGCAGCAGCTCCGGCCGGAGGAACGGCCCGGCCACCGGGTCCGCCGCCAGCCGCTCGGCCGCACTCTCCAGCGCCTCGTAGACGAACCACAGCTGCTCGGTGTAGCGGGCGTACGCGGACACGCCCAGCCTGCCGTCGAGCAGGCCGCCGATGAACGCGGAGGCGCGCACGCGCCCGTGCTGCTCGCGTGACGCGGTGCGGATGAGGCTCGAGAACGACTCCATGGGCTCTCCCCGGGTTGCCGACGTCCTGTCGGTAAGTTTACCGACAGGACGTCGGGAAAACATCGGGAAGCCTGACGGTGGACGAGCCGCGCCACCGGGACGCGAACGCGGGGAGGCCCGCCCCGACAGGTCGGGACGGGCCTCCGTTTCGGCGTGCTCCGGTCACGGCAGGGTCAGGATGTCCGCTCCCGTGTCCGTCACCACCAGCGTGTGCTCGAACTGGGCCGTGCGCGCGCGGTCCTTCGTCACGACGGTCCAGCCGTCGTCCCACATGTCGTACTCGTGCGTGCCCAGCGTCAGCATGGGCTCGATCGTGAAGGTCATCCCCGGCTGCATGACGGTCGTCGCGTGCGGACTGTCGTAGTGCGGGACGATCAGCCCGGAGTGGAACGAGGTGCTGATGCCGTGCCCGGTGAAGTCCCGCACCACCCCGTAGCCGAAGCGCTTGGCGTACGACTCGATGACCCGGCCGATGATGTTGATCTGCCGCCCCGGCCTGACCGCCTTGATCGCCCGGTTCAGCGCCTCCCGGGTGCGCTCCACCAGCAGCCGCGACTCCTCGTCCACGTCCCCGACCAGGTAGGTGGCGTTGTTGTCGCCGTGCACCCCGCCGATGTACGCCGTCACGTCCAGGTTGACGATGTCGCCGTCCTTGAGGACCGTCGAGTCCGGGATGCCGTGGCAGATGACCTCGTTGACCGACGTGCACAGCGACTTGGGGAAGCCGCGGTAGCCCAGCGTGGACGGGTAGGCCCCGTGGTCGCACATGTACGCGTGCGCGACCCTGTCCAGTTCGTCCGTGGTGACGCCGGGAGCGATGATCTTCGCGGCCTCCTCCATCGCCCGCGAGGCGATACGGCCGGCGGTCCGCATCGCCTCGACGGTCTCCGGGGTCTGCACCTCCGGCCCGGTGTACGGAGTCGGAGCGGGCTTTCCGACGTACTCGGGGCGGCGGATGTTTCCGGGCACCGAACGGGTGGGAGACAGCTCCCCTGGTACGAGCAGCGACTGGCCAGACATGCCAGCGAGTCTAACCAGCGGGCATGCGGGAACATGTGGGTGGCGAGAGGAGCCGTCGATGGCCCTGTTCAAGAAGCGCACCGTCGGCAAGCCCGGCGAGTGGTACTACTGCCTGGAGCACAAGAAGGTCGAAGAGGGGCCCGACTGCCCGGGCAGGAACCGGTTCGGGCCGTACACCAGCCCGCAGGAGGCCCAGCGCGCCCTGGAGACGGCACGCGAACGCAACCTCGAATGGGAGACCGACCCCCGCTGGCACGACCGCGCGGCGGACGACGACACGGCGGACGGCGACACACCGAACGACGGCACGGCGGACGCCGGCACGCCGGGCGAACGAGGCTGAGCGCGGCGCCTGGCGGCGGGGGCTCACCAGGGCGCCGCCGGTGGGGCCGTGAGGATGTCGGCCAGTCGGGACAGGCGGTCCCGGAAGCCCCTGCGCGGTCTCGGAGGGCCGGCGTTCTCGCCCGCCGCGGCACTGACCAGGTGCTGGACGCTGTCCAGGTCCAGTTCCGCGGTCTCGGGGACGGGGAGCGCGTCGTGGGACATCGCGGCCAGCTCGCCCGCGGCCGCGCCCAGGGACAGGACCGTGGCCCCGGCGCGGCGTGCCGCGTGGACCCGCTCCAGCAGGGCCGCGGGCTCCTCGGGGGCGACGACCAGGAGGGTCTCGCCGCGGCGGGCCGCCTCGATCCTGCCCGGGCCGACGGCGAGATGGGCGGGGTCGCAGGGGCGGGCGTCGTGGCGTACCAGGGTCGGGGCCAGCTCGGGCGTGCCCGACCAGGCCGCCTCGTCCACCAGGTGCGCGGCCAGGTGCCAGGGCTCGTACTCGGGCGTGCCCACCAGCAGCAGCCCGCCCCCGTGGGCCACCACCGAGCCGCGCAGCACCCCCGCGAACCGCCGCGTGGCCCCCAACCACTCGGTTCCGGCGAGCACTTCGCGCAGCAACGCGACCCGTACGGCGTCCATGCGACCGCATCCTGCCGCAACCGGTCGCACCCGATGAGGAGTTCGGCCCGGATTCGCCCGACCTGGGGACGCCGTCACCCCTCCCCGCCCCGGGGCCCGTGCCGCGCCCCACCCGGCCCGGCACCCCGTCCGTCACGGACGTACAGTCGGCGCATGACCTCTACCGACAGCGCACCCACCGCCGCGAAGGCCCCCGCCAGGGACCCCTGGGACCTGCCCGACGTCTCCGGCCTCGTCGTCGGCGTGCTCGGCGGCACCGGCCCCCAGGGCAAGGGCCTCGCCCACCGGCTCGCCAAGGCCGGCCAGAAGGTGATCATCGGCTCGCGCGCCGCCGAGCGCGCCCAGGCCGCCGCCGAGGAACTCGGGTACGGCGTCGAGGGCGCCGACAACGCCGAGACCGCGCGCCGCAGCGACATCGTGATCGTCGCCGTACCGTGGGACGGCCACGGCGCGACCCTGACCGCGCTGCGCGAGGACCTGGCCGGCAAGCTCGTCGTGGACTGTGTCAACCCGCTCGGCTTCGACAAGCAGGGCGCCTACGCGCTCACGCCCGAGGAGGGCAGCGCCGCCCAGCAGGCCGCCGCGCTGCTGCCGGACTCCCGGGTCACCGCCGCCTTCCACCACCTCTCGGCCGTCCTCCTGGAGGACCCGGAGACCGAGGAGATCAACACCGATGTGATGGTCCTCGGCGACAAGCGGGCCGACACCGACCTGGTGCAGGCGCTGGCCGGGCGCATCCCCGGCATGCGCGGTGTCTACGCGGGCCGGCTGCGCAATGCCCACCAGGTCGAGGGACTGGTCGCGAACCTGATCTCGGTCAACCGCCGGTACAAGGCGCACGCCGGGCTGCGCGTCACCGACGTCTGAGACAACCCCGGCGTGCCCGGGCGACGGGTGCGCGGGGGGCATGGGGGACACTGGTCGGCGTAGCAGTGTCCCCCGACAGGAGCCGAACCCCATGCCCCGTATCGCCCTCTACAGCCTGATCGTCTGCCTCCTCGCCGTGGCCGCGGCGGTCGTCTCGTTCGTCCAGGGCAGCTGGCTGGGGATCATCTGGGTGCTGCTGGCCGGCCTGTCGTCCAACATGACCTTCTTCGCCGTCAAGCGCGGACGGGCCACCGCGGCGCGCGGCGGCTCCGTCACGGGCTGACGCACAGCTCGGGCGTGCCCTGCCAGAAGCGGTAGAGCCAGTAGCCGCAGTCGGACGAGTCGGCGCCCACGCCCAGCGCGCGCATGACGTCGTCGACCACGCCGAAGAACACCTGGTTGACCGACGGCACCCACAGCAGCGCGAACACGAACATCAGGCCCCACTGGGCGAACGGCTCCACCTGCCGCTTCACCTTGTACGACAGCCACGGCTCGATCACCCCGTACCCGTCCAGGCCCGGCACCGGCAGAAAGTTCAGGATCGCCGCGCTCACCTGGAGCAGGGCGAGGAACGCCAGCGCGTACCGGAAGTCGCGGGGCACCCCGTCGAGGGCGCCCAGCCAGAAGGGCGCGGTGCACACGGCAGCGAACAGCACGTTCGTCAGCGGACCCGCCGCCGAGATCAGGCTGTGCCGCCAGCGGCCCCGGACCCGGCCGCGCTCGATGAACACCGCGCCGCCCGGCAGACCGATCCCGCCCATGATCACGAACAGCACCGGGAGCACGACGCTCAGCAGCGCGTGCGTGTACTTCAGCGGGTTCAGCGTCAGGTAGCCCTTCGAGCCGACCGAGATGTCCCCGCTGTGCAGGGCGGTGCGCGCGTGCGCGTACTCGTGCAGGCACAGGGAGACGATCCAGGCCGACGTCACGAACAGGAACACCGCGAGGCCCGGTTTCGCGGCGAACCCCGTCCAGGTCGCCCAGCCGGTCACCGCCGTGACGGCCAGGATCCCGACGAAGACGGGACTGATCCGGCGGTCGGCGGTTCGGGTGGCAGCGGTGGTCATGTGGCTCCTGACTCGGGGCGGTGGGGTGACGCGGTCGACCGTACCGGTGACGTGGGGGAAACGTCCTGCGCCCAGCCAGAGGTTCCTGGTGGCCGACACGCCGTGAGCGAGTCGGCGAGCGGATCGGCATCCCCGTCGCCGACCGGATCCTCGCCCTGGACTCCTCGCAATTCACGCGGGTCTGAAACCCGGGGGCGGTCCCCGGGCGTCCCCGGGGACAATGGACCCCGTGCGCTTTTCCCTTCTCGGCTCCACCCAGGCACTCCGCCCCGACGGCACGGCCGTCCCCGTCGGCGGGGCGCGGCTGCGTGCCCTGCTGACCGTGCTCGCGCTGCGGCCCGGCCGCACCGTGCCGGTCGGCGTGCTGATGGACGAGGTGTGGGGGGACGAGCCGCCGGCCGACGCGGCCGGGGCCCTGCAGGCACTGGTCGGCCGGCTGCGGCGGGTGCTCGGGGCGGACGCCGTCGCCTCCGCCGAGGGCGGGTACCGGCTCGTCGCCGCCCCCGACGACATCGACCTCACCCGTTTCGAGCGGCTGACCGGCGAGGGCCTCGCCGCCCTGGCCGACGGCGACCCGGCCAAGGCGGGTGCCCTCCTCGACGACGCCCTCGCCCTCTGGCACGGCCCCGCCCTCGCCGACCTGCCCGACCGCACCGCGGAGGCGGCCCGCTGGGAGACCCGCCGCCTGGACGCGCTGCGCGCCCGGCACGGCGCCGCCCTCGCCCTCGGGCACGCCGAACAGTGCCTGCCCGAGCTGGCCGCCCTGTGCGACAGCCACCCGTTGGACGAACCCCTCCAGGCGCTGCGCCTGCGCGCCCTGCGCGACGCGGGCCGCCCCGCCCAGGCGCTCGCAGGCTACGAGGACGTACGCCGGCTCCTCGCCGACCGGCTCGGCTCCGACCCGGGGCCCGAACTGCGCGCCCTGCACGCCGAGCTGCTGGCGCGGCAGGCGCCGGAGCCGGCGCCCGCACGGGTCGTCGTGCCCTCCGTGCCGGGCAACCTGCGCGCGCGGCTCACCTCCTTCGTCGGCCGGGAGGCCGACATCGAGACCATCGGCGCCGACCTCACGGCGGCCCGCCTGGTCACCCTGCTCGGGCCCGGCGGGGCCGGCAAGACCCGGCTGTCCCAGGAGGCCGCCGAGGCCGTACGGCACACCGCGCGGGACGGGGTGTGGCTGGCCGAGCTGGCGCCCGTGGACGACCCGGACGCCGTACCGCAGGCCGTACTGACCGCGATCGGCGCCCGCGAGACCGTGCTGCACGGCGCCGGCGTCGAGAGCATGCGCGCCGTCGCCGACCGCTACGACGACCCCGTCGCCCGGCTCGTGGAACACTGCGCCCGGCGCCGCATGCTGGTCATCCTCGACAACTGCGAGCACGTCGTCGAGGCCGCCGCGCACCTGGCCGAGCGCCTGCTGGCCGACTGTCCGGAGCTGACCGTCCTCGCCACCAGCCGCGAACCGCTCGGCGTGCCGGGGGAGTTGCTCAGACCGGTGGAGCCGCTGCCCGAACCCGTCGCGCTGCGGCTGCTCGCGGAGCGGGGCGCGGCGGCCCGGCCCGGCTTCCGCGTCGAGGACGACCCCGAGGCGTGCGCCGAGATCTGCCGCCGCCTGGACGGACTGCCCCTGGCGGTCGAGCTGGCGGCCGCCCGGCTGCGCATGCTGACACCCCGCCAGATAGCGGACCGGCTGGACGACCGCTTCCGGCTGCTCACCTCCGGCAGCCGTACCGTGCTGCCCCGCCAGCAGACCCTGCGCGCCGTCGTGGACTGGTCCTGGGACCTGCTCGACGACGACGAACGGGACGTGCTGCGCCGCCTGTCCGTCTTCGCGGGCGGTTGCGACCTGGCCGCCGCCGAGATCGTCTGCGGCCCGTTCGCCCTGGACGCGCTCGGCTCGCTGGTCGACAAGTCCCTGGTGGTGGCGGCCCCTTCGCCGGACGGCGCGATGCGCTACCGGCTCCTGGAGACCGTCGCCGAGTACGCGGCCGAGCGGCTGGACGAGACCGGCGAGCGTGCCGCGGCCGAGCGTGCCCATCTGACGTACTACCGTGAACTCGCCCGCACCACCGACCCGTTGCTGCGCGGCCCCGGACAGCGTGCCGCCATCGACCGGATCGAGCTGGAGTACGAGAACCTGCGTACCGCCCTGCGCCACGCCGTCGCCCTGGGTGACGAGCAGGAGGGGATCGCCCTGGTCCATTCCCTGTTGCGGTTCTGGCAGTTGCGCGACCAGCGCATCGAGACCCGCACCTGGTGCCAGGAGGTCATGGCGCTCGGGCCGGACCCGTTCGCCGAGCCGGTGCGCCGCGCCCTGCCGGTGTGGCAGCCCTGCACCGACGCTCCGCCCCCCTACGCCGGCGAAGACCTCACCGAGGCCCGGCGCGGTGTCCACCTCGCCCACCTCGCCTGCATGGACATGGAGTTGGACCTCTGGCAGACCCCCGAGGCGCAGGCCAAGCTGCGGGCGGTCACCCAGGTCTACGAGCCCGGCCTGCCGCAGACCTGTCGGGCGCCGGGCATGCTGTGGTTCTTCGCGGAGATGCTCACCGGCGGCGTGGAGCGGATGCGCACGATCGTCGACGCCGCCGTGCGGACCTGCCGGGACACCCCCGGCTTCGAATGGGAGCTGGCCGGCGCGCTGCAGATGCGCGCCAACCTCCTGGCCAACCGCACCGCCTGGGCGGGCGACGCCACCATGGACGCCAACGAGTCCCTGGAGATCTACCGCCGCCTCGGTGACGACTGGGGCATCGCCGAGGCGCTGTCCGCGCGCGGCGAGGCGCACGAGCGCAAGGGCGCCTACCGGGAAGCCGCCGCCGACTACGAGGCCGCGACGGAGCACGCCGAACGCCTCGGCGCCCGCGCCCAGATGGCCGTGCTGGGCGCCCGGCTCGGCAGTGTCCTCGTGGAGGCGGGCGACGCCGAACGTGGCGAGCGCCTGCTGCGTGAGGTCATCGCCCAGCAGGAGGGCGCCACCAACGAGGGGATGCCCGCGGCCCGGCTCTTCCTCGCCGTCTGGCTCGGCATCACCGGCCGTACCGCCGAGGCGCGCGAGCAACTGTGCCTGCTGCGCGAGGAGTTCAAGATCTCACACTTCGTCGTCTTCGATGCCATGATCATCGGTCAGGAGGCGTGGCTCGACGCCCTCGACGGCCGCTCGCGGGAGGCCCTCACCCGCGTCCGCAAGGCACTGCGGCTCGCCCGCGACCCGCTGTCCGAGGCCGTCACCCCGCAGTTGCCCTCCATCTGCCTCACCGTCGCGGCCATGGCCCTGGCCGGCCTCGACGGCGACAGCGGCGCCGCGGACGCCGCCCGCTGCCTGGGCGCCGCCGAGGCCCTGCTGCCGCCCGGCCACATCCCCTCCGGCATGGAACGCCGGATCGCGGACCTCACCGAGGCGCGCATCCGTGAGACGCTCGACGCGCCGGCCTACGGCGCCGCGTACGCCGAAGGCGGTGACCTCTCCCTCGCGGAGGCCACCGCCCTGGTGTGAGCCGGGCGACGTCAGCTCTTGGTGCGGAACTTGTGGATCGCGACCGGGGCCATCACCGCGGTGATCGCCACGGACCAGCCCACCGTCACCCACAGGTCGTGCGTGACCGGACCGCCCACCATCAGACCGCGCGCCGCGTCCGCCAGCGTGGACAGCGGGTTGTAGTCGGTGAAGGCCTGCAGCCAACCCGGCATCGACTTGGTCGGCGCGAAGATCGACGAGCCGAACTGGAGCGGGAACAGCACCAGGAAGCCCATCGCCTGCACGGACTGCGCGCTCTTCATCACGACGCCCAGGGTGATGAACACCCACATGATCGACGAGGCGAACAGCGTGGACAGGGCCACCGTCGCGAGCAGTCCGCTCCAGCTGGTGATGTCGAAGCCGACCAGGACGGCGACGATCATCAGCACGGCCGTCGCGAACAGCATCCGCCCCAGCTCCACCGCGATCTTCGCGAACAGCACCGAGCCGCGCCCGATCGGCAGGGACCGGAAACGGTCCATGACACCGCTGTTGAAGTCCTGGCTGAAGCCGGTGCCGACGCCCTGCGACATCGTCATGCTCATCATCGCCAGCATGCCGGGGATGACGTACTGCACGTACTGGTCCTGACCGCCGCCCAGGGCCTGCCCGATCGAGCCGCCGAAGACGTACACGAACAGCAGCGTGAAGACGATCGGCATCAGCAGCGCGTCGAACATCGACTCCGGGTCCTGGCGGATCCACAGCAGGTTGCGGCGGATGAGCGCCCCGGTGTGGCGCAGGTGCCCGCGCAGCGTGATGTGCGCGTCGGCGACGCCGGCGGTCTCGGGCAGGGTGGTGGTGGCGCTCATACGGCGACCTCCTCGCGGGATTCGGCGGGCGTCGCGTCCTGCGGGGCACTGGCACGGTGGCCGGTGAGGGACAGGAACACCTCGTCGAGGCTGGGCAGTTCGGTGGTGATGGAGGAGATGGTGATGCCGCGCGCGGTGACCGCGCCGACCACCGCGGTCAGCTGCTCGTCGCTCAGGATCGGCACCAGCAGCGTGCCGGTCTCGGTGTCCACGGTGGTGGCCGCGAGCCCGGTGATGCCCAGCTCGTCCAGCATGCCGGCGAGCGGCCGCAGCTGGAGCGGATCCACCGGACGCACCCGCAGGGTACGGCCGCCGACCCGGGCCTTCAGCTCCTCGATACGGCCGTTCGCGATGACCTTGCCGCGGTCCACGACGGTCAGCTCCGAGGCGAGCTGCTCGGCCTCCTCCATGTACTGGGTGGTCAGCAGCACGGTGACGCCGTCGCCGACCATGGCCTTGACCTCGTCCCACACCTCGTTGCGGGTGCGCGGGTCGAGCCCGGTGGTCGGCTCGTCCAGGTACAGCACCTCCGGCCGGCCGATCATCGACGCGGCCAGGTCCAGGCGCCGCCGCATACCGCCGGAGTACGTCGACGCCGGGCGTCGGGCCGCCTCCGTCAGCGAGAACCGCTCCAGCAGTTCGTCGGCACGGGTGCGGGCGTCCTTGCGGGACAGGTCCAGCAGCCGCCCGATCATGTACAGGTTCTCCCAGCCCGGGAGCTTCTCGTCCACCGAGGCGTACTGGCCGGTGAGTCCGATCACCCGGCGCAGCTGCCGGGGCTGGCGTACGACGTCGTAGCCGGCCACGGTGGCCTGCCCGGCGTCGGGCGTGATCAGGGTGGACAGGATGCGTACGAGGGTGGTCTTGCCGGCACCGTTCGGCCCGAGCACACCCATCACGGTGCCCTCGCGCACGTCCAGGTCGACCCCGTCCAGGGCCTTGGTCTCCCCGTAGTGCTTGACCAGTCCCCGCACGGTCACGGCGGAGCGTCCGCCGCCGGGGTTGTCATCGATTCGCGTCATGACCACGACGATGTCAGGTCCCACCGACAATCCACCGACAGAGCGCCTACAGCCGCCCGCGGCCGCCGACAGAGCGCCTACAGCCGCCGGCGGGATTCCCGCGGCCACCGCGGACGAAAAGCGGGCAGCCCGCCGACGGGGGAAGATCGACGGGCTGCCCGGGGTGGTGCCGCAGTGGCTAGTGGACGGAGTGCTCCTCCGTCGGGAAGGCCCCGCCGACGACCTCGTCGGCGAACTCCTTCACCGCGTCACCCATGACCTCGCGCAGGTTCGCGTACTTCTTGACGAACTTCGGCACCCGGCCGGACGTCAGCCCCAGCATGTCGGTCCACACCAGTACCTGGGCGTCCGTCTCCGGGCCCGCGCCGATGCCGACCGTCGGGATGTGCAGTATCCGGGTCACCTCGGCGGCCAGCTCCGCGGGGACCAGCTCCAGCACGACGGCGAACGCTCCCGCGTCCTGGACGGCCTTGGCGTCCCGCAGCAGCTGCTGGGCCGCCTCCTCGCCGCGCCCCTGCACGCGGTAGCCCATCGCGTGGACGGACTGCGGGGTCAGGCCGATGTGCGCCATCACGGGGATGCCGGCCTCGACCAGCAGCCGGATCTGTTCGTGCGAGCGCTCGCCGCCCTCCAGCTTGACCGCGCCGACCCCGGCCTCCTTGACCATCCGGGTCGCCGAGCGCAGCGCCTGCACCGGACCCTCCTGGTAGGAGCCGAACGGCAGGTCGCCGACGATGAGGGCACGGCTGGTGCCCCGTACGACGGCTGCCGAGAGCATGGTCATCTGGTCGAGGGTGACGGGCACGGTCGAGTCGTACCCGAGGTGGCAGTTGCCCGCCGAGTCGCCGACGAGGAGTACCGGGATCCCGGCCTCGTCGAAGACGGACGCGGTCATCGCGTCGTAGGCGGTGAGCATGGGCCACTTCTCGCCCCGCTCCTTGGCGAGGGTGATGTCGCGGACGGTGATGCGACGGGTGCCCTTCCCCCCGTACAGCGCCTTGCTGCCGTCGGAGGGCTTCGTGTGGGCAGCCGAAAGCTGCGTCATGGCAACGGCTCCTTCTTTCATCTCGAGGCGCCCTGACGGCGTCCCCGGATCGACTCCATGGTGGCACCTCGTGCCGTACACGGCCAGGGGGACCCCCCTGTGATCCACTCGACGCCGCTTCCGACCCCGCTTCCGACGCTGCTTCCGACCCCGCCTCCGACCCCGCCTCCGGGCCGCCGGAGCCGCGGGCGGGCCCCGCCTCGTAAGGGCTCGGTAAAGGAATTCAGATACGAGACGGTGTCGTATCGAAATGGTTCTAGGCTCGAACGCATGACAACTTCCGTACCTGCCTCCCGAATACCGGAAGCAGTGCACCGGCGCCGTTGGGCGATCCTCGGCGTGCTCATGTTGAGCCTGCTCATCGTCGTGCTCGACAACTCGATCCTGAACGTCGCCATCAAGACCATCTCCACCCCGGCGCCCGTCGGACTCGGTGCCACCCAGAGCCAGATCGAGTGGGCGATCAACGCCTACACCCTGGTCTTCGCGGGGCTGCTCTTCACCGCCGGCCTCATCGGCGACCGCCTCGGCCGCAAGAAGGTCCTGCTGGGCGGCATCGTCGTGTTCGGCATCGGCTCGGCCCTGGCCGCCGAGTCCGGCTCCCCGGGCCAGCTGATCGCCTACCGCGCGGTGATGGCCCTCGGTGCCGCCTTCGTGATGCCCGCGACCCTTGCCGTCCTGATGAACGTCTTCGAGCGCGAGGAGCAGCCCAAGGCCATCGGCATCTGGGCCGGCGGCGTCGGTCTCGCCATCGCCATCGGACCGATCACCGGCGGGGCGCTGCTGGACCACTTCTGGTGGGGTTCGGTCTTCCTCATCAACGTCCCGATCGTGATCGTCGCGCTCGGGCTGATGCTGTGGCTGGTGCCCGACTCCCGCGACCCCAGCCCCGGCCGTCTCGACCCCGTCGGCGTCGTGCTGTCCGTGGTCGGCCTGATCCTGCTCGTCTACGGCATCATCAAGGGCGGCGAGCTGGCCGACTTCACCGACGCCAAGGCGCTGGGGCCGATCCTCGCCGGCCTCGTCGTCCTCGCCGCGTTCGTCGTCTTCGAGAAGCGCAGCGACCACCCGTCACTGGATGTCAGCTACTTCAGGAACAAGGTCTTCTCCGCCGCGATGAGCGCCATCGCGCTGGTCTTCTTCGCGCTGATGGGCGTCACGTTCTTCGGTGTCTTCTACACCCAGAGCGTGCGCGGCTACTCGCCGCTGGAGTCCGGTGTGCTGATGCTGCCGCTGGCCGCCGCGCAGATGATCTTCGCGCCGCGGGCCCGGCTGCTGGTCGACCGGTTCGGCAACAAGGCCACGACCACCACGGGACTGGTGCTGATCGCCGCCACGCTGGCCGCGTTCGCCGGCTTCGAGGCCGACACGCCCATCTGGCAGCTGGAGGTCGTCTTCTTCCTCATGGGCACCGGCATGGCGCACATCATGACGCCGACCTCCGTCGTCATCATGCAGGCCCTGCCGCGCGAGAAGGCCGGCTCGGCCTCCGCGCTCAGCAACACCTTCCGCCAGGTCGGCGGCGCCCTCGGTATCGCCGTCCTCGGCTCGGTGCTCGCCACCTCGTACCGCAACGGCATCGAGGGCAAGCTCGGCGCGCTGCCGTCCGGCCTGCGGGAGACGGCCGGCGAGTCCATCGAGGCCACCCTCGGTATCGCCGCCAAGCTCGGCCCGCGCGGCCAGGGTCTGATCACCCCGGCCCACGACGCCTTCCTGCACGCCATGCACGTCACCGCCCTGTGCGGCACGGCCGTCGCGCTCCTCGGCGCCGTGGTCACGGCCCTGTTCCTGCCGGGCAGGCCGCCGGCCGACCGGGCGGACGACAAGGAACCGGAGCTGGTCGCGGCCACGGACCGAGAGTCGTAGGCGGTCCGAGAGTCGTGAGCGGACCGCGAACCGTAAGCGCGGACCGCGAGTCGTAAGCGGTCCGCGAACCGCAAGCGGACCGTGAACCGTACGTGTCACCACGGGGGAGGGAGGCCGCTGCGGGACAATTCCCGCAGCACAGTGAGAGGACGGAAGCGACGTGAGCCTTGCCGGAAGCCGGCCGCGACAGGCCTGCCCCACCCGGGGGCGGCCCCGCAGCGAGGCCGTGGAACGTGCCATCGTGGAAGGCGTGATGAAGCTCCTGGAGGACGGCGTCCCGCTCGCCGAACTCTCCATCGAGCGCGTCGCGCGCACCGCCGGAGTGGGCAAGGCCACCATCTACCGCCGCTGGAGCGGCAAGGAGGAGCTGTTCGTCGACGTCATGCGCGCCGCCGAACCGCCCGACCCCGAGCTGCCGGGCACCTCGATGCGCGACGACCTGGTCGTCCTGCTGGAGACGATGCGCAGGCGCGGCCTGCTCAACCGCTCGTCGATGATGCTGCACAACGTCTACGCCCAGATGAAGAGCAGCCCCAAGCTGTGGGCGGCGTACGAGGCGACCGTGATAGCGCCGAGGCGCGAGGCGGTCCACGAGGTGCTGCGCCGCGGGCAGCGCAACGGCGAACTTTGCGCGGACGCCGACATCGAGCTGGTCAACGACATCGTCGTCGGCCCCATGGTCGTCCGCGCCTTCATGCGCCCGGAGGCGGAGCTCCCGGAGGGACTCGCCGAGCGAATCGTCGACACGGTTCTCGTGGGCCTACGGCCCGTCAGCTCGACAGCCCCGTAGCGCTCATGTGCATATTTCGTCACAGAACCCGACCGGCACCGCGGTGACCGGAACTCCTGGCGCCACCTCTTCGTCCTCGTCTTCCGTACGGCCGTCATGGGACGGCGAGAACGGCGTCGGTCATCCCCTAGGGTCGGAAGAACACGGGGGAGACGACGAAGTGCACGGCAGGCAGTGAGGCAGACGGTATGGCGCAGCAGGCGTACATGACGGAGACGGGCAGCGGCGGCTCGGGACCCGAGCGACCGGGATCCCGGCTTCGACGCCTGACCCGCCGCCTGCTGACCGGCTGGCGGGGCGATCCACGGGTCTGGCGCCGGGGGCTCTTCCTCGCCGTCCTCGGACTGCTGCTCGCGGCGGTGATGCTGCTGCACTCGCGCATCCCCAACCGGGTGGGCAACCTCGGCAGCCTCACGGAGACCTTCCTGCCCTGGCTGGGCGTGGCCATCCCGGTCCTGCTGATCCTCGGGGTGCTCCGCAAGTCGGCGCCCGCGCTGATCGCGGTGCTCCTGCCGGCGATCGTGTGGCTGAACCTGTTCGGCGGCCTGCTCACCGACAAGTCGGGCGGCGGCGGCGACCTCATGGTCGCCACCCACAACGTCAACGCCGACAACCCCGCGCCGGCCGTGACCGCCCGCGACGTCGCCGCCTCCGGCGCCGACGTGCTGGCCCTGGAGGAACTGGCGCCGTCGGCCGTCCCGGTGTACGAGCGGGCCCTCGGGGGGACGTACCGGTACCACGCGGTCGTCGGCACCGTCGGCCTGTGGAGCAAGTACCCGATGACCGGCGCGCGGGCCGTGGACATCAAGCTCGGCTGGGAACGCGCGATGCGCGCGACCGTGGCGACCCCGAAGGGCCCGCTCGCGGTCTACGTCGCCCACATGCCCTCGGTGCGGGTGAAGGTGAAGGCCGGTTTCACCGCCTGGCAGCGCGACAAGAGCGCCGACGCGCTCGGCGAGGCGATCGCCGACGAGCCGCTGCGCCGGGTGGTGCTGCTCGGCGACCTGAACGGCACCATGAACGACCGCTCGCTCAACGCCGTCACCTCGCAGCTGCGCTCCACGCAGGGCGCGGCGGGCAGCGGCTTCGGGTTCAGCTGGCCGGCGTCGTTCCCGATGGCGCGGATCGACCAGATCATGGTCAGGGGCGTCGCCCCGGAGAGCTCCTGGACCCTGCCGCGCACCGGCAGCGACCACCTGCCGGTGGCCGCCCGTGTGAACGTCGACACGTCCTCGTAACCCGTTGGAATACCACGCCTGAGAGCCTTTGTTTCGAAGCCGAACATAAACTGTCCGGACCCCCGCTCTCCCGTGAAAGGCACAGGCTCTTCATGCCTCTGGCCCTGCTCGCCCTGGCCGTCGGCGCTTTCGGTATCGGTACGACCGAGTTCGTGATGATGGGCCTGCTGCCCGAGGTCGCGGACGATCTGCACATCTCCATACCCACCGCCGGGCACCTGGTCTCGGCGTACGCGCTGGGCGTCGTCATCGGCGCCCCGCTGCTGGCCGCCCTCACCGCCCGGATGTCCCGCCGCACGGTCCTGATCGGGCTGATGGCCGTGTTCGTGGCGGGCAACGCGCTCTCCGCGCTCGCGCCCGGCTACGACTCCCTGCTCGCCGCCCGCTTCCTCAGCGGGCTGCCGCACGGCGCCTTCTTCGGCGTCGGCGCGGTCGTCGCCATGAACATGGTCGCCCCGGAGCGCAAGGCCCGGTCGGTGTCCCGGATGTTCCTCGGGCTGACCGTCGCCAACATCGCGGGCGTCCCCGTCGCCACGCTGATGGGTCAGCACCTCGGCTGGCGGGCGACCTTCCTCGGCGTGAGCGTGATCGGCGTGGCCGCGATCGCCGCGCTCGCGGCGCTCATCCCGCGCGAGCACACCCACGCCCCCGCGACCGGCCTGCGCGGCGAACTGGCCGCCCTGCGCTCGCTGCCGGTCTGGCTCGCCCTCGGTACGACGGTGGCGGGCTTCGGCGCGCTGTTCGCCGCGTACAGCTACATCACCCCGATGCTGACCGACTCCGCCGGGTACGCCGAGTCCAGCGTCACGCTGCTGCTCGCCCTGTTCGGCGTGGGCGCGACCGCGGGCAACCTGCTGGGCGGGCGCCTCGCCGACCACTCGATGCGGGGCACGCTGTTCGGCGGCCTGGTCTCGCTCGCCGTCGTCCTGCTGCTCTTCCCCCTGCTGATGGGGTCCGAGTGGGGCGCGGTGGTGGGGGTCGTCCTGCTCGGCACGGCGGCCTTCGTCACCGGCTCGCCGCTCCAGCTGATGGTCATGGACAAGGCCGCCACGGCACCCTCCCTCGCCTCGTCCGCCAACCAGGCGGCCTTCAACCTGGCGAACGCCGGCGGCGCCTGGATCGGCGGCCTGGCACTGGCCGCGGGCTTCGGTGCCACGTCCCCGGCGGTGGCCGGCGGCGCGCTGGCGGTGCTGGGCGTGGGTGTGGCCGGGGTGGCCTACGCCGTGGACCGGCGCCGCGAGACCGCCTCCGTGGGCCGGATCGTCGCCTCCCACGTCCCCGACCAGCCGAGCGCACTGCACCACTGACCCCGAGCGCCCTGCACCACTGACTCCGGGCACCCTCCACCTGAACCCGGGCAGCCTCCGGCCGAACCCGGGCAGCCTCCGGCCGAACCCGGCAGCCTCCCCCCGAATCCCGGCAGCCTCCGGCCGCCCGTCCCGCCGGGGCCCGGACTCGCGCCGTCAGGCCTTGCCGGCGGCCGGGTCGACGAGGGCGGTCGGGTCGACGAGGACGCCCGGGTTGAGGATGCCCGCGGGGTCGAGGGTGTGCTTGACGGCACGCAGGGCCTGGGCGAAGGGCTCGGGGCGCTGGCGGTCGTAGCCGGGGCGGTGGTCGCGGCCGACCGCGTGATGGTGGGTGACGGTCGCGCCGTGGTCGTACAGGATCTCCATGGCCGCGGACTTGATCTCGTCCCACATGGCGATCTCCTGGCCGCGCCGCCCGGGCGCGACGACGGTGAAGTACGGGGCCGGGCCGTCCGGGTAGACGTGCGTGAAGCGGCAGTTGACGGTTGCCGGGGAGCCCGTCACCTTCCGGACGGCGTCGCCCAGTCGTTCGCGTACCGACTCGTACAGCCCGGGCGCCCGGTCCCAGGTGCAGGCCGTCTCGAACGTCTCGGTCAGCACGCTCATGCGGGCGAGCGCGTCGCGGAGGTAGGGCATCCGCAGGAAGGCCGACCGCCAGGTGTCCGCGGCGGCGTCCGGGGCGCCGGGCTCGGACGGTACGGGCGATCCGCCATGGTCGCGGACGAGGGTGAGGAGCTCGTCCAGGCGGCCCTCGACGGGGAAGCGGGCCGACTCCACACCGAGGACGAGAGCGCTCGCGCCGTCACGGGCGACTCCCGCCAGGGCGGCTTCCCCGGGGTCGAGGAGACGGCAGTTGGCCGGGTGCAGACCCGCCTGGGAGATGGCGCGTACGGCTTCCATGGCGGCGTGGACATCGGCGAAGAGCACGGTGGCCGAGGCCTTGTGGCGCGGGCGTTCCTGGAGCCGCATCCAGGCCTCCGTGATCACACCGAGCGTGCCCTCGGAGCCCAGGAACAGCCGGTCGGGGGAGGGACCCGCGCCGGAACCGGGCAGCCGCAGCGACTCGCTGACACCGACGGGCGTCACCACGCGCAGCGACTCCACGAGGTCGTCGATGTGGGTGTACAGGGTGGCGTAGTGGCCGCCGGCCCGGGTGGCGAGCCAGCCGCCCAGGGTGGAGAACTCGAAACTCTGCGGGAAGTGCCGGAGCGTGAGCCCGTGCGGCCGCAACTGGTCCTCCAGGCCGGGGCCGAGGGCGCCCGCCTGGATCCGCGCCGCCCGGCTGACCCGGTCGATCTCCAGCACCCGGTCCAGGCGTGAGAGGTCCAGGGACACCACCGCGCGGTGCGACCCCGCGCGGTACTCGACCCCGCCGACCACCGAACTGCCCGCGCCGTACGG
Organism: Streptomyces sp. NBC_00820; assembly: GCF_036347055.1. Taxonomy (NCBI): domain Bacteria; kingdom Bacillati; phylum Actinomycetota; class Actinomycetes; order Kitasatosporales; family Streptomycetaceae; genus Streptomyces; species Streptomyces sp. NBC_00820. Next base: position 2,576,225 of record NZ_CP108882.1, on the reverse strand, counting down.
TACGACGGCCACGCCGGCCCCCGCCGCCCAGTCGAGGACGTCGGCCACCTCCCGCTCGGTGCCGGGGCGGGCGACCAGGTCCGGTGCGGCGGCGAAGTCCCCGCGCAGGGCACGGATCACGTCGCGGTACGCCTTGCCGTAGGTGTGCGAGGCCCGGTCCCGGGGCTCGGCCGACATCAGGGGGGCGAGCGCGGCAGGCGGCTCGACGCGCACCTTCGGCAGTTCGAGGGCGGAGACGGCGGGCACGGGCAGCGGGGTGTCCGCCGCACCCGGCACCAGCCGGCCGAGCGCGGCGCACTCGGCATCCGGCAGTGCCTTGTCCTCCGTGCCCCAGCCCCACCAGGAGCGGCGCGCGGAGGAATCGGAGGGGGACGGGTGGTGCGGTGCGCCGGCGCCTGCCACGAGAAGGAACCTCTCAGTGATGTACCAGTCGGTAAGTTCCTGCAATGTGCCGTCTCCCCGCGACGACCGCAAGATCCTCGACGGCATCGGATCCACCGGGCACCATGGAGTACGTGATCCGCGTCAGACACCCCCTAGCCGTGGACCCCGCCGCCTCGCGCGCAGGAGTGGGCACCGCCCTCCTCGACGCGGTGCGCGAGTCCGGCCGTGCGGCCGGCTGCCGACGGCTGATCGTCAACGTCTGGTGCTTCAACGCGACGGCCCGGTCCTTCTACGAGGCATCCGGACTGGCACCGATGAAACAGCGGCTCGAGCAGACGCTCTGACGGCTACGCCGTCTCGCGCCAGCCGTTCGTGATCGGCAGGCGCCGGTCCTTGCCGAACCCCTTCGCGGAGATCTTCGTGCCCGGCGGGTACTGCCGCCGCTTGTACTCGGCGGTGTCCACCATGCGCAGCGTCTTCGTCACCAGGTCCCGGTCGAAGCCGGCCGCCACGATCGCGTCGGCGCCCTGGTCCCGGTCGACGTACAGGTCGAGGATCGCGTCCAGCACCGGATAGTCCGGCAGGGAGTCCGTGTCGACCTGGTCCGGGCGCAGCTCGGCGCTCGGCGGCTTGCCGATCGAGTTCTCGGGGATCGGCGGGGTCTCGCCCCGCTGCTCCGCGGCCCGGTTGCGCCACCTGGCCAGCTGGAAGACGGACGTCTTGTACACGTCCTTGATGGGACCGTACGCGCCCACCGAGTCGCCGTAGAGCGTCGAATACCCCACCGCCAGCTCGGACTTGTTGCCGGGAGCCAGGACGATGTGGCCCTCCTGGTTCGACAGCGCCATCAACAGCGTTCCCCTGAGCCGTGACTGGAGGTTCTCCTCCGCCAGGCCCGTCAGGCCCAGCGCGTCCATGTACGCGTCGAACATCGGCTCGATGGAGACCGTGCGGAAGTTCAGGCCGGTGCGCCGGGCCAGTTCCGCGGCGTCCCCCCTGGAGTGCTCGGAGGAGTACTTCGACGGCATCGAGACGCCGTACACGTTCTCCGCGCCCACCGCGTCGCACGCGATGGCGGCCACCAGCGCCGAGTCGATACCGCCGGACAGGCCGATCAGCACGGACCTGAAGCCGTTCTTGACGACGTACGCCCGCAGCCCCGCGACCAGCGCCGCGTAGACCTCCGCGTCGTCGTCCAGGTGCGGGGCGCGCTCGCCCCTGAACTCCGGCTCGTACGCCGGCAGCGGGTCCTCGGTGAGGACGACCCGGTCGATGCGCAGGCCGTCGTCCACGACACCCTGCGGCGCCCGCGCGTCCGCGGCCGGCAGCTCCAGGTCCAGCAGCACGCAGGTCTCGGTGAACTGCGGGGCGCGGGCGATCACCTCGCCGTCCGCGCCGACCACGATCGAGTCGCCGTCGAAGACCAGCTCGTCCTGACCGCCCGTCATGGCGAGGTAGGCGGTGGTGCAGCCCGCCTCCTGGGCCCGCTTGCGGACCAGCTCCAGGCGGGTGTCGTCCTTGTCGCGCTCGTAGGGGGAGGCGTTGATCGACAGGAGCAGACCCGCGTGCGCCGAGCGGGCGGCCGGCACGCGCCCGCCGTCCTGCCAGAGGTCCTCGCAGATGGCGAGGGCCACGTCGACGCCGTGCACCCGGACCACCGGGAGCGTGTCGCCGGGCACGAAGTAGCGGAACTCGTCGAAGACGCCGTAGTTCGGCAGGTGGTGCTTGGCGAAGGTGAGGACCACCTCGCCGCGGTACAGCACCGCCGCGGCGTTGCGCGGGGCGCCGGCCGGCTGGCCGTACCTCGGCTGCGCGGCCTGCGAACGGTCGAGGAAGCCGACGACCACCGGCAGCTCGCCCAGACCCTCGCCGGCCAGCCGGGCGGCGAGCGCGCGCAGGGCGGCACGGGAGGCGTCGACGAAGGAGGAGCGCAGGGCCAGGTCCTCGACGGGATACCCGGTCAGCACCATCTCGGGGAACGCCACCAGGTGCGCTCCCCGCTCGGCGGAGTGCCGGGTCCAGCGGACGACCGACTCCGCGTTCGCGGCGAGATCGCCGACCCGTGAGTCGATCTGATTCAGGGCGAGACGAAGTTGAGGCACCCGGCCAGTGTAATCGTCAGAGCGACGCGATGGGGGTGCGGCGTGGTGCGCGTCACGGCAGTGGACCCTCCGCCGCCCCGCCGCCCCGCCGCCCCGCCGCCCCGCCGCCCCGCCACATCGGCAGGGCGACGGTGGGGGCGTGCGGATGTGGCGGGGCGGCGCACAGGCGGCACCCGCGCGAGCCGGGTCGCGTCGCGCGGGTGCCGGCCGGTGTCAGGCCGAGGGGCTGGACGGCATGTTCAGCAGGATCCGCACCGCTTCGGGGATGTGGTGAGGGTCGGTCAGCCCGATGACGTCGTCCTCACTGATGATCGCCTGCTCGGGAGGGACTCCCTTGATCCGGTAGACCGAGGCGCTCTCCTCGTTGTCGGTACCCCCGTCGGAGCACCCTTTCAGCGTGCCCACGCCCAATGCCTTGCCCTGATGGTGCACCGAATCGCGGACGCTGATCGTGGCGGGCCACGGCCGTTGGTAGGTGCGGGATCCATAGGACAGCGTCCAGGCGCAGTCGGCTTCGCCGCCGCCGTCGCCACCGCTCGCCGAGGTGCTGGACGAACAACCTGTGATCAGCGCCGTCAGGCCGATCGCGGTCGCGGCCAACGCCGCTGTACGCGGGAGTCGCGTCATGTCGTATCACTCCTCATCGCATCCGAGGGAGACGGCCGGGCCGGGGGATCCGTCCGCCCGGCCCAACCGATCCCACTCTTGGACGGACTAGCCCGTCGTAGCGTTCGACGACATCACGTGCCGGAAGCGCTGGTCCGGCGGAAGAGCCATGTAACCCGCCGCGAGGGGGTCCGGTGAGGCGGCCGACATGGTCGAGACAAGGTCGGTCGCGGACCCGCCCCAGGCGTCGTCCTTCGCCGTGGTCTCACCGGAGGTGTCGGACTCCGGGCCCGTGTACCCCACGACGGTCGCCCCCTGGCCGATCGTTCCGTCGCTGTACGGGAGGATGGCATCGGTGCTGAGGGGCGCCCAGCCGGCCGCGCTCACCACATCGGTCTGGCTCAGGTGAGTGATCGGAACGACGTACGTCTCACCCACATTCATGCTCGGCTCACCGTTGAGGCGAATGGGGGTCTTGTCGGTGCCGTGGAACATCCAGCCGTCGAGGTCCCATTTCGTGACTCCTCCCCCTCATGAATGAGGGGGCTTCTCGCTATGCCGGGTTGGCGTCGCGACGGGCCAGCCCGGCCCGTAGAACGTTCAGGGCGCCCACCGTGTCCGCGTGCGCGTTGTGGCCGCACGAGACGCAGTGGAACTTTTCCTGGGTGGGCCGGTTCTCCTTGGCGGTGTGCCCGCATGCGGGGCACCGCCGGGAGGTGTTGCGGGGGTCCACGGCGATCACTTCCCGTCCGGCACCTTCCGCCTTGGCGGCCAGGATCGCGAGGAACACCCCCCATCCGGCATCGGCGATGCTTCGGTTGAGTCCGGCCTTCGCGGCGGCCCCGTTGGATAGGAAGTTGCCCGGTTGTTCGGGGTCCGGCTTGGGCGTGGGGGTCTTGCTCATGTTGCGGATCTTGAGGTCTTCGTGCGCGATGACGTCGTGTTCGCGGACGAGGCCGAGCGCGGTCTTATGCGCGTGGTCCAGGCGCTGACGCCGGACCTTTCGATGCATCCGGGCAACAGTCTCCACGGCCTTGTGGCGGCGCTTGGAACCGCGCTTGCACCGGGCGAGGGCCTGCTGTGCGGCTTCGAGTTTCGCGGCGGCTTTGCGGCCGTGGCGGGGGTTGGGTACGAACTCGCCGTTGGAATCGGCGAGGAAGTTGGCTATCCCGAGGTCGATGCCGACCACGCTGCCGGTCGTGGGGAGCGGTTCGGGTGCGGCCTGGTCGGCGGTGAGGATGACGTACCAGCGGCGCCCTTCGCGCTTGACGGCGATCGTTTTGACCTTGCCGGCGACGGGGCGGTGCTGGTGGACCTTGACGTGTCCGACGCCTTGCAGGCGTACGCGGGTGACGGGGTCGTGCGGTGTGCTGTCCCAGCGGCAGCCGTCGCCGTCCTTGGGGAATTCCACGGTGTCGAACCGCTTGTTCGAGCGGAAGCGGGGATAGCCGGGCTTTTCACCGGCCTTGACACGCCGGAAGAACGCGGCGAACGCCTTGTCCAGGCGGCGCAAGGTGGCCTGCTGGGATGAGAAGGACCAGCGGCCCTGACGCTCGGGGTCGAAGGCGCGGATGTCCTTGAGCTGGGCGGACTGCTGCCCGTACCGGACGGTGGTCTTCGAGGTGTGCCGGTAGGCGTCGCGGCGTTCCTGCAAGGCTCCGTTGTAGAGCGAGCAGTGATCGCGCAGCATCTCGGCGAGCGTGCCTTGCTGGCCCACGGTGGGCCTGATGAGGAACTTGTACGCACGGATCATCCGGCCCACCCCCTTCCTGGTCAGCTTCCACGATCCTAATACGCTTGGAGTATGTCACCACGCTGGGATCCAAACCCCGATATCCGTACCGGTCGACACGTCGCATACGACCTGCACGCTCATTTGGTGTTCGTCACGAAGTACCGGCGTGGCGTCTTCGATGACGGGATGCTGAAGCGTTGCGAGGAGATCATGCGGGAGGTGTGCGGCAAGTTCGAGGTGGAGCTTCGGGAGTTCAACGGCGAGGCCGATCACGTACACCTGCTGGTGCACTATCCGCCGAAGGTTGCCCTGTCCAAGCTGATCAACTCACTCAAGGGCGTCAGCTCCCGCTACCTGCGGGCCGAGTACACCGGCCGGATCAACCGGATCGGCATGGGCTCGGTCTTCTGGTCCCGCTCCTACTTCGCAGGCTCATGCGGCGGCGCACCGCTCACCGTGATCCGTCAGTACATCGAGGGCCAGAAACGCCCCGTCTGACCCTCACCCCGGAGCCGCGCAGCGGACTCCGCCGCTGCGCGGCTCCGGCCCCAGGATGCGTTTCCCTCCCCGGCTGAAGCCGGGGATACCCACGCAAGATCAGGGATGGTGGTCGGCGCCGCAGGCGTGCCGGAACGCGACCACAGCACCTGGTCGACATCGACGTCCACCTCGCGCGGAATTGACTGTTCCGTCGAAAGCAAAAAACACCCGCCCCCTCACCGAGGGGGGCGGGTGTTTTTAGCGGCGCGGGATCGTCAGCGGCGCTTGTACGACTGCACGTAGCCGTTCGCGGGCGTGCCCACGCCGGTGACGTCGTCGTAGCCCTTCACCGCGGACAGCGAGCTGTCCTTGCCGAGGCTGCGGACCGAGGTCAGCGTGCCGTCGGCGGCGTCGACGCCGTTGGCGAAGTCGATACGGGCCACCGCCAGGTCGGAACCGGTCGGGCGGTCCGTGACGTCGTGGAAGACGCCCTTCTTGCCGTACTTGGCGTAGATCGACGGGTTGGCGAAGCCGATCGCCTTGCCGCCGCGCGCCTCCTGGGCCAGGGCCTGGACCGCGGCGATCACCGGGGCGGCCAGCGAGGTGCCGCCGATGCGGTACTCGCTGTACTGCTCGGTGCCGTCAGGGAAGGTCTGGGTCTGGCCGACCAGGAAGCCGGTGTTCGGGTCCGCGATGGCCGAGATGTCCGGGACGACGCGGTTGCCGGCGGCGTTGTTGGCCGTGGCCAGCGCCTTCGGCACGACACCCTTCTGGTACGCGGGCTCGCGCACGGTGCGGCTGGTACCGCCGCCCGCGCCCGAGGTGAAGGCGCCGGGGAAGTTCGTCCAGCTCTTGCCGTCGGCCGACAGGGTCGCCTTCTCGGTGCCCCAGCCGGTCTCCCACTGGTACTTGTCGCCCTTGCCGACGGCCAGCGAGGTGCCGCCGACCGCGGTCACCCACGCCGAGTTGGCCGGGGTGTCGACCTGCTTCACACCCGGCTGGTCCGGCGTGGTGGTGTTGGCCACCTCGTCGCCGTTGTCACCGGAGGAGAAGTAGAAGCCGATGCCCTGCACCGCGCCGAACTGGAACACCTGGTCGTAGGCGGCCGCGAGGTCCGGCGTCTGGTTGGCCTCGATGTCGCCCCAGGAGTTGGAGACGATGTCGGCGAGGTGGTTGTCGACGATCTTGCTGAGCGAGTCCAGCAGGTCGTCGTCGAAGCAGGAGGCGGCGCCCACGTACGTGACGTCGGCGTTCGGCGCCACCGCGTGCACGGCCTCGACGTCGAGGGTCTCCTCGCCGTACCAGCCGGACGCGTCGCACTCGTCGGCCGAGGTGTGCGTGTAGTCGGCCGGCAGCACCTGGTGCAGCTGGCCGGTCTTCCAGGCCGCGTCACCGTTCTTCTTCGCGTACCTGCCCGCGTCGAAGGCGATGGTCGGCGAGGCGAAGGCGTCCGTGATGGCGATGCGGACGTGCTTGCCGGTGTAGGAGCCGGCGCCGTAGGCGGCGCGCAGCTGCTTGCCGGTGTAGCCCTTGATCGCGTACGGGATCTTCCCGCCGTACGCGTCCGGCAGCGTGCTCGCGGTCTTCGAGCCGTAGTACGAGGAGAACGGCCCGGAGTTCTTGAACACGGCGCCCGGACCCGGGAGCTGCTCGTCGTGGTCCGACTTGTGCGGCGCGTTGTCCAGACCGGTGACGGTCAGGACGGCGCCCTGGAGACCGGCCGGCGCGGACGCGGTCTTCGAGGGCGCGCGGTAGGTCTTCGCGCCCTTGGCGAAGTTGTGCAGTTGGGTGCCGAAGGCCTTCTCGGCCGCCGCCACGTCACCGGAGACGGCGACGTAGTGCTCGGTGACCTGGGTGACCTTCAGTCCGGCCGACGTCAGCCAGGACTTCACCGCGGCCACCTGCGCCTTGGTGGCCCCGAAGCGGGCCTGGGCCTGCTTGGCGTTCAGGTACTTGCCGTACAGCGGCGAGCTGGGGTCGGACACGGCCCTGGCGTAGGCGGTGAGTCCGGCCGCGTCCCGGCCGGCCAGGTAGACCCGGGCCTTGACCTGGGCGTTGTCGGCGGTGGCACCCTTGTCCGCCTTGGCCGTGGCCCACGCGGGCCTGGTGCCCGTCAGTGCGTCACGGGCCGGGGTGCCCGCGGCGTGGGCCGCGGGTATGCCGAGCGCCAGCGCGCCGGCGATCATGGGCAGCGTCGCCGCCATGCTCACACCGGCGCGCGTCTTGGCGCGATTGGATCTCATAAAACCCCCTGCGATGCGGTTCGCATGCATGTAGTGGTCGCTACGTCGCGGATGTCCGCGCCGGCCCGCGGCGGTTTCGGCCGGTACGAGATCACACGATGGGGGCCACTCTTACGATGAACCGTTCATGTCAGGGGAACGTGAAGGTCAAGAGAACCTCAAGGAACCGCCGTTCAGGGCGATTTGAGCATTTGATCCATACGGCGGTGTTACGAACTGGCTTGCGCGCCGCGCTCCTTGAGCATTCCGGCCATCAGCTCGATCTCCGACGCCTGCGCGTCGACCATGCCCTGCGCGAGCCGCTTCTCCACGCCGACGGTGCACCGGGCGACACAGCCCTCCGCCATGTGGATGCCGCCCTTGTGGTGCTCCGTCATGAGCCGCAGGTACAGGATCTCCGCCCGCTTCCCGCTCAGGGACTGGAGCTTGCGCAGATCGGTGTCGGTGGCCATGCCCGGCATCAGCGCACCGTCCTGGCCGGGCGGCATGTCCCCCATGCCCATCCACGCCATCGGCCCCTTCTCCGACACCTTCGGCAGCTCCCACAGGTCGAGCCAGCCCAGCAGCATGCCGCGCTGGTTGGCCTGCGTCTGCGCGATGTCGTAGGCGAGCCGCCGCACCTCCTCGTTCTTCGTGCGGTCCCGCACGATGTACGACATCTCCACGGCCTGCTGGTGATGGACGGCCATGTCCCGCGCGAACCCGGCGTCCGCGGACTCCGCGGCGGGCGTCCTCACGGCCGGCGCCCCCGCGGCCGGTGCGCCGGTGTCCTCGGCGACCGCGTAGGTGATCGTGCCCGCCGCGACGAGCACCGCCGCCGCGGCTCCCGCCGCCCAGCCGATGTGCCGCCGCCTCACTTCATGACCCCGCCGGTGCACGAGGCGCCCGGCTCCGGCGTCTGCTTCCCCTGCACGTAGGCGGCGAAGAACCTGCCCACCTCCGGGTCGCTCGCGCTCTTCACCGTCACCTGGTGGCCCCAGGCCGACAGGACCAGCGGGGCGTCCTGGTTCTCGTACGGGCTCATCAGCGAGTACGGCGTCTGCTTCACCCTGGCGGAGAGCGCGTCGACGTCGGCCTTCTTCGCCTTGTCCGTGTACGTCACCCAGACCGCGCCGTGCTCCAGCGCGTGCACCGCGTTCTCGTCCCGCACCGGCCCGGTGTAGACGTCGCCGTTGCAGTCGAGCCACACCGGGTTGTGGTTGCCGCCGACCGGCGGGTGCATCGGGTACGACACCTTGGTCGTGACGTGCGTCCGCGACAGCTTGCCGGACCAGGCCCGCACCCCGTCCTTGCCCGTGGTGAAGTGCCCGGAGTCGCCGGAGGACCCTGCGTTCTTGGCCTCGCCGCTCGCCGCCGAGTCCTTCTTGGCCGACGCGTCCTGCGCGGACGAGTCGGACTGCGCGTGCACGAGCACCACACCGCCGACGACGAGACCGGCCACGACCACCACGCTCGCGGCGATGGCGAGCACCCGGTTGCGGCGCTCGCGGGCACGATCGGTGCGCCGCATCTCCTCGATGCGCGCCTTGCGCGCCGCGCTGCTGTTGTTGTTGGCGGAACCCATGGCGTGTGTCCTTCTGGGGAGCCGGGGAAGGGGGGCGAAGCGTGAACGACGGGGCCCGCTGATCGTAGTGGGGAAGGCGGTTCTTCCGTAGGGCGAGCCGGTCACCCGGATAATTTGAACCCCGGATGCGTATTACCTACCCTCGCGGTATGCGGCTCCTGCGCTCCACCGACCTGGCCCTGCGCGTCCTCATGCGCCTCGCCGTCGCCGCCGGTACGAACCCCACGACCCGGCAGGTCGCGGCGGACATGGACGTGCCCTACACCCACGCCGCCAAGGTCGTCGCCGAACTCCAGCACCTGGGCCTGGTCGACGCCCGCCGCGGCCGGGGCGGAGGCCTCGCGCTCACGGAGCGGGGGCGCACGGCGTCGGTGGGCACCGTGGTGCGCACCTTCGAGGGCGAGGGTGACGTGGTCGACTGCGAGGGCGCCACCCCGTGCCCGCTCAACACGGGATGCCGCCTGCGCGGCGCCCTGCGCCGGGCCCAGGAGGCCTTCTTCGCGACGCTCGACCCGGTGACCGTCCAGGACGTGGTCGCGGACCCGACGGGACCGCTGCTGCTGGGCATCTCCAGGGGGCCGGGGGAGAGCACCTGACCCGCTCCGGGACTTCCCGGTTCCGTCCCGGACCCCGCCCGGCTCAGTCCTGTCCCCGCCAGAGGTCCGGCCCGAACACCTCGTAGTGCACGTCGGCCGGGGCCACGCCCTTGTCGAGCAGCTGGGCGCGGACCGCGCGCATGAAGGGCAGCGGGCCGCACAGGTACGCGCGCGTGCCCGGCGCCACGTCGATGCCGGACAGGTCGACCCGGCCGGTGCGGGCGGCGGACTCGGCGTCGCGCTCGTAGAAGAAGTGCGCGGACGCGTCCGGGAGCTGCGCCGTGCACGCCTCGTGGTCGGCGCGCAGGGCGTGGACGGCGGGGGAGCGGTCGCCGTGCACGACCGTGACCGGCGCGCGGTGGCCCTCGGCGGCCAGTGAGGCGAGCATTGCCACCATCGGGGTCACGCCGATGCCGGCGGAGGCGAGAAGGAGGGGCCTGTCGTCGGCGCCGTCGAGGACCAGGTCGCCGTACGGCTCGGACATCTCGAGGACATTGCCCTCGCGCACCTGTGCGTGCAGGTGGTTCGAGACCTCGCCGTCGGGTGCCGTGCCGCCGTGCACACGCTTGACGCTGAACTGGCGGAGCTCGTCGCCCGGTGCGCCGGAGAGGCTGTACTGCCGTATCTGGCGGGCGCCGTCCGGCAGCGGGACGTACACGGAGACGTACTGGCCGGCGCGGAAGGCGCGGACCGGGCCGCCGTCCACCGGCCGCAGCCGGAAGGTCACGACGTCCGCGGTCTCGGTGATCCGCTCGACGACCTCCCACCGCCGCGGGGCGCCTTCGCCGCTCTCCTCGTACAGGCGCTTCTCGATGGCGATGAGCGCGTTCGCCATCAGCCAGTAGACCTCGTCCCAGGCGGCCGCGACCTCGGGCGTGACGGCCTCGCCGAGGACCTCGGCGATGGCGGCGAAGAGGTGCTCGTGGACGACGCCGTACTGCTCCGGCGCGATGCCGAGAGAGGCGTGCTTGTGGGCGATGCGGCCCAGCATGGCGTCGGGCCGCCGCTCCGGGTGCTCCAGCAGATGCGTGGCGAAGGCGGCGATGGAACCGGCGAGAGCCTGCTTCTGGACGCCGGAGGCCTGGTTGCCGCGGTTGAACAGATCGCGCAGCAGTTCGGGGTGGGCGGCGAAGAGCCGGGCGTAGAAGCGCTCGGTGATCTCTCCGATGGCGGCACCGACGGCGGGGAGGGTGGCACGGACGGTGGCTGCGGACTGCTCGGTGAGCATCGGGGACTCCTCACGGCTTGGCTGAGGGGCACCGTACGAAAATATGCATCTGAGATGCAAATTAAAGGCCGCGGTCTCGCTCCCGGACGAAGCGGGCTGTCCGCGACGGCGAAGGGGCCGTCGACGACGGCGAGGGGCTGTCCGCGACGGCGAAGGGGCTGTCCACGACGCCGAAGGGGCCGTCCATTACGGATACCGGCCGGAGCAGGCAAGATGGGCGGGAGGGCGGTACACCTGCCGTACGGAAGGCGTTCAGGCCGGGGATGCCCGGCCGATCATGGTCCGCAACGCGCACGAAACGGTGTTGTGGTGGGATGCTCAGGTGCCCGACCGCCTTCCGCGGCATTGGGGAACAGGCGGCCTGACCAGCAAGGATGGGGAAGCGGAAGATGGACAAGCAGCAGGAGTTCGTGCTCCGGACATTGGAGGAGCGCGACATCCGGTTCGTACGGCTGTGGTTCACGGACGTGCTGGGCTTCCTCAAGTCCGTCGCCGTGGCCCCCGCCGAACTGGAGCAGGCCTTCGACGAGGGCATCGGCTTCGACGGCTCCGCCATCGAGGGCTTCGCCCGGGTCTACGAGTCCGACATGATCGCCAAGCCGGACCCGTCCACCTTCCAGATGCTGCCCTGGCGCGCGGAGACCCCCGGCACCGCCCGCATGTTCTGCGACATCCTCATGCCCGACGGCTCGCCGTCCTTCGCCGACCCCCGCTACGTCCTCAAGCGCGCCCTGGCCCGCACCTCCGACCTGGGTTTCACCTTCTACACCCACCCGGAGATCGAGTTCTTCCTGCTGAAGGACCGCCCGCTGGACGGCTCCCGCCCGATCCCGGCCGACAACTCCGGCTACTTCGACCACACGCCCACCAGCATCGGCATGGACTTCCGCCGCCAGGCGATCACCATGCTGGAGTCGATGGGCATCTCGGTGGAGTTCTCCCACCACGAGGGCGCCCCGGGCCAGCAGGAGATCGACCTGCGCTATGCCGACGCGCTCTCCACGGCCGACAACATCATGACGTTCCGCCTGGTCATGAAGCAGGTCGCGCTGGAGCAGGGCGTGCACGCGACGTTCATGCCGAAGCCGTTCTCCGAGCACCCCGGCTCCGGCATGCACACCCACCTCTCCCTCTTCGAGGGCGACCGCAACGCGTTCTACGAGTCCGGCGCCGAGTTCCAGCTCTCCAAGGTCGGCCGCTCCTTCATCGCCGGCCTGCTCAGGCACGCGGCGGAGATCTCCGCGGTCACCAACCAGTGGGTGAACTCCTACAAGCGCATCTGGGGCGGCTCCGAGCGCACCGCCGGCGCCGGCGGCGAGGCCCCCTCCTACATCTGCTGGGGCCACAACAACCGCAGCGCCCTCGTCCGCGTCCCCATGTACAAGCCCGGCAAGACCGGCTCCGCCCGCGTGGAGGTCCGCTCCCTCGACTCGGGCGCGAACCCCTACCTCTCCTACGCCGTCCTCCTCGCCGCCGGCCTCAAGGGCATCGAGGAGGGCTACGAGCTCCCGCCGGGCGCCGAGGACGACGTCTGGGCCCTCTCCGACGCCGAACGCCGCGCGATGGGCATCGAACCCCTCCCGCAGAACCTCGGCGAGGCCCTCACCCTCATGGAACGCAGCGACCTCGTCGCCGAGACCCTCGGCGAGCACGTCTTCGACTTCTTCCTCCGCAACAAGCGCGCGGAATGGAACGAGTACCGGTCCGAGGTCACGGCGTTCGAGCTGCGGAAGAATCTTCCGGTGCTGTAGGGGCGGGTCGGGGCGGGCTTTCCACCTGCATGGCGAAGGGGGCCGACGGTCACGGACCGCCGGCCCCGGATCGCCTTGTCGGCGGGTGATCCACGGGACGGACTAAGGTCGCGTGCATGGGTGGGGAGATCGAGGCGCAGAGCGCCACCGAAGCTGAGAACCGTACGTGCCTGAGATGCGACAACCCGCTGCGGGAACGGCTGATACCGCGCTTTTTCTGCTCACCCTGGCACGCGACGCAGGCGGCGTTCGCGGCGGTGCTCTGCGCCTTCGCGGCCGAGCGGTTCGGACTGCACTTCGTCCTGGCCGTCGTGCGTACAGTCCTGCACATCGCGCACCTGATCGGCTGGGTTGATCGCTGATCAGCCCTCGCCCGAGAGGGCGACGAACCCCGCCCACGCGGAGGGGGTGAGGGCGAGGCGGGGGCCTCGCGGGAATTTGAAATCCCGTACGTGGACGGTGGCGGGGGTTATGGCGATCTCGACGCAGTCGTTTCCGTCGCCGCTGCTGCTGTAACTGCTCTTGAACCACACCAGTGCGGAGGCGTCCCGGGTGGAGGGGATGCGGATCATGACTCTCCCAGCATCTGCTCGATGAAGGCCCGCGACTCTCGGGGCGTGAGGGCCTGGGCGCGGATCGTGCCATAGCGCAGCTCAAGGATCCTCAGCTGCTTGGGGTCGGTCACCGGCCGTCCGGCGAACGCCCCCCTCGGAACGCCCCACCGCGGTGCCGTCGGGGAACTTCAGCACCTCGATCAACCCGCCCGTTCCGCAGTGCTCCTGAGCGGTACCGCCTCACCGTCCACCGACATGCGCGCCCTCCGCCGTACGCGTCCTATCGCGACGTATCCGAAGGTAGAGGGCGCGGCCACGCCGGATGACGGGAATGGACCGAGCGGAACGCCCACGGGTGACACGGGCGGCTCAGCGCACCGGCTGGCCCATGCCGAGCAGGTTGCCCTCGCTGTCTCGGAACCAGGCCGCGCGTTCGCCCCGGGCGCCCTTGCTCGGGTAGTTGCCCTCGATCTCGGCGACGCCGTTCTCGGTGCGGAAACCGGGGGAGTCCACCTCCTCGAAGACCACTCCGCGCCGCCGCAGTTCGGACACGGCGGCATCGAGGTCCTCCACCTCCAGGGCCATCTGCGTGAACGTGCCGGGGGACGAACCCGTCGACTGGAACACCACGAACTCCGTGTCACCGATGCGGTAGAGGAGTCCGCCGGGGCGCCGGTCCACGGGGTCGAGGCCGAGGCTCTCGGAGTAGAAACGGCGGGCCCGGTCCAGGTCCACGGCGGGGAGCCGGGGCACCGCGCGGGTGAGGGTCAGGTGGTCGTGGGTTCTGCTGTCCTCGCTCATGGCTCCACTGTGGCCCGTCCGGCCCCGCGTTCCGTGGAGGGACGCGGCACGTGCGGCCGCCTCGCCGGCCTTCGCCGAGCTGGGCATCCACCGGCTCTTCGCCCGCCTCGACGTGCTCAACACCGGTTCCGTGCTTGTGCGCGAGCGCGAGAGGCCCACCTCGTCGAGAACGACCTCGACGGCGAGCGCTGGGGCAGCGAGTACGTCTACGCGGCGCTCGCCCGCGAGTGGAAGGCAGGCCGGGGTTGAGGCGGCCGTGCGGCTTCCGGGTCAGTCCCGGCCCGCGAGTGTCAGGAAGGCCGCCCATGCGCGTGCGTCGACGGTGAGGCGGGGGCCCTGGGGGGCCTTGGAATCCCGTACGTGGACGGAGGCGGGGGTGAGGGCGATCTCGACGCAGGAGTTGCCGTCGGGCCCGTCGCTGTGACTGCTCTTGAACCAGTCCGACTCAGGTGTGTCCGCGGGGAATTTACGGATCATGACTCTCCCAGCATGCGCTCGATGAAGGCCAGCGACTCCCGGGGCGTGAGAGCCCGCGCCCGGATCGTGCCATACCGCAGTTCGAGGACGCGCAGTTGTCTGGGGTCCGTGGTCGGGCGACCGTTGTACGCGCCGTCCGAGCGGCCGACCGCCGTGCCGTCGGCGAACTTCAGGACCTCGATCTCCCCGTTCAGCCCGGGGTGGGCGTCGGCGTCCGTCGGCATCACCTGAAGCGTGACGTTACGCAACCGCCCCATCTCCAGCAGATGTTCGAGCTGTCTGCGCCACACCATCGTGCCCCCGACGGGCCGCCGGAGCGTCACTTCCTCCTGGACGAATCCGAGCGAAGGGGCGGGCGACCGCTCGAAGACGGACGTGCGGGCCATGCGGGCGGCCACCATCCGTTCGACCTCCTCCTCCTCCGAGTAGGCCGACTGCCACACCTCGAAGAGGGCCCGCGCGTGTTCGGGTGTCTGCAGCAGACCGTGAATGCCCTCCCCGGCCCGCCGCCGGGCCCGCCGCGCGACGGACACCCGAACCGCCAGCGGGTCTGGCTGAACGGCTCGCCCTTGCCGAAG
This sequence comes from Streptomyces sp. NBC_00820, assembly GCF_036347055.1. NCBI lineage: Bacteria > Bacillati > Actinomycetota > Actinomycetes > Kitasatosporales > Streptomycetaceae > Streptomyces > Streptomyces sp. NBC_00820. Next base: position 2,561,126 of record NZ_CP108882.1, on the reverse strand, counting down.
CCGAAGACGGTGTGCGGCGCCACCGCGTAGACGTAGGCGGGGCCGGGTTCGTGCTGGAAGCAGCCGTCGCGCACCTCGTAGTGCCAGCGGGGCCCGTACTTCGCCTCCCAGGCCGCAGCAAGCACACGCAACCGCCCCTCATCGGTCACCCGCACGGCATCGCCCTCCACGACCACGTCGTAGCCCTCGGTCCAGCTGTTGACGCCCGTCGTCAGCACCACATGCGGGTTCTCGGCGAGGTTGTGGGCCTTGCGCTCGCCGGGGCCGGTGCCGAAGTGCAGCGCCCCCTCGTGCCACACCGCCAGCACCGGAGTGACGTGCGGACGCCGGTCCGGCCGGACCGTGGACACCCAGAACAGCTCCGCCTCCTCCAGCACCGCCTCCGCCTCGGCCCAGGCGTGCGCCGAGACGCCCTCGCTGCTGTAACGCGGGTCCAGCTCTCCTGCGGGCTCCGGCATGCCGCCTCCTCACCTCGCACCTGTGCGCCTATGTCGTCAAGCACCTCCAAGGTGCCTGTGGGGCGCGAACTCCGCATCCGGCCCGCCGCGGAGGGCGGTCGGTCACTGGAGGGTGATGTCGATCCCGCGCTCATGGGCCGGGCGCGGGCCGAAGAAGCGGCGCTCGGCCTCGCTGATCGGGACATCGTTGATGCTGGCCTCGCGGCGCCGCATCAGGCCGCGCTCGTCGAACTCCCACAGCTCGTTGCCGTAGCTGCGCCACCACTGGCCGTCCGGGTCGTGGCACTCGTACTGGAAGCGCACCGCGATCCGGTTGCCGTCGGAGCACCACAGGCTCTTGCGCAGCGCGTAGTCCAGCTCGCGCTCCCACTTGGCGGTCAGAAACGCGACGATCTCGTCCCGCCCGGTCAGGAACCGGTCCCGATTGCGCCAGACGGAGTCGGGCGTGTACGCGAGCGCCACCCGCTCGGGATCGCGGGTGTTCCACGCGTCCTCGGCCGCCTGGACCTTCTGGGCGGCGGTCTGAGCGGTGAACGGCGGATAGGGCGGTCGGTCCTCGGTCACCTGAGCCTCCTCGGCATGCGTCTCCTCGACGAGGAGAGCGTACGGTTCCCGCCGGACAGGAGGCGACGCGAAGCCGCACCCGCGTACGGCGGCCAGGGGACGTGTCGGGGGGTGTCCGCCCGCAGCGGCCGGCGAGAACTCGTTCCACCCAGGAAAGAGACAGGGCGCCGGACCGAGGACGGACACCCCCCGGCGCGGCCCCGACCCACCACGCGACGCAGGCGCGACGCAAGCCACCCCGAACCGCAACGGGCCGCCGCAGGCAGGACGAAGCCCCGTACCCACGAAGCCCCGTACCCACGAGGCAGCGGTACCCACGAGGCAGCGGTACCCACGAGGCAGCCGTACCCACGAGGCAGCGGTACCCACGAGGCAGCGGTACCCACGAGGCAGCGGTACCCACGAGGCAGCGGTACCCACGAGGCAGCCGTACCCGCAGAGCGCCCCGCCCCGAAGCCACCCCGCCCCACTCCGGCTACGCTCTGGCCAGACCGACCCTGATCCAAGCCCGAAGCGATAGGGAGGCCGCGGATGACGCCGGGGCGCAGGAGCAGCACCTTCACCCGACTGCTTCGGCACGGCTTCACCGACCCCTCCGCCGCCGAGCGCCTGCTGGACAGCGCCGAGCTGGCGCCCGTGCGCGACGACCCGGTCCTGCTGGAGGCCCTGGGCGCCACAGCCGACCCCGACCTGGCCCTGCACGGGCTGGTACGGCTGCTGGAGGACCAGCCCGCCCCCACGGACCGCCGCGAACTGCTCGACACCCTCATCGCCGCCAAGCCGCTGCGCGACCGCCTGCTGGGGGTCCTCGGCGCCTCCGCCGCCCTCGGTGAGCACCTCGCCCGGCACCCCCACGACTGGCAGGAGCTGGTCACCTACGAGCCGCGGGACCTGCACCCGGGCGTGGAGGAGTTCGAGCGCGGCCTGACCGGGGCGACCGACCCCGTGGCCCTGCGCGTGGCCTACCGCCGCTGTCTGCTGTCCATCGCCGCCCGGGACGTGTGCGGCACCACGGACCTCGCGCAGACCGCCGCCGAACTGGCCGACCTCGCGACCGCCACGCTCCGTGCGGCCCTGGCCATGGCGAGCGCGGAGGCCCCCGCCGACGCGGCGGCCTGCCGCCTCGCGGTGATCGCGATGGGCAAGAGCGGCGGACACGAGCTGAACTACGTCTCCGACGTGGACGTCATCTTCGTGGCGGAGGCCACCGAGGGCACCGAGGAGGCCAAGGCGCTCGGCGCCGCCACGAGGCTCGCCTCGAACATGATGCGGATCTGCTCGGAGACCACCGTCGAGGGCTCCATCTGGCCGGTCGACGCCAACCTCCGCCCCGAGGGCCGCAACGGCCCCCTCGTGCGCACCCTCAGCAGCCACGTCGCCTACTACCAGCGCTGGGCCAAGACCTGGGAGTTCCAGGCCCTGCTCAAGGCCCGCCCGGTCGCCGGGGACGCCGAACTGGGGCAGGAGTACGTCGACGCGCTCCAGCCCATGGTCTGGGGGGCCGCCGAGCGCGAGAACTTCGTCGCCGACGTGCAGAAGATGCGCCGCAGGGTCGTGGAGAACATCCCGGCGTCCGAGATCGACCGCGAACTCAAGCTCGGCCCGGGTGGTCTCAGGGATGTCGAATTCGCGGTGCAGCTACTGCAGTTGGTGCACGGGCGCACCGACGCCACCCTTCGTAGCGGCACCACCCTCGACGCCCTGAAGGCCCTCGCCGCCGGAGGCTACGTCGGCCGCGAGGACGCCGCCGGTCTCGACGAGGCCTACCGCTTCCTGCGCGCCATGGAGCACCGCATCCAGCTCCACCGGCTGCGCCGCACCCACCTGGTTCCCAAGGCCGAGGAGGATCTGCGGCGCCTGGGCCGTTCGTTGGGCCTGCGCACCGATCCGGTGACCGGTCTTCAGCGCGAGTGGAGACGGCACACCGGTGTCGTACGCCGCCTGCACGAGAAGCTCTTCTACCGCCCGTTGCTCGACGCGGTCGCCCAACTCGCCCCGGGAGAGGCGCGGTTGCGCCCCGAGGCGGCGCGCGAACGCCTGATCGCCCTCGGCTACGCCGACCCGGCGTCCGCTCTGCGGCACCTGGAGGCGCTGGCGTCCGGGGTGACCCGCAAGGCGGCGATCCAGCGCACCCTGCTGCCCGTGATGCTCGGCTGGTTCGCGGACTCCGCCGACCCCGACGCGGGTCTGCTCAACTTCCGCAAGGTCTCCGACGCGCTCGGCAAGACCCCTTGGTACCTCCGGCTGCTCAGGGACGAGGGCGCCGCCGCGGAGAACCTCGCCCGCGTCCTGTCGGCGGGCCGTCTCGCGCCCGACCTGCTCATGCGGGCCCCGGAGGCGGTGGCGCTGCTCGGTGACGGCGACGGCGGCGGCCTCGAACTGCGCGGCCGCGCCCAGCTGGAGCAGGAGATCCTCGCCGCGGTGGGGCGTGCCGAGAACGCCACGCAGGGCGTCACCGCGGCCCGAGGGGTGCGCCGCCGCGAGCTGTTCCGTACGGCCGCCGCGGACATCGTCGGCTCCTACGGCATCGAGGCCGGCGACCCCGGGGCGGACCCGGGCGCCCTGATCGACCGGGTGGGCGGGTCCGTCTCGGACCTGACCGCCGCCACCCTCGCCGGCACGCTGCGCGCGGTGGTCCGTGAGGGCTGGGGCGACACCCTGCCGACCCGGTTCGCGATCATAGGGATGGGCCGCTTCGGCGGACACGAACTGGGCTACGGCTCCGACGCCGACGTGCTGTTCGTGCACGAGCCGCGAGAGGGCGTGGACGAGCAGGAGGCCGCGGCGGCGGCGAACAAGGTGGTCGCGGAGATGCGCCGGCTGCTCCAGCTGCCGAGCGCCGACCCGCCGCTGCTCATCGACGCCGGTCTGCGCCCCGAGGGCAAGTCCGGCCCGCTGGTGCGCACGCTGAAGTCGTACGAGGCGTACTACCGCCGCTGGTCGCTGGTCTGGGAGTCGCAGGCGCTGCTGCGGGCGGAGCACGTCGCCGGTGACGAGGAGCTCGGCCGGCGCTTCACCGAGCTGATCGACCCGCTGCGCTATCCGGAGCACGGCCTCGACGACGACGCGGTCCGCGAGATCCGGCGGCTGAAGGCGCGCATGGAGTCCGAGCGCCTGCCGCGGGGCGCCGACCCCAAACTGCACACCAAGCTCGGCCCCGGCGGCCTGTCGGACGTCGAGTGGACCGTGCAGCTGATGCAGCTGCGGCACGGCTGGCGGGTGCCCGCGCTGCGCACCACCCGTACCCGCGAGGCTCTCGCCGCAGCCCGTGACGCCGGGCTGATGTCCGCCGAGGACGCGGCCGTGCTGGACGAGGCATGGGTGCTCGCGAGCCGGGTGCGCAACGCGGTCATGCTGGTCCGCGGCCGGGCGGGGGACACCTTCCCCACCGAGCCCCGCGAACTGGCCGCCGTCGGCCGCTACCTCGGCTACGGCTCCGGGCACGCCGGGGACATGCTGGACGCCTACCGCCGTACGGCCCGGAGGGCGCGCGGAGTCGCGGAGGAACTGTTCTACGCGAACTGACCGACGGACCCGCACCGACCCACCGGCACGAAGCGACCCTCCGGCACCACACGGCCCACCGGCACGAAGCGGCCCACCGCCCCACCCACCCCACACGGACCACCCACCCCACACGGACCACCGGCACCACGCGACCCACCGGCACGAAGCGGCCCACCGCCCCACCCACCCCATACGGCCCACCGCCCCGACACACGAAGCGCCCCACCGCCCCACCCGCCCGCCGGAACTACGCCGACGGAGTCGCCGGCTCCGGTCGGGCCGCCGCCGGGACGCGTCGCGGCAGGACGTTCGGCAGGCTGCCGTACCACAGGCGGGCCATGGCGAGACCGAAGGCCAGGCACAGGACACCGCCCACCGCGTCCAGCCAGAAGTGGTTGGCGGTGGCGACGATGACCAGCAGAGTGACCAGCGGGTACAGCAGCCCCAGCACCCGCACCCACGGCACCGAGGCCAGCGCGAAGACCGTCAGCCCGCACCACAGCGACCAGCCGATGTGCATCGAGGGCATCGCCGCGTACTGGTTCGACATGTGCTTCAGGTCGCCGGAGGCCATCGATCCCCAGGTGTGGTGGACCATGACCGTGTCGACGAAACGGCCGCCGCGCATCAGCCGGGGCGGGGCGAGCGGGAAGAGGTAGTAGCCGACCAGGGCCACGCCCGTGGTCGCGAACAGCACCAGCCGGGTCGCCGCGTAGCGGCCGGGATGCCAGTGGTAGAGCCACACCAGTACACCCAGCGTGATGACGAAGTGCAGGGTGGCGTAGTAGTAGTTCATGCCGATGATCAGCCAAGTCGCCGAGTTCACGGCATGGTTGACCGACTGCTCGACGGCGAGACCCAGCTGGTGTTCGAGCCGCCAGACCCCGTCGGCGTTGTGCAGCGCCTCGGCCTTCTGCTCCGGAACGGCGTTGCGGATCAGCGAGTAGGTCCAGTAACTCACCGCGATCAGCAGGACCTCGAACCACAGCCGGGGCTGCCGTGGGCGGCGCAGCCGGTGCAGGCGGACCCGCCGTCCCCCGCCCGTGACGGTCCGCGGAACGGTCACCTGCTCGCGACCTTCCGGATCTGTCACGGTCGAGTCACTCATGGGTACAGAGTCTGCCAGAAGGGGCTTCCTCGACAGATCATCCCAAGGTCGGGTCCACCACGCATGTCCTACGACATACGGACGACTCCTACGACATACGGACGACCTTGCGCTCGCCGGGGGCCGAAGCGGTCGAACCGCGCACCACCAGCTCCGGCATGAACACGAACTCGCTGTGCGGCGCGGGCGTCCCGCCGATCTCCTCCAGCAGCGTGCGCACCGCGGCCTGCCCCATGGCCGGCACCGGCTTGCGGACCGTGGTCAGCGGCGGGTCGGTGAACGCGATCAGCGGGGAGTCGTCGAAACCGACCACCGACACCTCCCGGGGCACGTCCAGCCCCCGCTGCCGGGCCGCCCGTATGGCGCCGAGCGCCATCATGTCGCTGGCGCACACCACGGCCGTGCAGTCGCGCTCGATCAGCGCCGTCGCCGCCGCCTGCCCGCCCTCCAGCGTGTACAGCGAGTGCTGGACCAGGTCCCGCTCGACCGTCTCCGCGTTCAGTCCCAGCTGGTCCTGCATGGCGCGGACGAAGCCCTCGATCTTGCGCTGCACCGGCACGAACCGCTTGGGACCGAGCGCCAGCCCGATCCGGGTGTGCCCCAGCGACACCAGGTGCGTCACCGCCAGGGTGGTCGCGGCCCGGTCGTCGGGCGAGATGAACGGCGCCTGCACCTTCGGTGAGAACCCGTCCACCAGGACGAACGGCACGCCCTGCGCCCGCAGTCGCTCGTAGCGCTGCGTGTCGGCGGTGGTGTCGGCGTGCAGCCCGGAGACGTAGATGATGCCCGCCACCCCGCGGTCCACGAGCATCTCGGTCAGCTCGTCCTCGGTGGAGCCGCCGGGCGTCTGGGTGGCGAGTACCGGGGTGTAGCCCTGCCGGGTCAGCGCCTGGCCGATGACCTGGGCGAGGGCCGGGAATATCGGGTTCTCCAGCTCCGGGGTGATCAGGCCCACCAGGCCCTCGCTGCGCTGCCGCAGCCGGACGGGGCGCTCGTAGCCGAGCACGTCCAGCGCGGCCAGCACGGACTGGCGGGTGGTGGCGGCGACGCCGGGTTTGCCGTTGAGGACCCGGCTGACGGTCGCTTCGCTCACCCCCGCCTGCGCGGCGATGTCCGCAAGCCGTGTGGTCACGCCACCGGACTGTACCGGCCGCCCCTGTCCCTGCCCATCGGCGGGACGCCGTGCGCGGGCCGCCGACCGGCCTGCCGTGGAATGCTGCGTCATCGCGCTCCTCGTCCCTTCGGTGTGCCGCCCGGTGCGACCGGTGTGTGTCCCGGTGTGTCCCCGGCGCGCTGTCCCGGGGGTGTGTCCCGGTGTGCCCCGGCCCGGCTCGCTCCCGCTCGCCGCCGTTGCAAGGGGATGATCCCGGCGACCGGCAACCCTGGCAAGAGCTTGCAGAGTCTTGCACAAGTGTCCGTCAACCCGCCTACCGGCGGAAGACCGGGGTCGCGAGCGGGTCTGGAGCAGGTCACGGAGCGGTAACCCTCGCGTTCTCTTGCGTTTTTTTTCTGCAAGGTCTTTCGCGGCGCTTTCAACGCTGTTACGTTCCCACTCGCCCGGCCGCCGCAACGGCGCAGTCGGCAAGTCGCAGGGGCGGTGGACGGGACCGCCCTCTGCACCACTCGGGCTTTTACCCTCAAGGAGAACTCATGCGGCGTGGCATAGCGGCCTCCGCGCTCGTGGCGTCCCTCGCCCTCACGGCGACGGCGTGCGGCGGGAGCGACAGCGACAGCAAGTCGGACGGTCCGGTGACCATCACCTGGTGGGACACCTCCAACGCCACCAATGAGGCACCGACGTACCAGGACCTGATCAAGCAGTTCGAAGCTGCCAACAAGAACATCAAGGTCAAGTACGTCAACGTCCCCTTCGACCAGGCGCAGAACAAGTTCGACACGGCCGCCGGCGCCAAGGGCGCCCCGGACGTGCTGCGCTCCGAGGTCGGCTGGACCCCCGCCTTCGCGAAGAAGGGCTTCTTCCTGCCGCTGGACGGCACGGACGCCCTCGCCGACCAGGCCAAGTTCCAGCCGAACCTGATCAAGCAGGCCCAGTACGAGGGCAAGACCTACGGCGTGCCGCTGGTCACCGACACCCTCGCCCTGGTCTACAACAAGGCCCTGTTCCAGAAGGCCGGCATCACCGAGGCCCCCAAGACCTGGGACGAGCTGAAGGCCGACGCCGCCAAGGTCCAGGCCAAGGCCAAGGTCGACGGCTACTGGGGCTCCACCGCCGCCTACTACGCGCAGAGCTTCCTGTACGGCGAGGGCACCGACACCGTCGACGCCGCCGGCAAGAAGATCACCGTCAACTCGCCCGCCGCCAAGAAGGCCTACGGTGCCTGGCTGAGCACGTTCTCCGGCAAGGGACTGCACAAGGCCGACACCACCGCCGACGCCTACGCCCACATCCAGGACGCGTTCGTCAACGGCAAGGTCGCCGCGATCATCCAGGGCCCCTGGGAGATCACGAACTTCTACAAGGGCTCGGCCTTCAAGGACAAGTCCAACCTGGGCATCGCCACCGTCCCGGCCGGCTCCAGCGGCAAGGCGGGCGCCCCGACCGGCGGCCACAACCTCTCCGTCTACGCCGGCTCGGACAAGGCCCACCAGACGGCCGCGCTGAAGTTCGTCAACTTCATGACCTCGGCGAAGTCCCAGGAGGCCATCGCCCTGAAGAACTCCACGCTGCCCACCCGCTCCGACGCCTACACCGCCCAGGTGAAGGCCGACCCGGGCATCGCCGGCTACCAGGGTGTGCTCGCCGCCGCCCAGCCGCGCCCGGCGCTGCCCGAGTACAGCTCCCTGTGGGGTCCGCTGGACACCGAGCTGCCCAAGATCGCCGGCGGCAAGGAGTCGCTGGACAAGGGCCTGAGCAACGCCGAGGTCGCCATCGCCAAGCTGGTGCCCGACTTCAGCAAGTGAGCCCGCGTGGCCGTCGGATCCCCATCGCCCAGCTCCTGAGGGCGGACGGATCCGGCGGCCACCGGCCTGTGCCCGGCCCAACCCCTGAACTCATCGAAGGTGCCGAACCATGACAGTCGCCATCGACCGCGCACCCGGCAAGAGCCGCGGTGACCGCGCGCCTCGGCCCGGGCTGGTGCAGCGCATCAAGAACGGCTACCAGAAGCACTGGTACGCGTACGCGATGATCGCGCCGGTGGTCGCAGTGCTCGGCGCCATCGTGGCCTACCCGCTGGTGCGGGGCCTCTACCTGACCCTCACCGACGCCAACAGCCTCAACTCCGCCCGTACGATCGGCGTCAACCACATCGACGCCACGTACAAGTTCATCGGACTGGACAACTACAAGGACATCCTGTTCGGCCCGCTGTCCTACGACCGCTTCTGGTCGCACTTCCTGTGGACCGTCGTCTGGACGACCGCCTGTGTGGTCCTGCACTACACCATCGGTCTCGGCCTCGCGCTGATGCTCAACCAGAAGCTGCGCGGACGCACCTTCTACCGGCTGATGCTGGTCGTGCCCTGGGCGGTGCCGACCTTCGTCACCGTCTTCTCCTGGCGGATCATGCTCGCCGACTCCGGCGTGATCAACCAGGTCCTCGGCTCGCTCCACCTGCCCCAGCCCCAGTGGCTGGAGGACACGTTCTGGCAGCGGTTCGCCGCGATCATGGTCAACACCTGGTGCGGTGTGCCGTTCATGATGCTCTCGCTGCTCGGCGGCCTGCAGTCCATCGACTCCACGCTCTACGAGGCCGCGGAGATGGACGGCGCCACCGCGTGGCAGCAGTTCCGGCACGTCACGCTGCCCGGTCTGCGCTCGGTCAGCTCGACCGTGGTCCTGCTCGGCGTCATCTGGACCTTCAACCAGTTCGCCATCATCTTCCTGCTGTTCGGCCCCACCGGCGCGCCCGACGCCCAGATCCTCGTCACCTGGGCCTACTTCCTCGGCTTCGGACAGCAGCCCCGCGACTTCGCCCAGTCCGCCGCGTACGGCGTGCTGCTGCTGTCGCTGCTGACCGTCTTCACCTCCTTCTACTTCCGCTGGCTGAAGCGCAATGACCAGCTCGCCGTCTGACGCCGCAGGAGCCGCCGCCATGAGCACCATGACCCCAGAGAAGACAGAGACCGTGCCGGCCGCCGTACCCGCGCGCCGCATCCGCCAGCGGGGCGAGCGCGGCCCGCTCGGCGCCGCCGTGCTGCACGCCGGCCTCGCCCTGGCGAGCCTCGTCGCGGTGGCCCCGGTGCTCTGGCTGTTCTTCCTGTCCCTCGGCCCGGACAAGGACTCCTACCTGCACCCGGGCAAGATCCTGGGCAAGCTCACCTTCTCCAACTACAGCTTCGTGCTGGAGCACACCGCGTTCTTCGACTGGTTCAAGTCGACGATGATCGTGGCCCTCGGCACCACCGTCATCGGTGTCTTCGTCGCCGCGACCACCGGCTACGCCGTCTCGCGCATGCGCTTTCCCGGCTACAAGTCGCTGATGTGGGTGCTGCTGCTCACCCAGGCCTTCCCGATCGCCATCCTGATCGTGCCGATGTACGAGATCTTCGGCGAGCTCGGCCTGATCGACTCCTACTGGGCGCTGATCATCATCAACTGCACCACGGCGGTGCCGTACAGCGCCTGGCTGCTCAAGGGGTACTTCGACACCATCCCCTTCGAGATCGACGAGGCGGGACGCGTGGACGGGCTCTCCCCGTTCGGCACGTTCTTCCGGCTGATCCTGCCGCTGGCCCGCCCGGGCCTGGCCGTGGCCGGCTTCTACAACTTCATCACGGCCGTCGCCGAGGTCGCGTTCGCGACGACCTTCATGCTGGACGACTCCAAGTACACCTTCGCCGTCGGTCTGCAGACCTTCGTCAGCGAGCACGACGCGCAGTGGAACTACATGGCCGCCACCGCGGTGCTGATCGCGATACCCGTGTCGGTGTTCTTCTACCTCGTGCAGAAGAACCTCGTCACCGGCCTCACCGCCGGCGGCACCAAGGGCTGAACCGCCCTGTCCCACAAGGGCTCCCGTGCGCCTGACCCGCGCGGGACAGGCGGCCGCGGAACCCGGTCCGGCACCGGGGACACCGCGGCCGCCTCACACCCCCGGCCCTCCGACCGCCGCCGGACCCCCACCATGACCCGAACCCTGTTAGGTACCAAGGACGCCATGAGCCAGCAGCCCCCCGCCGCCCCGGCCACCGAATCCACCGTCACCACCGTCGCCCCGCCCGGCGACTGGTGGCGGGACGCGGTCATCTACCAGGTCTATCCGCGCAGCTTCGCCGACAGCAACGGCGACGGCATGGGTGACCTGGAGGGCGTGCGCTCCCGCCTGCCGTACCTGCGCGACCTCGGCGTGGACGCCGTGTGGCTCAGCCCCTTCTACGCCTCCCCGCAGGCCGACGCCGGTTACGACGTCGCCGACTACCGTGCCGTCGACGCCATGTTCGGCAACCTCCTCGACGCCGACGCGCTGATCCGCGAGGCCCACGAGCTGGGCCTGCGCGTCATCGTCGACCTGGTCCCCAACCACTCCTCCGACCAGCACGAGTGGTTCAAGCGGGCGCTCGCCGAGGGACAGGGATCGCCGCTGCGCGAGCGCTACCACTTCCGCCCGGGCAACGGCGAGAACGGCGAACTGCCGCCCAACGACTGGGAGTCCATCTTCGGCGGCCCGGCCTGGACCCGGGTCACCGAGCCCGACGGCACGCCCGGCGACTGGTACCTGCACCTGTTCGCGCCCGAGCAGCCCGACCTCAACTGGGAACACCCGGCGGTGGGCGACGAGTTCCGCTCCATCCTGCGGTTCTGGCTGGACATGGGCGTGGACGGCTTCCGCATCGACGTGGCCCACGGCCTGGTGAAGGCCGACGGCCTGCCCGACCTCGGCGATCACGACCAGCTGAAGCTGCTGGGCAACGATGTCATGCCGTTCTTCGACCAGGACGGCGTCCACGCCATCTACCGCCAGTGGCGTCTGATCCTCGACGAGTACTCGGGCGAGCGGATCTTCGTCGCCGAGGCGTGGACCCCGACCGTCGAGCGCACCGCCCGCTACGTCCGCCCCGACGAGCTGCACCAGGCCTTCAACTTCCAGTACCTGGGCACCGACTGGGACGCCAAGGAGCTGCGCGAGGTCATCGACCGCACCCTGGATGCCATGCGCCCGGTCGGCGCGCCCGCCACCTGGGTGCTGTCCAACCATGACGTCACCCGGCACGCCACCCGCTTCGCCAACCCGCCCGGCCTCGGCACCCAGATCCGCACGGCCGGCGACCGCGAGCTGGGCCTCGCCCGGGCCCGCGCGGCCACCCTGCTGATGCTGGCGCTGCCCGGCTCGGCGTACGTCTACCAGGGCGAGGAGCTGGGCCTGCCGGACGTCGTGGACCTGCCCGACGAGGTGCGCCAGGACCCGGCGTACTTCCGGGGCGCGGGCCAGGACGGCTTCCGCGACGGTTGCCGGGTGCCGATCCCGTGGACCCGCGACGGCTCGTCGTACGGCTTCGGCGGCGGCGGGAGCTGGCTTCCGCAGCCCGAGAGCTGGGGCGAGCTGAGCGTGCAGGCGCAGGAGGGCGTGGCCGGCTCGACGCTGGAGCTGTACCGCTCGGCGCTGCGCGTGCGCCGGGAGCAGCCGGACCTCGGCGCGGGCGACTCGGTGGAGTGGCTGCTCGCTCCCGAGGGCGTCCTGGCCTTCCGGCGCGGGGAGTTCGTGTGCGTCGCCAACACCACGGGCGAGGCGGTGACGACGCCGGCCTACGGCCGCCTGCTGCTCGGCAGCGCGGAGATCACCGAGCGGGGCGGCGAGGCGCGGGTGCCCGCCGACACCACGGTGTGGTGGACGACGGCCTGACCTGGCCCGGAAAGTTTCCGTATCAACTTCACACGGCCCGCTGCCCTTTCGGGTGGCGGGCCTTTAACATCTGCGTCACCGCAAGTTTGCTGAAATGTTTCAGCAAGCGCCTTCAATGACGAAGGAACCCCCACGATGGCACGCAGAACTCTCCCCGCGGTGGTCGCCGCCCTCGCGGCCACCCTCTCGGTTGGCATGTACCCGACTACCGCCGAGGCGACCCCGCCCGGCACCAAGGACGTCACCGCCGTCCTCTTCGAGTGGAAGTACGCCTCGGTCGCCCGCGAGTGCACCACCACTCTCGGCCCCTCCGGCTACGGCTACGTCCAGGTCTCCCCGCCCGCCGAGCACATACAGGGCTCGCAGTGGTGGACGTCGTACCAGCCGGTGTCGTACAAGATCGCGGGCCGGCTCGGCAACCGCACCGACTTCCAGAACATGGTGAACACCTGTCACGCGGCCGGTGTGAAGGTCGTCACCGACACGGTGATCAACCACATGTCGGCGGGATCGGGCACCGGCACCGGCGGCTCGTCGTACACGAAGTACAACTATCCCGGCGTGTACTCCTCGGCCGACTTCGACGACTGCACCTCCCAGGTCACCAACTACGCGGACCGCTGGAACGTCCAGCACTGCGAGCTGGTGGGCCTCGCCGACCTCGACACCGGCGAGGACCACGTCCGCCAGACCATCGCGAACTACATGAACGACCTGCTCTCCCTGGGCGTCGACGGCTTCCGCGTCGACGCGGCCAAGCACATCGACACCGCGGACCTGGCGAACATCAAGTCCCGCCTGACCAACCCTTCCGTCTACTGGAAGCAGGAGGTCATCTACGGCGCCGGCGAGGCGGTCCAGCCCACCGAGTACACCGGCAACGGTGACGTGCAGGAGTTCCGCTACGCCTACGACCTCAAGCGCGTCTTCACCTCCGAGAAGCTCGCCTACCTGAACAACTTCGGCCAGCCCTGGGGCTATCTGAGCAGCTCGCAGGCCGGTGTCTTCGTCGACAACCACGACACCGAGCGCAACGGCAGCACCCTCAACTACAAGGACGGCGCCAACTACACGCTGGCCAACGTCTTCATGCTGGCGTGGCCCTACGGCGCCCCGGACATCAACTCCGGTTACGAGTGGTCGGACATCGACGCGGGCCCGCCCAACGGGGGCACCGTCAACGCCTGCTGGCAGGACGGCTGGAAGTGCCAGCACGCCTGGCCGGAGATCAAGTCCATGGTCGCCTTCCGCAACGCCACCCGCGGGCAGGCGGTCACCAACTGGTGGGACGACGGCAGCAACCTCATCAGCTTCGGCCGCGGCAGCAAGGGCTACGTGGTGATCAACCACGAGAGCGCGGCCGCCAACCGCTCGTTCCAGACCTCGCTGCCCGCGGGCACCTACTGCGACGTGCAGGCGGGCCGCACCGTGACGGTCAACAGCACCGGCTGGTTCACGGCCTCGGTCGCCCCGAACACCGCGCTCGCCCTCTACGTGGGCAAGTCGAGCTGCTGAGGCCCCCGTTCCCTCCTCCCGCCGTTGTTAGACGTGATGTAAATAACTTCCCCGGCAGTATCTGAAACACACTGTCGCAGGTAAGTTGCGGGCACACGGTACGGAAACAGACGGCGGGAAGAGGGAGACGGGCATGACGCAACGGCATGTCGATGTGCTGATCATCGGCGCTGGGCTGTCCGGCATCAGCGCCGCCTGCCACCTGGCCCGGCACAACCCCGGCAAGACGTACGCGGTCCTGGAGCGGCGCGCCCGTGTCGGCGGCACCTGGGACCTGTTCCGCTACCCGGGCGTCCGCTCGGACTCGGACATGTACACCTTCGGCTACCGCTTCCGCGCCTGGCGCGGCACCAAGATCCTCGCCGACGGCGCGGACATCCGCCGGTACGTCCAGGAGACCGCCGACGAGCACGGCGTCTCCGGCCGCATCCGCTTCGGCCGCCGGGTCGCCAGGGCGAACTGGTCGAGCGCGGAGGGGCGGTGGACCGTCGAGGCACTGGACGAGACCACCGGCGAGAGCGAGACCTACAGCTGCGCGTTCCTCGTCAACGCCACCGGCTACTACGACTACGACGCCGGCCACCGCCCCGACTTCCCCGGTGAGGAACGCTTCACCGGGACCGTCGTCCACCCGCAGCACTGGCCCGAGGACCTCGACCACCGCGGCAAGCGCGTCGTCGTCATCGGCAGCGGTGCCACCGCCATCACCCTGGTGCCCGCGATGGCCGGCGACGCCGCCCACGTCACCATGGTCCAGCGCTCGCCGACGTACATCATGACCCTGCCGCAGTACGACCCGGTGTCGGTCCTCCTGCGCAAGGCGGGCGTCCCCGCCGAACTGCTCTACCGGTTCGGACGCTCCCGCAACATCGCGCTCCAGCGCGGCCTGTACGCGCTGTGCCGCAGCGCCCCCACCGTCATGCGCAAGGTGCTGCTGGCCGGCGTGCGGGCCCAGCTCGGCAAGAGCGTCGACATGCGCCACTTCACCCCGTCGTACAAGCCCTGGGACCAGCGGCTGTGCGTGGTGCCCGGCGGTGATCTGTTCAAGGCGCTCAAGAGCGGCGAGGCCTCGGTGGTCACAGACCACATCGACTCGTTCACCGAGACCGGCGTCCGGCTGAGGTCCGGCGAGGACATCCCGGCCGACATCGTCGTCACCGCCACCGGGCTGCGGGTGCAGATCGCCGGCGGCGCCCGGCTGGAGGTGGACGGCCGCCCCGTGACCACCCGCGACCACGTCATCTACAAGGGCGTGCTGCTCGACGGCGTCCCCAACCTCGCGGTCGTCCTCGGCTACACCAACGCCTCCTGGACCCTCAAGGCCGACATGGCCTGCGAGTACGTCAGCAGGCTGCTCACGCACATGGACGAGCGGGGCCACACCCAGGTCGTACCCGTCGCCACGGAGGCGGACCGGGCCCCGGAGTCCGCCATGGGCGACTCGCTGACCTCCGGTTACATCGCCCGCGGCGACGCCGTGATGCCCCGGCAGGGGACCCGCGCGCCCTGGCGGATCTGGAACAACTACTACCGCGACCGCCGCGCCCTGCGGCGCGCCCCGGTCGACGACCCCGCGCTCCGCTTCGGCGGCCGGCCCGCCGACCGGGACGCCGGCCGGCCCGACCCGGCCCACGCGGCCTGACCGTTCGACCCACCGCCGGATCGAGGACCGCGATGACCAGCCAGCAGACGTACCACGAGGTGCTCCAGACCCTGTCCGAGGGCTCGGTGCACGTCCACTTCGACGCGTTCACCGACATCGACTGGGACAACCCCGACTTCGCCGTCGACCCGCAGGACCCCCGCTGGATCCTGCCCGAGGCCGACCCGCTGGGCGGACACCCCTGGTACCGGGCGCAGCCACCCGGGCGGCAGGCCGAGATCGGGCTCTGGCGGTACGCCAACGTCGCCAAGGTGGGCATGCAGTTCGAGAACGTGCTCATGCGCGGGGCGCTGGACTACGTCTTCCACCTGGGCAACCAGGACCCGGAATTCCGGTATCTCACCCACGAGATCACCGAGGAGACCCACCACACCCAGATGTTCCAGGAGTTCGTCAACCGCGCCGGGGTCGACGTGCACGGCGGCCGCCGCTCCTTCCAGGTGATCAGCCGCTTCCTCCCGCTCGCCGCCTCGCTGCTGCCGGAGGCGTTCTTCACCGGCGTGCTGGCCGGCGAGGAGCCGATCGACCACATCCAGAAGGCGATCCTGCGCTCGGGCGCCGAAGGCCACCCGCTGCTGACGAGGATCATGCAGATCCACGTCGCCGAGGAGGCCCGGCACATCTCCTTCGCCCACGAGTTCCTGCGCACCAAGGTCCCCGGGTACGGGAAGGTGCGCAGGGGGGTGCTGTCGGTCATGTTCCCGCTGATCATGCGCCGCCTGGGCGACGTGATCGTGATCCCCGACCGGAGGACCGCCGAGAAGATGGGCGTGCCCTACTCGGTGATCAAGGACATTTTCTGGAGGTCCGACGACGGGCGGAAGATGCTGCGCGACCTCTTCGCCGACGTGCGCATGCTCGCCGAGGACATCGGCCTGATGAACCGGGCCTCCCGGCGCGTGTGGAAGATGCTCCGCATCGACGGCCGCCCGTCCCGCTACCGCAGCCACCCCGCCTCACTGTCCGCCTGACCGGTCCGCCCGACCGGTCCGCCCGACCTGTCCGTCCGACCGAACCGCCCGAGCGAAGAAGCCCGCCATGCCCTACGTCGTCACCCGGTCGTGCTGCGCCGACGCGTCCTGCGTGCTGGCCTGCCCGGTCAACTGCATCCACCCCGCACCCGGTGAACCCGGCTTCGCCGCGGCCGAGATGCTCTACGTCGACCCGCGCGCCTGCGTCGACTGCGGTGCCTGCGCGAGCGCCTGCCCGGTGGACGCGCTCAAGCCGCACACCAGGCTCACCGCGGCCGAGCAGCCGTTCCTCGACCTCAACGCGGCCTACTACGAGGATGATCCGCATCCGGCCCGTACGCCACTGGCTCTCGTGCCCAGGCAACGGCAGCTCAACGCGGGCGAGTTGCGGGTGGCCGTGGTCGGGGCGGGCCCGGCGGGCCTCTTCGCCGCCGACGAGCTGCTCAAGCATCCGGGCGTCCGCGTGACCGTGTACGACCGGCTGCCCACCCCCTACGGCCTGGCGCGCACGGGGGTCGCGCCGGACCACCAGGACACCAAGGGAGTCACCCGGCTCTTCCGGGCCATCGAGGCCCAGCCCGGCTTCGCGTACCGGCTCAACGTGGAGGTGGGCGAAGACCTGCGCCACGAGGACCTGCTGCGTGACCATCACGCCGTCGTCTACGCGGTGGGCGCCGCGACCGACCGGCGGCTCGGCATCGACGGCGAGGACCTGCCCGGCAGCGCGGCCGCCACCGACTTCGTGGCCTGGTACAACGGCCATCCCGACCACGGGGCCACGACCTGCGCCCTGGACGGCGAACGCGCCGTGGTCGTCGGCAACGGCAACGTGGCCCTGGACGTGGCCCGCGTGCTGACCGCCGACCCGGCATCGCTCGCCCGCACCGACATCGCCGACGGGGCGCTGGACGCGCTGCGCGGCAGCCGGGTGCGCGAGGTGGTCGTCCTCGGGCGGCGCGGGCCGGCCGAGGCCTCCTTCACCCTGCCGGAACTGCTCGCGCTCGCCGCGCTCGACAGCGTCGACGTCGTCGTCGAGGGCTGGCCGGAGGGCCTGGCGCCGGACACCTCGCCCAGGACGGCCCTGCTCGCCGAACTCGCCGCCCGCACACCCGTACCCGGCCGGCGCCGCATCGTGCTGCGCTTCCTGACCACACCGACCCGCGTCCTCGGCGACGACCGGGTGACCGGTCTGGAGGTCGCCCGCACCGAGCTGCGCACGGACGACGACGGCACCGTACGGGCCGTCCCCACCGGCGAGACGGAGACCATCGCGACCTCGCTCGTGCTGCGTTCGGTGGGATACCGCGCCCGGCCGGTCCCGGGGCTGCCGTTCGACGAGGGGACCGGCACGGTTCCCCACGAGCGGGGCCGGGTCGAGCCGGGCGTCTATGTCGCCGGCTGGATCAAGCGCGGTCCCACCGGGTTCATCGGGACCAACAAGACCTGCGCGGAGGAGACCGTCGCGGCACTCCTCGACGACTTCGACGCCGGCCGGCTCACCGCGCCGGCGGACGCGTCGGGTACGGCGGCCCCACCCGGTGCGATGGGCACGCCGGGCACGACGGGCACGACGGGGTCCGCGGAGGTCGTGGACCTCGACGGCTGGCAGGCGATCGACCGGGCCGAACGCGCGGCAGGTGCTCTCCAGGGGCGCCCCCGCGTCAAGATCACCGACAGGGACACCCTGCTCGCCACGGCGCGCCCCGCGGCCCCCGCGCCGCGGCGGCGCCTGCCCCTGACCGTCCTGCCCCTGACCGTCCTGCGCCGGTCCCGTTAGCCGCCGCTCCGGTCCCGGTGGCGTCGTGCGCCGCCGGAACCGCCGGCACCGTTCCGCCCGACCCCTTCCGCCCCCTAGCGACAGGAATGGCCCCGTCATGGAGAGCGTGCTGTACACCGCCGACCACGAGAGCTTCCGCGCGACCGTGCGCGCCTTCGTGGAGCGCCACATCGTCCCCTTCCACAAGCAGTGGGAGAGCGACGGGATCGTCCCGCGCACCCTGTGGACCGAGGCAGGCAAGCTGGGGCTGCTGGGCACGGACGTGCCGCAGGAGTACGGCGGCGGGGGAGTGGCCGACTTCCGCTACAACACCGTGCTCAGCGAGGAGATCGTGCGGGCCGGCGCCTCGGGGGTCGGCTTCACGCTGCACAACGACGTGGTGGCCCCCTATCTGCTGAAGCTCGCGAACGAGGAGCAGAAGCGGCGCTGGCTGCCCGGCTTCTGCGCGGGCGAGCTGATCACGGCCATCGCGATGACCGAGCCGGGTGCCGGCAGTGACCTGCAGAGCATCCGCACCACGGCCGTGCGCGACGGCGACCACTACGTGGTCAACGGCTCCAAGACCTTCATCACCAACGGCATCAACGCCGACCTCGTGATCGTCGTGGTCAAGACCGACCCGGAGCAGGGGGCTCACGGCACGAGCCTGCTCGTGGTCGAGCGCGGCACCCCGGGCTTCGAACGCGGCCGGAACCTCGAGAAGATCGGCCTGAAGGCACAGGACACCGCCGAGCTGTTCTTCGAGGACGTCCGGGTTCCCGCCGCGAACCTCCTCGGGGAGGAGAACTCCGGGTTCGCCCACCTGATGAACGCCCTGCCCCAGGAGCGGCTGTCGATCGCGGTGGCGGCCGTGGCGGCGAGCGAGAAGATCTTCGAGACGACCCTCGCGTACTGCAAGGAGCGTACGGCGTTCAACCGGCCCATCGGCTCCTTCCAGGCCAACCGCTTCAGCCTCGCCGAGATGGCCACCGAGATCCAGATCGCCCGCACCTTCCTGGACCGCTGCATCACCGTCCACAACGAGGGCGCCCTGTCGGTCTCGGACGCCGCCATGGCCAAGTGGTGGACGACCGAGCTGCAGAAGCGGGTCGTGGACACCTGCCTCCAACTGCACGGCGGCTACGGCTTCATGAGCGAGTACCCGGTCGCGCAGGCGTTCCTCGACAGCCGGGTGCAGACCATCTACGGCGGCACCACGGAGATCATGAAGGAGATCATCGGCCGTTTCCTCGGCGTCTGAGGCGTCTGAGGCGTCTGGGGCGTCTGGGGCCTCTGAGGCGCCTGGCGTCCGGCGCCCGAGGCGCCCGGTGACCGGGGCGCCTTCCAGTTGTGTGCGACACGGCGTCGCGCATACCCCGGCGAAGTTATCCTGAGGAAATGGCGGACACCACGAACCAGAGGGCCGAGGCCGACGGCCGTTCGACCCGCTGGAACGCGCACAAGGCCCGGCGCCAGATCGACGTGATCGACGCAGCCGTCGCCGCCATCGAGGAGGAGGGCCCCGACGTCGGCGTCAAGCGGATCGCCGAACGGATCGGGCTGCCGCGGTCGGTGGTGTACCGGCACTTCAAGGACCGCGCCGAACTCGACGAGCTGATCCGCGGGCGCGTCGTCGAATCCCTCATGGCCGACCTCGCGCCGGCGCTGGCGCCCGACGGCACCGTCATGGCGGCCATCCGGCGCGCCGTCGACGCGTATCTCGACTGGATCGGCCTGCACCCCCGGCTGCACGCCTTCCTCGGCGTGGGCTCCGCCGCGCCGGGAGGCGGCTCCGGGGTGGTCGCGGGCACCAAGGCGGCGATCGCCGTGCAGGTGGGCGCGTTGTTCGCGGCCGTCCTGAAAGCCCGCGGCGAGGACAGCCCGCTGGCGCGCTCGCTGGCCGTAGGCGTCGTCGGATTCGTCGACGCCACGGTCAACGACTGGTTCACCACCATGCCACGCGAACTCGACAGCGCCCGGCTCGCCGAGTTCCTCACCTGCTCGATCTGGTCGGTGCTCGACGGCAACCTGCGCGCGCTGGGCGTCGAACTCGCCCCCGATCAGCCCCTGTCCGAACTGCTCGGCGGCTGAGAGCGCGACGCGGCACGAACGGAACGGCCCTTCACGGAGGTTGGCGCTGAAAGGTCTTGCTAAGAGTTTCAAGACTCTTGCTGCAACCCTTTCGTTGGCGATACGGTCGCGCGGTCGCCCGGCACCGGAGCCGTGCCGCGGGCGTTGGGGTCGGACCCCAACAGAGCCGTAATCGCAAGGAGTTCCCGCCTGTGATACCGAGATGGCCGGCGCCGCGGACGCGCCGTACCCCGTACCGACGCAGGGCCGCGGCAGTCACCGCCGCCGCCCTCGCCGCCGCCCTGGTGCAGCCCGTGGCCGCTCACGCGGACGCCCCGCCCCCGCCCCCCTCCGACGCGAAGCTCGCCGCCGCGCCCGCACGGCACGACGACACGCGCGAGCAGTTCTACTTCGTCATGCCGGACCGTTTCGCCAACGGGGACACCTCCAACGACCGCGGCGGCCTGACCGGTTCACGGCTGAGCACCGGCTACGACCCCACCGACAAGGGCTTCTACCAGGGCGGCGACCTCAAGGGCCTGGCCAAGCGGCTCGACTACATCAAGGGCCTGGGCACCACCGCCATCTGGATGGCCCCGATCTTCAAGAACCAGCCGGTGCAGGGGACGGGCAGTGACGCCTCGGCCGGCTACCACGGTTACTGGATCACCGACTTCACCAAGGTCGACCCGCACTTCGGCACCAACAAGGACCTCGCGACCCTCATCTCCAAGGCGCACGCCAAGGGCATGAAGGTCTTCTTCGACGTCATCACCAACCACACCGCAGACGTCGTCGACTACGCGGGCGACTCCCACGACTACCTGTCCAAGGGCGCCTTCCCGTACCTCACCAAGGACGGCCGGCCCTTCGACGACGCCGCCTACGCCGAGAACACAGCCGGGAACACAGCCGGGAACAAGGGTTTCCCCGCCGTCTCCACCGGCTCCTTCCCGCGCACCCCGGTCGTCCCGGCCGCCAAGCGGAACACCAAGGTGCCGTCGTGGCTCAACGACCCGACGATGTACCACAACCGCGGTGACTCGACCTACGCCGGTGAGAACGCCACCTACGGCGACTTCTCCGGCCTGGACGACCTGTGGACCGAGCGTCCCGAGGTCGTCCACGGCATGGAGAGGATCTACGAGCGCTGGGTGCGGGACTTCGGCGTCGACGGCTTCCGCATCGACACCGTCAAGCACGTCGACATGCCCTTCTGGACCCAGTGGGCCACCGCGCTCGACAAGTACGCGGCAGCGCACGGCCGCAAGAACTTCTTCATGTTCGGCGAGGTCTACACCGCCGACACCTCCATCACCTCCCCGTACGTCACCCAGGGCCGCCTCGACGCCACCCTCGACTTCCCCTTCCAGGACGCGGCGCGCACCTACGCCTCCCAGGGCGGCAGCGCACAGAAGCTGGCGCACGTCTACGGCGACGACTACAAGTACACGTCCGGCAAGGCCAACGCGTACGAGCAGGTCACCTTCCTCGGCAACCACGACATGGGCCGCATCGGGTACTTCCTGAAGCAGGACAACCCCAAGGCCACCGACGCCGAGATCCTGCGCAAGGACGAGCTGGCCAACCAGCTGATGTTCCTAGGCCGCGGCAACCCGGTCGTCTACTACGGCGACGAGCAGGGCTTCACCGGCTCCGGCGGCGACAAGGACGCCCGCCAGACCATGTTCGCCTCCAAGGTCGCCGACTACCTGGACGACGACGAGATCGGCACCGACCGCACGCCGGCCGCCGACGCCTACGACACGAGCGCGCCGCTCTACAAGGAGATCGCGGCCCTCTCCCGGCTCCGCAAGGCCAACCCGGCCCTGACGGACGGCGTCCAGACCGAGCGGTACGCGGCCGACGGCGCGGGCGTCTACGCGTTCACCCGTACGGACGCGCGCACCGGCGCCGAGTACGTCGTCGCCCTCAACAACGCGGACGAGGCCCGTACGGCCACCTTCGCGACCGGCTCCGCCGGCATGTCGTACCGGGGCGTCTACAAGGCCACCGGCACGGTCAGGTCCGACGCCGACCGCAAGGTCACCGTCACCGTCCCGGCCGGCACCGCCGTCGTCTACAAGGCGGCCGGCACCCTCGCCGGGCCGGGCGGCAACCCGACGATCACCCTGAAGGCCCCGGCCGCCGGAGCCACCGGCACGGTCGAGGTGCAGGCCGACACCGGGGGAGGTGGACAGCTCAACCGCGTCGTCTTCGCCGCCCAGACCGGCGACGGCAAGTGGCGGACGCTCGGCTCCGCCGACCACGCCCCCTACAAGGTCACCCAGACCATCGGATCGGACGTTCCCGCCGGCACCGCCCTGCGCTACAAGGCCGTCGTGATCGACACGGCCGGGCACACCGCGAGCGCCACGGCGAGCAGCACCACCGGCACCGCCCCCGCGCCCGAGGTCCCCTCGGCCTCCTCCCGCGACTACGCGGTCGTCCACTACAAGCACGCCGACGGCGACTACGCCGACTGGGGCCTGTACGCCTGGGGCGACCTCGCGGACGGCGAGGCGACCGACTGGCCGAACAGCCACCCCTTCACCGGCCGCGACGCCTACGGCGCCTTCGCCTACGTCAAGCTCAAGCCGGGCGCCTCGAACGTCGGCTTCCTCGTCATCGACAAGGACGGCGACAAGGACGTCTCCGCCGACCGGTCCATCGACGTCACCAAGACCGGCGAGGTCTGGATCGAGCAGGGCGACGCCGGCGTCCGGACCCAGCGGCCCGACTACCCCGCGCAGGACAAGACCAAGGCGGTCATCCACTACCACCGCGCCGACGGGAACTACGACGGCTGGGGCCTGCACACCTGGTCGGGTGCCGCGAACCCCACCGACTGGTCGAACCCCCTGAAGCCGGTGAAGACTGATGCCTATGGCGCGGTCTTCGAGGTGCCGCTCTCCGAGGGTGCCACCAGCCTCAGCTACATCATCCACAAGGGCGACGACAAGGACCTGCCCACCGACCAGTCGCTGGACCTCACGGCCGACGGCAACGAGGTGTGGCTGTTGAACGGCCAGGAGAAGCACCTCCTGCCGATGCCCGCCGGCAGCACGGCCGCCCTCGACCTGACCACCTCCAAGGCGGTCTGGATCGACCGGGACACCCTCGCCTGGAACGGCGCCGACGGTGCCGCCTCCACCCAGCTGCTGTACTCCCACGACGGCTCGATCGCCGTCAAGGACGCCGGCCTGACCAGCGACGACGAACGCTGGCTGCGCCTTGCGAAGACCACGCTGACCGACGCCCAGAAGGCGAAGTTCCCGCATCTGAAGGACTACACCGCCTGGACCGTCGATCCGCGCGACCGTGACCGGGTGCGTGCCGCGCTCTCCGGCCAGCTCGTCGCCTCGCAGCGCGCCGCCAACGGCGCCGTGCTGGCCGCCACCGGCGTGCAGATCGCCGGCGTGCTCGACGACCTGTACCCGGGCGCGACGACGGCGAAGCTCGGCCCCGTCTTCCACGACGGCAGGCCGACCCTGTCCGTGTGGGCGCCGACGGCCCAGTCCGTCCACCTCGACCTGGACGGCCGCAGCGTCGCGATGCACCGCAGCGCCGGCACCGGCGTCTGGTCCGTCACCGGCCCCGCGTCCTGGAAGGGCAAGCCCTACCGGTACGTCGTCAGGGTCTGGGCGCCCAGCGTCGGCAAGATGGTCACCAACGAGGTCACCGACCCCTACTCGCTCGCCCTGACCGCGAACTCCGAGCGCAGCCTCGTCGTCGACCTGAACGACAAGTCCCTCGCTCCGGGCGGCTGGTCGGGCCTCGTCAAGCCCAAGGCCGTACCGCTGAAGGACGCGCAGATCCAGGAGCTGCACATCCGGGACTTCTCCGCGGCCGACAAGACCGTACCGGCCGCGGACCAGGGCACCTACCTGGCCTTCACCGACAAGAACAGCGACGGCTCCAAGCACCTGCGCGAGCTGGCGAAGTCGGGCACCTCCTACGTGCACCTGCTGCCCGCCTTCGACATCGCCACCATCCCCGAGAAGAAGGCCGACCAGGCGCGCCCCGACTGCGACCTGGCCTCCTTCCCTGCCGACTCCGACCAGCAGCAGGCGTGCGTCACCAAGAGCGCCGCGAAGGACGCCTACAACTGGGGCTACGACCCGTACCACTACACGGTCCCCGAGGGTTCGTACGCCACCGACCCCGACGGCACCGCCCGTACCGTCCAGTTCCGCAGGATGGTCCAGTCCCTCAACCAGGACGGCCTGCGCGTCGTCATGGACGTCGTCTACAACCACACGGCGGCCGCCGGGCAGGCGGACACCTCCGTCCTCGACCGGATCGTGCCCGGCTACTACCAGCGGCTCCTCGCGGACGGCAGCGTCGCCAACAGCACCTGCTGTGCCAACACCGCGACCGAGAACGCCATGATGGGCAAGCTCGTCGTGGACTCGATCGTCACCTGGGCCAAGGAGTACAAGGTCGACGGCTTCCGCTTCGACCTCATGGGCCACCACCCCAAGGCCAACATCCTGGCCGTGCGCAAGGCCCTCGACGCGCTGACCGTCGCCAAGGACGGCGTCGACGGCAAGAAGATCATCATGTACGGCGAGGGCTGGAACTTCGGAGAGGTCGCCGACGACGCGCGCTTCGTGCAGGCCACGCAGAAGAACATGGCCGGCACCGGCATCGCCACCTTCTCCGACCGCGCCCGTGACGCGGTGCGCGGCGGCGGACCCTTCGACTCCGACCCCGGCGTCCAGGGCTTCGCGTCCGGGCTGTACACCGACCCCAACTCGTCCACGGCGAACGGCACTCCGGCCGAGCAGAAGGCCCGGCTGCTGCACTACCAGGACCTGATCAAGGTCGGCCTGAGCGGCAACCTCGCCCGCTACCGCTTCACCGACTCGGGCGGCAAGGAGGTCACCGGCGCGGGGGTCGACTACAACGGCTCGCCCGCCGGCTACGCGGACGCCCCCGGCGACGCCCTCGCCTACGTGGACGCGCACGACAACGAGTCGCTGTTCGACGCCCTCACCTACAAGCTGCCGGGCGACACCCCGGCGTCCGACCGGGCCCGCATGCAGGTCCTGGCGATGGCAACGGCCGCCCTCTCGCAGGGCCCGGCCCTCTCCCAGGCGGGCACCGACCTGCTGCGCTCGAAGTCACTGGACCGCAACTCCTTCGACAGCGGTGACTGGTTCAACGCCATCCACTGGAACTGCGCCGACGGCAACGGCTTCGGGCGCGGACTGCCCCCGGCGGCCGACAACGAGTCCAAGTGGCCCTACGCCAAGCCGCTGCTCGGCGCGGTCCAGGTCGGCTGCCCGCAGATCACCGGCGCCTCGGCCGCCTACCAGGACCTGCTGCGCATCCGCACGTCGGAGCGGGCGTTCTCCCTCGGTACGGCCACGCGGGTGCAGGACGAGCTGTCCTTCCCGCTGTCCGGCAAGGACGAGACGCCCGGCGTGATCACCATGAAGCTGGGTGACCTGGTCGTGGTCTTCAACGCCACCCCGCAGCAGCGGGAACAGCGCGTCGCAGCCTTCGCCGGGACGCACTACCGGCTGCACCCGGTGCAGGCGGCCGGCGCGGACGAGGTGGTCAAGACCTCGTCCTACGCGGCCGGTTCGGGCACGTTCACCGTCCCGGCGCGGACCGTGGCGGTGTTCACCCGGACCGCGCGCTAGGTCAACAGGGCCTGGGAACGGTTCAGGTAGCCAGGGACAGCAGCCGGCCGGCGAGCTCCGCGAAGGGGCCGTCGGCCGGCTCGTTCTTGACCATCCGGCTCACCAGGGCGGCCATCTCCGCGTCGTAGGCCGCGCTCACCGCCGTGAGCGCGGCGAAGTCGTGGACGAGCTGGAGCTCCAGCTCGGCGCGCGGGATGCGCCGGCCGTCGAGCCAGATCAGCGCCGTCGACTCGGCGAGCGAGATCCACGACCGGACGACCAGTTCCAGGCGCGCGGGCGCGTCCGTGACGCCCAGGTGCGAGAGGATCTGCTCGTAGGCGATCTGGCGCACGGAGTCGACGAGCGCGTTGGTCTTCGACGAACCCACGGCCGGGCCGCCGCGCATCAGCGCGGAGAAACCGGGCCCGTGCTCGTCCACGAAATCGAAGAAGCGGCGCATCACCCGCAGCAGCCTGGCCCCCAGCGGACCCTCGTGCGGCTCCTCGAACCGGCTCGCCAGATCCTCCGAGGCGCGCTTCAACGCCGCCTCGTACAGGCTGATCTTGCCGGGGAAGTAGTGATACACCAGCGGGCGCGAGATGCCCGCCGCGGCCGCTATCTCGTCTATGGAGACCTCGTCGGGCGAACGTCGGCTGAACAGATCGAGGGCGACCTTGATGAGCTGCTGCCGCCGCTCCTCGACGCCCATCCTGCGGCGAACCCCGGTACTCATACGAACACCTTACCGACCGGTACCGCCCTTCAACCGGACGGCACCGCCCCGGTGTTCACCGGACCCCCCTCAGAGATCCAGCACGAGCCGCCCGTCGGCGGCCCGCGAGACGCAGATCAGCATCGACCCGGCACGCTCTGCGTCGGTCAGCAGCTCGTCCCGGTGCTCCACCTCGCCCTCCAGCACCCGCTGCCGGCACGTCCCGCAGAACCCCTGCTCGCAGGAGTAGAGGGTGTCCGGCAGTTCACGGCGTACGGCGGCCAGCACGGTGGAGTCGGCCGGTACCGTCAACGTCCGTCCGCTGCGCCGCAGTTCGACCTCGAACTCCCGGTCGCCCGCGGTCGCGGTACGTGGCGCGAACCGCTCCAGGTGCAGCGTGGCGGACTCGGGCAGCCGCGCCTCGACCGCCGTCATCAGGCCCTCGGGGCCGCAGCAGTACACGGCCGTGCCCTCCGGCACGTCCGCCAGCAGGGCGTCCAGGTCCGGGCGCCCGTCCTCGTCCTCGGCGACCACGGTCAGCCGGTCCCGCGCCAGCTTCGCCACCTCCTCCAGGAACGGCATGGACGCCCGGTTCCGGCCGCAGTACAGCAGCCGCCAGTCCGCGTCCTCCGGCAGCGCCCGCAGCATCGGCAGGACCGGCGTGATGCCGATACCGCCGGCGACGAAGACGTAACCCGGCGCCCCGACCAGCGGGAAACGGTTGCGGGGGCCGCGTGCCCGCAGAACCGTCCCCTCGGTGAGTTGTTCGTGCACCTCCCGCGAGCCGCCCCGCCCGTCCTCGACCAGCCGGGTGGCGACCGTGTACGACGTGGAGTCCTCCGGGTCCCCGCACAGCGAGTACTGCCGCACCAGCCCCGAGGGCAGCACCAGGTCGAGGTGCGCGCCCGGTTCCCAGGACGGCAGCCCGTCGCCCTCCAGGCGTAGCCGTACGACCCCGTCGGCCACCGGCTCGCGCGCGGTGAGGGTCAGCCGCAGGGTCCGGGAGCGGGGGAGCCCGGAGACCGGTGGGTCCAGGGCGGGCAGTGGCCACAGCGGCGAGGTACGGACGCGGCGGCGCAGGGCCCGCCGGGTCAGCAGGGCGGTGCCCGTGACGAGGGCGACGGTACGCAGCGTCGGCATCACGGCGCTTCCTTCTCCGCGGCGCGCGCGGCGGGGGAGGAGGCCAGGTAGGCGACCGCCTGGGCGGTGGAGCCCTCCTGGGAGGGGTGGTAGGCGTGGCCGAGGTAGCGCGGGATCGACCTCAGCAGGGCCGGGGTGCTCGGCAGGGTGCCCCGGCGGCCGCTCAGGTAGAACTCCTTGAAGGTGGCCCTGCCGTCCACCAGGGTCGGGTCGTTCTCCATGAAGAAGCGGGCCCCGCGCTGCCACAGGAACATCAGCGCCGCGAACGCCAGCGACCAGGTGCGCACCCGGCGCCGGTAGCCGCCGTCGACGTGCAGGAACAGGTCGAAGGCGACCGAGCGGTGCTCGACCTCCTCGGCGCCGTGCCAGCGCAGCAGGTCCAGCATGGTCGGGTCGGCGCCCCGCCGGTCGAGCTCGTCGGCGTTGAGCACCCAGTCACCGAGGAAGGCGGTGTAGTGCTCGATGGCCGCGATCAGCGCGATCCGCTCCAGCAGCCACCAGCGGCGTGCCCGGCCCGGCGGCAGGGTGCGGTCGCCGAGGAGCTTCTCGAAGAACCAGTCGACCTGCGCGGTGTACGGCGTCGGGTCCAGGCCCTGCTCGCGCAGGTGCGGGAGCACCTCGTCGTGGGCCTGGGAGTGCATCGCCTCCTGCCCGATGAAGCCGATGACGTCCTCGCGCAGCCGGTCGTCCTGGATGAGCGGCAGCGCCTGCTTGTACACGTGCACGAACCAGCGCTCACCGGCGGGCAGCAGCAGGTGCAGCACATTGATCGTGTGCGTGGTGAACGGGTCGCCGGGCACCCAGTGCAGCGGCGTGTCCTCCCACGAGAAGGACACGTCGCGGGCCTTGAGCGCGACGCGCTCGGACTCCACCGGCCGGGCCTGCGTGTTAGACATGGCGTCAATGTACTGAGGGGTAAGTCGCCTGAGAACCCCCGCGCACGGCCTTGTTTACATTCGTGTCACCAAGGAGCGTCACCGAGGCGTGTCACCAAGGTGCGTGGCCAAGGGCGCCGGTGGTGCGTGTTGCCCAGACGTGTCACCAAGGAGCGTCACCGAGCCGCCTAGCGCAGCCCGTTGATCCGTCGCCCGTCGGTCAGCGTCCCCGTCAGGTCGGCCTGGGCGCCCTGCGCGGCCGGTGCCGTCAGCACGGGGCCTGTCCCGGACGCCGTGACCCCGCCCGTGACCCCGCCCGTGGCCCGGACCGACGCGGTGTCCGGGTCGCCCGCCGCCAGCAGGTACCAGTTCCCGGCCCCGGACTTCCACAGCACCCCGGCCAGCACGTGCGGATCGCGGGGGCCGCACGCGGGTACGTCCGCGCCCTTGGCCACCACCGCCCCGACCGGGCCGCCCGGCGTGCGGAACTGGGCCAGCGCGGCCGTCCCGTCACCGCGCCAGGTCTCGCCCCGCGTGCACACCCAGGTGCCGGCGCCGCTTCCGTCCGGCAGCGGCTGCCGCGCGTACGCCCACGCGTTCACGCTGCGCACTCCGGCGGAGCGCTCCGCGGCCAGCGAGCAGGCGAACGGCGCCCAGGCCCGCAGGCCGTCCGCGCCGGACGCCTCACCGGCCGAGCCCGGCCGGCCGGCGGTGAGGCGGGCCGGCACCAACTCGCCCAGGTCGGTGGCGAGCCGGGTGCCGGTGGCGTCGGTCAGCTGGAGCACGTTCCACGAGTCGCAGCCGCCGGGCCGCAGCGCGGGACTGGCCAGCGACGCGGTGACGCCGTCGGTGAGGGCGAGGGCGGCGGGCTCCGCGTCCGGCTTCGTCAGGTCGCGCTCGGCGGCCCCGCGCACCCAGGGCGCGGTCAGATAGCGGACGTTGCCGTCGGAGCGGCCGAGCACCAGCGCGCTCGCCTCGGCGCCGCTCGCCCCGTCCACGCGGGCGAAGTCGAGCGCCGCGCCCTGGGTGCCGTCCACCGGCTCGGCGTAGCGGGTGATGCGCAGCCCGTCGTAGAGGATCACCACACGCGCGGTGTCGACGTCGCCCGCGTACAGCAGCTGCGGCGGGCCCGCCGGGCCGCCGGTCTGGGTGCCGGGGGTCGCCGAGACGCGGACCGCGGCGCCCGGGCGCGCCCAGACCGCGAGGGCGCGGCGCAGCAGGGTCCGGTCGCCGGTGAGCGGGCCGCGCGCGGGCCACACGGAGAAGTCGGTGCGCGCCGAGGTCTTCCAGAGCGCCGGGGCCACACGGGTCAGCCTGCCGGGGTCCAGGGCGGCCTCGGCGGCCGGGTTCTCCGCGTAGGCGGGCGCGGCGGCGCCGTCCGGGCCCCAGCCGCCGCCCGGCATGGCGACCAGCGCGCCGCACACCGCGAGCGCGGCCGCCGCGGCGAGCGCCGCCTTGACGTGCTGGCGCCGGCGTACCAGCTCGGTGGGGCGGGCCTGGAGCGTGCAGGCGTCGAACTCGGGGGAGGCGAGCAGGGTGTACTGCTCGGGCACCCCGTTGGCCTCGGCCAGCACGGGCTCGGCACGCGTGACACCCGCGGACTTGAGGATCCGGCGTACGTCGGTGTCGGGCAGCCGCTCCAGGCCGCGCAGCACATAGGCGGCGCGCGCCGGACCGGACAGCGCGGACAGCCGCTGGTCCAGGGCGAGTTCGTCGGCGCCACCGGAGCGCGGGAACAGCCTCAGGCCCCACACCTGGGGCAGCAGCGGCGGCAGTTGGGAGCGCTTGGGCAGGCCCTTGCGCGGACGGGACGCCTCCAGCGCCGCACGCACGACCCGCAGGCGGACGAAGGCGTACCCGGGGTCGCCGTCCCGCCCCTCCCCGGCTCTCGCGTCCGACCGGGCGGAGGGCCCCCCGGCCTGGGCCGGGATCGCGGACCGCTGCTTGCGGCCCCGGGGCAGGGCGCGCTGGACCAGGGCGTGCGCGGTCAGCACCCGGCGGCCCCGGCCGAGGCCCGGCGGCAGCACCAGGTAGGCCAGCCGGACCAGCCGGGGATAGTGCTCGACGAGCGCGGCCTCGGCCCGCTCGACATCGACGGCCGCGCCGTCGGCCCGGGCGGAGGTGCGTGCGTGACGCTGGGCTACATCCTGTGACTGCACGCCCTGGAGAACGACCGAGCCGTTGGTTGGTCACCGTCAAGCGGGCGGCTCACGCCCCGGGAGCGACCAGCAGCCGCGCGTAGTTGGCCATCGACCGCTGGTAGCGCGGCAGATGAGGGGCCAGCGCGCCGAGGACGAGGGACAGCCCCTCGCGCTCGCGCCCGAGGTCGGCCAGGCACAGCGCGAGACAGGCGCGCACGGCGTCGTCCAACTCGTCCGACGGGCCTTCCAGTTCCGGTTCGAGGAGCTTGACGCCCTCTTCCGGCGCCCCGGTGTTCCGCAGGGAACTCGACAGCTGGATCCTGGCCCGCCGGGCCTTGTACCGGCTCACGTCGCCGAGCCCGCGCGCCAGCGCCTCCCGGTACAGCGGCACCGCCTTGTCGGAGTGCCCGGTGGAGTCCCAGGCGCAGGCCCGCTCGAACGGGCCCAGCGGGCTGTCCTCGGGAAGTTCGGCGACGAGTCCGTCGATCAGGGCGCGGAACTCGGCCGCCCTCTCCTCGGGGTACTCGTCGAAGGCGGCCCAGGCGGCGGCGGTACGGTCTTCCCAGTCTCGGTTCACCGGGGCACCCTCGCACACCTGTGCCCGCCGCGTCACCGCAATTGAGCGCACCGTGCCCGGGAGCCGTATCCGATGGTCGGGGCCCCGCGGTGGGGTCCCGCGCGGCATGCTTGGCCCATCAGGACCGGAGGAACAGATGAGGGTGACACCTGCGGCGCTCGCCGTGACGGCCGTACTGGCGCTGGCGGGATGCGGCGCCGGGGGCTCCGGCGGTTCCGGTGGCTCCGCCGGTTCCGGTGGGGACGCGGCGAAGGTGCCCACCGCGGCGACCGGCAGTCTGGAGAGTCTCGCCGCCGAGGTGAAGTGCAAGCCGGACATGCAGACCGACGCCGACGAGATCCGCCAGGCCCTGTGCCGCAACGGCGACGGCAAGTTCATCCTCGCCACCTTCGCCACCGACCGCGGCCAGCGCGAGTGGATCAACGACGCGAAGGACTACGGCGGTCACTACCTCGTCGGCCGCAAGTGGGTCGCCGTCGGCGACGACGGCGTGGTCAAGGCGCTGCGCGGCACGCTCGGCGGCGATGTCGAGGTGGGCGCCGACCACCACGCCCACGGCGGCTGACCCCCGCCGGCGGTGCGCACACGGCGAAGGCCGGTGACGGGAGGGGACCCGTCACCGGCCTTCTGTCATGATCCCCCGGAGGGGGGAGTCAGGGGATCACGAGCAGTTCTGACCGCGGTTCACACAGTTGGCGATCTTGTTGGCGAGGCCGCCGGTCGTGATGCTGATGAAGTCGTCGTGGTCGGTCGACGGCTTGTGCAGCTGCTCCGGGAAACCGTCCACCGCGTAGGCGTTCTTCACCTGGCCGTTCTGGAGGACCGGCGGGGTGATGTTGTAGACGAGGCGCATCGTGAGCTGCGGGATCGCCTTGAAGCCGTTCTGGCAGGCGCCGTTCGCGTCGGCGAAGGCCACGTGCGTACGGTGGTTGGCGCTGTCGATGTTCTGCCCGTCCCAGCAGCTCTGGAAGGCGAACGTGCGCACGACCTTGCTGCCCTGCGGGCAGATCGGGTACTGCGTGGTCAGCTGGACCTTGTTCTCGAACCCGGTGCAGCTCCAGTGGGCGTTGGCGTTGGCCAGACCGTTGGTGGTGGTCTTGGCGTCACCGGTGATGATCCGCAGGAACTGCGGCATCGCCACCACCTTGCCGGTGGGGCTGCCCACGTACTTGATCTGCGCCTGGGCGGGGACCAGGATCTTGCCGACGTTGCCTTCCTTGCCACCGCCGTCGGAGTTCTGGTCGAAGTCCTGGCTGCCGTCCTGGACGCGGACCACCGGCCAGTAGTACGACGACAGGTCGCTCTTGTTCTGGCAGCTGGTGCCGCCC
Source organism: Streptomyces sp. NBC_00820 (assembly GCF_036347055.1). Classification (NCBI taxonomy): domain Bacteria; kingdom Bacillati; phylum Actinomycetota; class Actinomycetes; order Kitasatosporales; family Streptomycetaceae; genus Streptomyces; species Streptomyces sp. NBC_00820. Next base: position 2,528,308 of record NZ_CP108882.1, on the reverse strand, counting down.
TGCAGGAACGTGTCGTTGCTGGCGAAGGCGTTGACCTTCTGGTTGCCGACGTAGTCGTGCAGGTGGTGCGCGCCGTTGGCCACGCCGGGCGCCACGATGACGTTGTCGGTGTTGTGGTTCTTGTTGGCGTTCACACCGCAGCGCGTGGTGAAGGTGCCGGTCGCCGCACCACGGGCGTTGCGGGGCTTGCCCTTGACGTTCGGCTGGACCTTGGTGATGTCGACGAAGTCGGCCGCGGCCGGGCCGTTGCCGGCCTGCCCGCCGTTGTTCGCCTGCTGGCCGCCGTTCGCCGGCGGCTGGCTGCCCTGCTGGCCACCGTTCGCCGGCGGCTGGCTGCTGCCCTGCTGGCCGCCACCTTGCTGACCGCCCTGCTGCTGGCCCCCGCCGTTCTGCCCGCCGCCCGTCTGGTTGGCGGGGGTGCCGGTGCAGTTGGCGAGCGTGTCCAGGTCGCCGGGCGCGGTGCCGCCGACGCGGGTGATCTCCAGCTTGATGCGGTCGAGGATCACCTTCCGCCGCTGCTGGAGCGGCGTGAGGATGTCGTTCTGCACGAAGCTCGCGTCGCGGGCCTGCGCGTCCCGGGTGGTCGCGAGGCGCTGGTAGGCGTCGGTGATCTGACGGTCCAGATTGGCCAGTTCACCGGCGACGTCGGTGCGCGCCTGGTTCGGCACGTTGGTGAGCTTCTGGCCCACGTCCGGGCACGTGATCGTCGCGACCTGTGCCGTCGCGGCCTTGGTCTGGTTGCCTCCCCACGACTGGTGGCCCGACTCGTGCGCCGAGGCGTAGAAGTTCGCCCAGAGCAGCCCGCCCCCACCGAGCGCTAGGGCCGCCGATGCGGCAGTGACCTTGACGGCCAGCGGCGAACGGCGTTTACGTGTGTTGCGTCCCATGGAACTCCTCTGACTTCCTTGCGGGGCAGCATCGAGGCGCCCGACAGGAGTGAAGCGGCGTCCTTCCATACGCACGCCGCCCCAGAGGTGTTCAGCCGTCACACGGATTCATCACAGGATTTCTTCACGGGCAGGTTTCAAATGCCGTTTGAGCAGCGGAAGTTGAAAAATCGATGTCCGGCTCACCGGTCGCGGTCCAGATACGCGAGGACGGCCAGGACGCGCCGATTGTCATCGTCCGACACCTCCAGCCCCAGTTTGGCGAAGATGTTGGAGGTGTGCTTGGCGATGGCCCGTTCCGTCACCACCAGCTGCCCGGCGATGGCCGCGTTCGACCGGCCCTGCGCCATCAGCTCCAGCACCTCCCGCTCGCGCGGAGTGAGCCGGCCCAGCGGTTGGTCGCCGGCCGACCGGCGCGACAGCAGCTGCTGGATCACCTGCGGGTCCATCGCCGTACCGCCCGCCGCGACCCGTCGTACGGCATCCACGAACTGCTCGGCGTCGAACACCCGGTCCTTCAGCAGGTAGCCGACCGCGCCGCTGCCGTCGGCCAGCAACTCGCGCGCGTAGAGCTGCTCGACGTGCTGGGAGAGGACCAGCACCGGCAGCCCGGGGCGCGCCCGGCGGGCGTGCAGCGCGCACTGCAGGCCCTCGTCGGTGTGCGTGGGCGGCAGCCGTACGTCGACCACGGCCACGTCCGGCTCCAACTCGGCCAGGGCTCGGGTCAGTTCGGGTCCCGACTCGACGGCGGCGGCGATCTCGAAGCCGTACGCCTCCAGCAGCCGGACCAGGCCGTCGCGCAGCAGGAAGAGGTCTTCGGCTAGGACAACGCGCACGGGATCTCCAGGGTGACCAGGGTGGGGCCGCCCGCCGGACTGCTGACGGCCAGGACGCCGTCGAATGTACCCAGGCGCCGCTCCACCCCGGCGAGGCCCGAACCCGCCCCGACCGCCGCCCCGCCCTTGCCGTTGTCGGTGACCGTGATCCGCAGCATGCCGTCGGCGTGGTGCAGGTCCGCCCAGAGACGGTCGGCGCCGGAGTGCTTGACGGCGTTGGTGAGGACCTCGCTGACCGCGAAGTAGGCGGCGGACTCGACGGGCGCCTCCGCGCGGCCGGGAAGGTCCACGTTCACCTCCGCCGGCAGGGGCAGCCGCAGCGCCAACGCCCGTACCGCGTCGCCGAGTCCGCGTTCGGCCAGCACCGGCGGATGGATGCCCCGCACCAGGTCGCGCAGTTCCTCCAGGGCCTCGGCGGAGTTGCGGCGCGCCTGCGCGAGGAGCCTCCTCGCCTGGGCCGGGTCCTTCTCCAGCAGCATCTCGACGGTGCCGAGGTCCATGCCCATCGCGACCAGCCGTGCCTGCGCCCCGTCGTGCAGGTCCCGCTCGATGCGGCGCAGTTCGGCGGCGGAGGTGTCGACGGCGTCGCGCCGGGTCTCGGTCAGTACCTGCACCCGCCGGGCGAGTTGGCCCCGGTCGCCGCCGAGGGCGGCCCGGGTGAGCCGGAAGTGCGCGGTCAGCAGGCGCGGGGCGAGCTGGTAGGCGGCGAAGAGCAGCACGACGGCGGTGGCGGCCGCGCCGAGCGCCGTCGGCCCGCCGGTCACCGGGACGAAGCCGTACCAGTAGGTGCGGCCGTCCGCGAGCACCCGCCACAGCCCGGCCGCTACCGCGAACCCCTCGAAGGGGTAGAAGAACAGGACGGCCGGGAGCGCCGCGGTGACGGCTCCGGCCGTCATGTCGACCACCAGCCACCGCAGGTCCCGCCAGGTCGCGGGGTCGGCCAGCATCACGACGGTCCGGGTCCAGGCACTGGCGTCCCCGGGAACCGGCCGGTGGTCCGCGGGGATCAGCACCCCGCACCACTCGGCCGCGAGCCTGCGCCGGACGTCCGCGAAGTCGCGTATGGCGCCCAGGATCGCGGGAGTGGTGAAGATGCCGAGGCCGAACGGGACGAGTGCCACGGACGCGACGGCCAGCGTGAAGACCAGGGCGGAGAGGGGCGGCATCACCAGGGCCAGCACGAGCCCCCGCACGGCGGCGAGCGCCGCCTCCCGGAAGCGGGCGCGGACTCCTTCTCTCTTCATGTCGGTGTTCATGCCGAAAGTCTGGCCGACCCGCACGCCCCGGACACTGGCCCGGAGCCCCCGGTCAGGGGGTGGTGCCAGTTACACCCCCGTCCCCGTCCCCGGCCAGGACCTTCGCCTCCACCTCCGGGTCCAGCCCCTTGGCCGTACGGTCCGGCCGCAGCGGTGCGGTGCCGCCGATCTCCGTCAGCCACCGCCAGGTGTCGGCGACGGTCTCCGCCACCGGGCGGCACACCAGCCCCGTGGCCACCGCGCGGGACACGTCCGCACGGTGCACGCAGTGGAACAGCTCGCTGTCCGGCGGTACCCAGACCGGGAGTTGGGTCCACGGTTCGATGCCCGCGTCCAGGATCACCCGCGGGTCGGTCCAGCGCAGCTCGGCCGCCGCCCCGGTGACCCGCGCGCAGTTCTCCAACAGCTCGCCCATGGTGGTGTGGCCGGGCGGGCTCACCAGGTTGTACGCCCCGCTCAGCCCCTGCTCCAGGGCCCCGGCCGTCCACTCGGCGAGGTCACGCGCGTCGATGTACTGGACCGGCAGGTCCCGCGGCCCCGGGGCCAGGACCGGGCCGCCGCGGGCGATCCGGGTCAGCCACCAGGGCAGCCGGCCGACGTTCTCGTGCGGGCCGAGGATCAGCCCCGCCCGGACCAGCAGCGAGCCCTCCGCGCCGAAGGACTCCAGGGCGGCCAGTTCACCGCCCCGCTTGTCCTGCGGGTACTCCGTGGCCCCGGCGCCCGCGTCGGCCCCCTCGACCAGCGCCCCGTCCTCGGCCTCCCCGCCCATCGTGGGCCAGGGCCAGGCGTACACCGAGCGGCTGGAGACGTACACGTACCGTTCGGCGCGGCCCCGCAGCAGCCGTGCCGCGTCCCGTACCGCGCGCGGTGCGGCCGACCAGGTGTCGACCACGGCGTCCCAGACGGCGTCGTCCGCGGCGAGGGCCGCGAGGCCGTCGGGGGCGGTGCGGTCGCCGTGCAGCGAACGCACCCCCGCCGGAGGCCGCCGGCGCCCGCGATGGAACACGGTCACCTCCCAGCCGCGCCCGAGCGCGGCCTCCACGACGGCCCGTCCCACGAACTCCGTACCACCCAGCACAAGAAGTCTCATGCCGCCGATCGTGCCCCGCGCGGACGCCGGGAGCACGGGGATCTGCTGAGGGCAGAGCGGGTCAACGCACGGTCGGCGGCGTGTACTTGTAGCCGACCCGGCGCACCGTCTGGATCGTCTGCCGGTGCGGGGCGCCCAGCTTGCGGCGCAGCCGGGCGATGTGGACGTCGACGGTACGGCCGTCGCCGACATGGCCGTAACCCCACACCGTGGAGACCAGCTGGTCGCGGGTGTGCACCCGGTGCGGGTGCGCCACCAGATGGGCGAGCAGCTCGAACTCCAGGTAGGTGAGGTCGAGTTCACGGCCGTCGATGCGGGCGGTGCGCCGTACGGAGTCGATCCGCACCAGCGGTTCGGCGGCGTCGGCCGCCGCGTCCGCCCCCTCCTGGGGCCGGTCCGGGACCGGGGCCGGGGCCGGGGCCGGGGCCGGCAGGAACGGGGGCCGCTGGTCGGCTGGCACCAGCACCAGGTAGCCGACCATCGGCGGCCGGCCGGGAAGCACGGGCACGGTGTGCTCGGGCGCCGGCAGCCAGGTGGCGCCCGGCGGCAGGAAGCCCGCGACGTCGATCACCTCGTCACGGTCGACGGCGCGCAGCCGGTGCCGGGCGCCGCCGGCCGCGGCCGGTGCGGTGGAGGGAGCGGCGGAGGGGACGGGGGAAAGGGAACGAGTGGTCGCCATGAGGGGTCAGCTCTTTCGCGCGAGGAGTCGTCGGGCGGGGCGACGGCCCTGACTCGTGGTCGGGCACGCCGGGGACGTTCGTCGTTTCGCGCTGACCGAAGGCCGGGGTGTACGGCTTTAGAGGGCCCGCGCGTTCCTCGCGCGGCAACACACCCGGTCGAAGTCGTGGTGCTGACGGGAAGGCCAGAACGGCTCGAGGTCGAGGCGACCCGTCGAGGTGAGGTTCTGATAGCTGGCCATACGCCCATTGAAGCAGACGCGGGCCCCCGGCAGGAGCCTCCTCTCACTGCTCGGACGCCTCGTTGGCGTGAAGACGCCCCGCCGCGTCTCAGCCCACCAGGCGCCTGTGCCAGGTCAGAGGCGTGACCTCGATCGCCCTGGCCGAATTTCCGTCCCACATCGTGGACAGCCCGGCCTCCTCGAGAGCGGCGACGACTTCCTGCCCGACGGCCGTGGTGGTCTCGGCCGAGCCGTCGAACGCCCCGAAGTACAGGTGCAGTCCGTGTCCGTCGGCGGCGGCCTCCGTGCCCTCCCGGTGGAAGAAGACGAAGCCCCTGAGGTCCTCGCGGTCCGCGCCGATCTCCGCCATCCCGCAGGCGCTGCAGCAGGTGAAGTCCTCACGGGCCCGGATGCCCGTCTCCGCCAGCGCCCCGAAGGCCAGCGTGAGCCGCTCCGGGTCGGTGACCCCCTGCCAGGTCTCCTGCTCGGCCAGCCGCTCCAGCCACAGCCGGTTCACCAACTCCAGTCCCTGCTCCGGTGAGACGGGCCGCTCGTCCTCGGTGAGCAGGTGGTTCACCGCGGCCTCCGTCGCCGTGCTCCGCGTGTCGTACCCGCAGCGCAGCACCAGCCGTACGCGCTCCTCGACCTGCTCGCGCACATCCTCGGGGAGCGGCGGCACCTCCGGGCGCGGCTCGAGGTCCACCGGCTCCCAGGCCACGTCCCGGTCCCAGTCGTCCTGCCGGCGCGCCCAGCCGGTCAGCAGGTCCGCCACCTGGCCCGGGTGGGTGAGGTTCGCGCCGGAGAACTCCTCGTCGCCGCGGCGATGCTCCAGCCGGTAGTCGCCGCCCTCCTCGTGCCACACCTGGGCGAATACGTCCGGGACGTCGGGGATCCGCTGGAGTATCAGCAGCCGGTCCCAGATGCCGCCGATCCGCTCCGTCAGTTCCCGCAGTGTGTCCGCCGAGGGGTGCTGGTACATCCGTCCGTACTCCGTCAGGACCTTGACGGACAGGACCTCGTCGTTCTCCATGGGGTCACCATGCCACCTCCATGGGTTCACCATGCAACGCCCCTGGGCAGCGTGAGGGGGCGCCCACCTCGACGGTGGACGCCCCCTCACGGAAGTCGCGGCGCGGGTCAGACCTGGCCGGCCTTCTCCAGGGCGGAGCAGCAGGTGTCGACCATGAGGCGGGTCACGACGTACGGGTCGACGTTGGCGTTCGGGCGGCGGTCCTCGATGTAGCCCTTGCCGTCCTTCTCGACCTGCCACGGGATGCGGACCGAGGCACCGCGGTCGGAGACACCGTAGGAGTACTCGTTCCACGGGGCGGTCTCGTGCAGACCGGTCAGGCGGTCGTCGATGCCGGCGCCGTAGTTCTTGACGTGGTCCAGCGGCTTGGAGCCCTCGCCGAGCGACTCGCAGGCGGTGATGATGGCGTCGTAGCCTTCACGCATCGCCTTGGTGGAGAAGTTCGTGTGCGCGCCCGCGCCGTTCCAGTCGCCCTTGACCGGCTTGGGGTCCAGGGTCGCGGAGATGCCGAAGTCCTCGGCGGTGCGGTAGAGCAGCCAGCGGGCCACCCACAGCTGGTCGGAGACCTCCAGCGGGGCGAGCGGGCCGACCTGGAACTCCCACTGGCCGGGCATGACCTCGGCGTTGATGCCGGAGATGCCCAGGCCCGCCTTCAGGCAGTTGTCCAGGTGGGCCTCGACGATCTCGCGGCCGAAGATCTCGTCGGCGCCGACACCGCAGTAGTAGCCGCCCTGCGGGGCGGGGAAGCCGCCCTCGGGGAAGCCGAGCGGGCGGGGGCCGTCGAAGAAGGTGTACTCCTGCTCGATGCCGAAGATCGACTCCTGCGCGGCGAACCGCTCGGCGACCTCGGCGAGCGCGGCACGCGTGTTGGACGTGTGCGGCGTCATGTCGATGTCCAGGACCTCGCACAGCACCAGGATGTCGTCGCCGCCGCGGATCGGGTCCGGGCAGGTGAAGACCGGCTTGAGCACGCGGTCGGAGGCGTGACCCACCGCCTGGTTCGTGGAGGACCCGTCGAAGCCCCAGATCGGGAGCGCGTCGAGACCGGCCGGGGCACCCGTGATGATCTTCGTCTTGGAACGGAGCTTGGCCGTCGGCTGGGTGCCGTCGATCCAGATGTACTCGGCCTTGAAGGTCACGCGGTCTCATCCTTCGGGGTGGGGCGGCCGCGGCGCCGGGCGCCGCGTCGATCTGCTCCGGCAGAGTGCCAACAGGCAATTTCCCGGTCGTTGCCCGCATGTGAACGCCGTGTTACCTGGGGGTTCTGTGGTGCGTCTCACTCCCACCCCGCGCTCCGCCCCGCACTTGCGCTCCGCGAGCGCCTGGCCGGGTGTGCCGCCCGGCCTCCATGCCCGGCCTCCATGCCCTGCGCGCCCCGGATGTGCCGGTCCCGCCACTCGTGGCCGCGAACAGCGGGACCCACGATCCCACCATGGCGGCGGAGCGGGCCGCCGCGCCGCCGCCATGCGCGGAGACCGCCGTACTGCCCTGCGTCTCCCGTCACGCGCTGCCGCAGCCGCGTCGGACGGCCCGGCCCGTCACCTCACCTCACCGTTCTCGTGTCCGGTCGTCGAGCCTCAACCCACCTTCTCGATCACCGCGCGGCGGATGAGGAACTTGCCCGGCTCGCGGACCTGCTCGAAGGCGGCGTTGTTGAGCAGGGCGCAACTGCCGGAGACCGAGGTGACCTTCACGGTCGTGGACTTGTTGTTGTCCAGGTTGGTGACCTTCAGGGTCGTACCCGCCGGGAACTGGTTGCTGGACGCGGCCGGGGCGCCGGCCTCGCCGGAGAGCGTGACGGTCGAGCCCTTGCACACCTGCTGGCCGGAGGCCGCGGCGGCACCGCCGCCGTTGCCCGCGGCGCCGGCCTGCTGGCCGCCCTGCTGGGCACCGCCGGCCTGCTGACCGCCACCGGCCTGCTGGCCGCCCTGCTGACCGGCGTTGCCCTGCTGACCGGCGTTGCCCTGCGCCGCCTGGGAGCCCTGAGCCGACTCCCCAACGATGCATCCGGCAGCCTTCTGCTGGACCTTGATCTGCTCGATGACCGCCTCGCGGTTGGCGATCCGTGCCGACGACTGCGCGTCCGGGGCCGCCTTCTGGCCCGCGATGAACGACTGGTTGTTGCCGAGGGCCGTGGCCAGCCCCTGGCACACGGTCGAGTTGCCGGCGGACAGCGTCTTGGCGTTCTGCGGGCTCTGCGCGGCGTTCGAGGTGGCCGCGAGCGCGAAGGCCCCGCCGCCCGCCACCGCCGCGGCGGTCACGAACAGCGCGACCTTCTTCTTCGTGCCGAGGGTTCGCCTGCGCGACATGCGCGCCTCCTGAAGGGGTAGGGGAGCGTACGCCGCTATGTACGAGGGGCCGAACGTGGTTGCTCAGCGGTCGTCCGGGTCATCCAAGTAACCTGTGTCACAGTGGAGTTGACCGGCACCGACCCTCGCTCAGCCCTTGCCGCGCGAGAGTGCCTCCGCCACGGCCTCGTCGGTGCGGGCGACCAGGGCGGTTCCGTCCTCGGCCGTGATGATCGGGCGCTGGATAAGCCTGGGGTGCTCGGCGAGGGCCGTGACCCACCGGTCCCGCGTGTCCGCGTCCCGCGCCCAATCCTTGAGCCCCAGCTCCTTGGCGTCCGCCTCCTGGGTCCGGGTGATGTCCCACGGCTCCAGCCCGAGCCGTTCGAGCACGGCCCTGATCTCGTCCTCGCTCGGCACCTCCTCCAGATAGCGGCGGACGGTGTAGTCGGCCCCCTCGGCATCCAGCAGGCTGATCGCGCTGCGGCACTTCGAAAAGGCCGGATTGATCCAGATCTCCATGCGGCCCACGGTAGCGGGTGGGCCGGAGGCCACCGCCGGGGTTCGGGTGCGGGCGCGCGCCGTCTCGGCGGGCGGTCGGGGGCCCGCTCGTGGACCCCGGCGAATCCGGGGCCCGCGCACTCGTCGCGCTGCCGCCCTGTTCGATTTTTTGCCGCCTCACGCGCCCCTTCCGTGCCTGGTGTGACAGGGCGGCAATTCCCGTGTCCACCTGGGCATTTGAAGGGCTGTGCGGTCTCCCTCGATGTCAGTGCCCGGCGGTAAACTGGTAGCAGTGTTCGAGGGTGTCGCCGGGGCTTCCGGTGGGCGCCCTGACCGCGACAGGAGGATGCCCGTGCCCGCTGCCGCCCTGAAGAACAAGCCGTTGCCGACCCAGTCCACCGCCAAGCGTTCCGTTCTGTTCGACTCGCCCTACGCGCCGATGGCGAAGCACCGGCTGCCCGCCGGGCGGCCGCGCGAGTGGTACGTCACGCACAACCGGCGGCTGAAGGCCATGCGCCTCGCCATAGCCCTGCTCGACTCCGGGGTCTACCTGGCGAACCAGGCCCACGACGAGACGATCCGCAGCACGGCCGAGGAGATCGGTGTGCATCCGCCGTCCAACACGACGTGCCACATGGTGCGGGCGCTGATGCGCTACTCGCGGTGAACCGTGGTGCCGGGCGCCCCGTGCGACGCGGGACGCCCGGCACCCGGCACCCGGCGTTTGCCGCCGGCGGCTCCCGCTCCGGTGCGCGTGGCCCCCGGCGGCACCGGCAACCGGCCTCACCGGGGCCTCACCGGACCCATCGGGGCCTCACCGGGGCATCACCGGGCCTCACACGGTGTCGTACCGCTCCAACAGCCCGTCCACGTAAGCCTCCAGCCGTCCTGCCAGCACCCGCGGTGTCAGGTCCGTGCGTCCCAGCTCCCGCCAGGGCCCGGCCAGTTTCCCGGCGTCGGGGCAGTAGGTCAGGGCGTCGAGCAGCCGCCAGTACAGGTGGTCCGGGCCGTCCGCGAGCCCTCGGCCGCCCCGCTCCTCGTACCGGTCCCGGAAGGCGAGCCCGTGCTCGGGGCCGTGCAGCAGGGCCAGGGCCGTGGAGCAGTGGGCGACGTCGAGGTCGGCGGGGCCCCAGGAGGTCTCCACCCAGTCGACGACCCCGCTGATCCGCAGCCCGTCGCCGGCCCCGGTGAACAGCACGTTCCCGGGGTGGTAGTCCCGGTGCAGGAAGCCGCCCCGGTACGGCGGCGGTTCGCGGCGGATCACCTCAACCGCCCGCTCCCACCGGACGCCTCCCGGGGTGTGTACCCGCTCGGGCGACGTCCACGCCTGGTACGTGCGCGGACGCTCCGGCCCGGGAGTCACCGCGTGGATCCGGACCAACTGGGCGGCGAGCAGGTCCAGTCGCAGGTCCAGGGTCTCGGGATCCTCCTCCTCCACCCACACCCGGCCCGGCAGCCGGGTCATCAGCAGACTGGGGTGGTCGCAGTGGTCGGCGGCCGCGTCCACGGCGACGAGCGCCGGCGCCGGTACGCCCTCCCGCTCCGCGAGCAGCCTCAGCACGGACGCCTCCCGGGACAGCAGCCCCTCGGCGTGCCGCCGGAAGAACGGCTTCACGAACGTGCGCAGGACCAGCTCCTCCCCGTCGTCCAGGGTGAGCCCGCGTATCTGTGACGACCAGCCCCCGCGCAGCGCACCGGAACCGGTGACCGTGCGGCCCGCCGGGAGCTGCCCTTCCACCCAGCTCCGGGTCGCCGCCCAGGCGCCCTCCGCGAGTCCGCTCAGCAGGGCCGCCACCCACTCCCGCCGGTCGTCGCCGTGCTCGCGGAACCATTCCCCCAGCCGGTGCCCGGCGCCCGGGACGTCGAAGCGGGTGAACTGCGCGCGCGCCGACAGCGCGTCCTGTACGGCCTCCGTCACCTCCGGCGGGATGACCGTGTCGGTGCCCGGCACCGCCAGTACCGCCCGGCCCTCGTACGACCGCAACACGGCGAGGGCGGGCGCGTCGCGCCAGCCGTCGGGAGTGCGGATGATCTCGCTGAACCGGCCGTCGCCCTCACCGAAGGGCACGTCCCAGGCCTCCGGCGCGTACACCGCGGGCGCGCACAGGCCCACCGCGGCCACCCGCCGCCCGTAGTGCCCCACGAGATCCGCGATCGTCTGCCCGCTCATGCTGAACCCCGCCAGGATCAGCGGGCCGTCCGCCGGGGCGTGTCCGTCGATGACCGCGACCGCCTGCTCGAACCGCCGGCGCAGGCTCAACTCCGCGAGTTTCCCGGTGCTTTCACCGTGCCCCGAGAAGTCGAAGGCCAGGGTGCGGCAGCCGTGGGCGGTGAACTCGGCGAGCAGCGGCAGCAGTCGCTCCTTGCTGCCGGTGCCCGCACCGTGCAGCAGCACGACGGTCGCCCGTCCGGGCGGGCCGGCGCTCACCGTGCTGAGCCGCTCGCCGTCGTGCACGCAGGTGAACTCGTGGTGGTCGCAGGAGAGTTCGCTCATGCGACCCATTCACTCACAGCGGACGCCCGCCCGGAAAACCGGATGCACGCACGGTGACGGAGTCCCTACGCTGAGCAAGCGACTTCGTTTCCCCCGTTCCGCCCCTCATCACCCGACGGAGGTCCGTCATGCGTGGCATCGCCTTCACCGGGACCGTCGTCCTGGTGCTCCTCGGATTCGGAAACCACATCTGGTGGCTCGCGGCCTGCGCGCTGCTCTATCTGTACGCGGCCCACGGCCGGGGCTCGCCCGCCGGGCCCCCGCCGCCTTCGCAGCCGGGCCCGGGCCCCGTGCCCGACTCCTACCGGGCGTACCGCGAGCGCCGGGACCGCCAGGCCAGATGGGAGCGCCGCTACCGTCGCGAGCGCCCCCACGAGGCACGGCGCCGGCAGCGCGAGCAGAGCAAGTGAGCGCAGAGCAAGTGAGCGCAGAACGAGTGAGTACAGAACGAGTGAGTACAGAACGAGTGAGCGCAGAGGAAGTGAGCACAGGGTGTCCCCGGCGGTCCCCGGTCAGAGGCCGGGGGCACCCCACACCGGGAACCAGCGGCTGAGGTCCCGCTCGATCCTGAGGTCGTCCGCCAGCATCGCCTGCACCTGCAACTCCAGCGGGTTGTCCCGCCGCTCGGCGGTGCCGGACAGCGGGGCGAAGGGGTAGAACGTACCCCTCTTGTAGAGGTAGACGAGCCCCAGGCGGCGCCCCCGTTCGTCCTCGAAGGCGGCCAGCGAGCACAGCAGCTGCGGACCGAATCCGTTGACCTCCATCGAGCTGTTCACCGCGTGCAGGTCGTTGACCAGCTGGGGCAGCTGGTCGGGGGTCCGCCGGGAGACCAGCCAGGAGTAGCCGTAGCCGTCCTGGCGCAGCTCCACCGGCGGGCCGGTGCGCTCGGCGTCCGCGTCGAGCAGGGCCTGGACCTCGCGGTGGGTCTGCTCGAAGGCCGCGCCCTCGACCGTGGCGAAGCACACCGCGCCGACCCCGGTCGGGGTGAACCCGGCCGCCGCCTGGAGGGTGATCGCCGCCGAGGGCAGTGCGAACAGCTGATCCAGATCGGGCACGACCGGTTTCGTGCGGCCGAGCAGGATGTCCAGCAGCCCCATACTCAGTCCGCCTTCCCCGGCGTGGCGGCCTCGCCCAGCTCCGCCGAGATCCGCCCCAGCTGGTCGAGGCGCTGCTGGAGGGTCGGGTGGGTGGAGAAGAACCGCTCGATGCCGGGCTCCTTGCCGGTCGCCGGGGTGAAGTAGAAGGCGTTGAAGGCCTGGGCCGTGCGCAGATCCTTGGTCGGGATCCGGGCGATCTCCCCGGTGACCTTGGTCAGCGCGGACGCCAGTGCCGAGGGTCGGCCGGTCAGGTGCGCGGCCGCCCGGTCGGCCGCCAGCTCCCGGTACCGGGACAGCGCCCTGATCAGCAGGAAGCTGATCGCGTACACGGCCGCGGAGACGCCGATCACGATGGCGAAGAGGGCCGCGGTGTTCTGGTCCCGGCGGCCGCCGCCCAGGATCTGGGAGTAGAAGGCGAACCGGACGATCAGTCCCGCGATCACGCCGAGGAAGGAGGCGATCGTGATCACGGCGACGTCCTTGTGCGCCACGTGCGACAGCTCGTGCGCGAGCACGCCCTCCAGCTCCGCCGGCTCCAGCCGCCGCAGCAGCCCCGTGGTCACGCAGACCACGGCGTGGTCGGGATTGCGGCCCGTCGCGAACGCGTTCGGCATGTCCATCCGGGACACGGCGACCACCGGCTTGGGCATGTCGGCGATCGCGCACAGCCGGTCGACCACCGCGTGCAGTTCGGGGTACTCCTCCCGCTCCACGACCCGCCCGTGCATGGCGAACATGGCGATCCGGTCGGAGAACCAGAACTGCGCCACGAACATCGCGCCCACCAGGACGACGACCAGCACCCAGGACTTCAGCAGCACGATCAACGCGGCGACGAAGGCCACGTACAGCAGTCCGAGCAGAAACATCGTGACCGTCATCCGTACGGTCAGACGCCGGTCGCTCCTAAAGCGGCTCTGCATCTTCCATCACCCCGCAGTCACGCACTCGTCCCGCTGTCCAGTGTGCACCAGCCGACTCCCGTGAACAGCTCCCCGACTCCCATGAACAGCCCCCGAACCGCCCTAGGAGCAGCAAAGCCCCGACCTCACCCCAACCGCGCCCGACCGTCCCGGTCCGCCGTGTCCGCTGTGTCGACCGCGTCCGTCGTGTCCGTCGTATGCGCCGTGTCCGTGGCGCCCGCCTCGTCCGCACCCCCGGCCCGCGCTTCCCGGTCCGCCCGGTCGAGCAGCTCCGCGACCCGCGGTTCGGACCGGCTCGCCGGCCCCCACCGCCGTACCCGCCGCACGGTCAGCTCGGCCCGGGCCCGCAGCCGCTCGTCGGCGTCCCCCAGCAGCGCGACGGCCGCCCGCAGCCCGGCTACGTCGCCCCGCGCGTGCAGCAGCCGGCACGCCGACACCCGCACCCACCGGGGGTGCCCGGCGTCCAGCCGCCGCACCAGCCACTCCTCCGGCAGCAGCGCGGCCGACGGCAGCAGGGCGAGGGTCGCCTCACCGGCCACCCCGGGCGCCGGATCGTCCAGCAGCCGCCGCATCCGGGCCACGTCCGTCACGTCCAGCACGCGCAGCCCGGCCACCGCCTTCGCCCGTACCCCCGGCGTCCGGTGGTCCAGCAGCGGCCACAGCAGGTAGGCGTCCGCGCGCGTCCCGCACTCCGCCAGCCCGATGACAGCGCCCGGCCGCAACGCCGGATCGGACGCGCCGGCGCACCGCTCCCGGTACCAGGACAGTGGATCGGCCCCGTGCTGCCGTACGACATACCGCGCGCACGCCCCGCACCAGCGCCGACCGGTCCGCCAGGAACTCCGACGCCCTCTCCTCTGCCTGGTCCGGCCCGCCCGGGGAGTCGCCCCGCGGCCGTCCGAAGCGGCGCAGCGCGGTCACCCCGGCCGACCGGGCGCGGGGACTGCGGGCCCCGAGCAGCGCCTCCAGCACCTCCGCCGCGCTCGCCTCGTCCACGGCGGCGAGTGCGGCGTCGGCGCACAGCATCTGTACGACGGCGTCGTCGTCACGGGCGGCGGCACGGGCCAGCTCGACGGGGGAGATGCACCCCCGGGCCACCGCGCGGCGATACGCGTAACGCCGTACCGTGCGGTCGCGGTCGCCGAACAGCGCCGCCGTCTGCTCGGGGGAGGCCCCTGACAGCAGGTCGCCGAGGAGACCGACGCCGAAGTCGCCCCGCCCCCGGCCGCCGACGCGCAGCAGCAGCGGGGCGAGCCGGACGGCCGACTCCACGTCCAGCGCCGCGGTCAGCAGCTCCCGCGCCCGCTCCCGTACCGGCGGCGCCCAGTCCGCGCACCGCAGGACGACCAGCGGCAGCAGCGCCGGACGCCCGGCGGCCCGTTCCAGCGCCGCGTGCCGGATCCGGCCGTCGCCATGACACAGGGCGAGTGCGAGGTGCGCGTCGCTGAGCGGTGCGTCACCGCCGAGGGCGCGTCGCAGGGCCCGCCCGCCCGCCGTCCGGTCCCACGTGAGTCCGGAGTACGTCGTGTTGTACCACGCGTTCCACCGCACCCCCTCGTCCAGCTCCAGCCAGGCGGCAGGGGTGCCCGGGTCGACCACGTCCCGCAGGTCGGCGCCCTCCCCGAGCCGCCGTGCCGCCGTCGCCCCGCGCCGGAAGTCCTCTTCCACACCCGTCCCCCTCACTGGCAGAGCCCCCTCGTCGGCGGGCCCGCCGTCCACGCCGGTACGGAACCCGCCGCGTCCGCGCCAGGGCCTAGTACAGGGCCCGCATCTGTATCCATCCAAGCAGCACGATCACCACGGCCACGCAGGAGAGCACCACGGCCGTCGACACCCACGAGGAACGGCGCGGCGCCGTCCGGTCCGGGTCGGCCCGGAAGGGCATCGGGTCCGGCGGGTTCTCCCGCCAGCGGGCGGCGAGCATGCGGGCCCGCGCGGAGGGCTCCTTGTGCTCGGCGGAATTCGCCCATCGGTGGTCGAACTCCCGCCCCCAGTCGTCCTGTTCGGTCATTCCCTCACGGCTCCTCTCGTCCGGGACCGCCCCCGGAAGGCGATCTCCCGAGAATAGGAAGCCTGGGAAGCGCGGAAGGTTGCACCGGGTCGCGGGGCCGCCCGGCCCTGATCGGCTCCGGATGCTGAGCGGGCGGGGGTCACCTAGCATCGGGAGGAGAGCCGCAGTGCGAGGGTGCGCCCAGAGCCGGGTGCCATCCCCGCTCACCACGGAAAAACAACCGACAGCTCCGACAGCTCCGCTCCTGGTGATCCAGGCGGCTCCAGACCTACGACCGCGCCGGACTTTCTCACTCTGAGATCGCGGCCATCCGAATCGTGCAGTGGACCACCGCACGAGGGGTGGAAGGAAGGTACGTCCATGAATGCACAGCGTGCTAGGCGCCTCGCGGCGCTCTCCGCCGTCGGCGTGCTGCTGGCGGGCGGCGCCACCGTCGCCACCACGACGACGGCCTCGGCGTCCGCACCGACGCAGGCATCCACCAACCGCGGCTGCTTCTACGGCGGATGGTGGGGCAACTGCGGCCGCGGCGGTTTCGGCTACGGCTTCAACACCGGCTTCAACAACTACGGCTACGGCTTCAACAACAGCCCCGTGGTGGTCATCGTGGTGCCCTGACGGCGCACGGCGGAGCGCGGAGAACGACCGAAAAACGGCCGAAGGGCCGCCACCCGGAACATGCCCGGGTGGCGGCCCTTCGTACTGCTCGTCACGCGTTCACCCGGCAGCCCGCCGGGCGGCGTTCTCACACGTCGTAGTAATGCACACCCGGCGTCCTGACCTGCGCATTCTGGCCTTCATGAAGATCATCTTGCACAGACGTTGCACACCGGGTCAGGCGGCTTGCTCGTAGATGTTCCGCAGGGCGGCGCGCAGCTTGGCGCCGGCGTTGGGTACCCGGTGCACGTACTTACGTAGAGTGAAGGCCGGGTCGGAGTGGCCGAGGCGGTCGGAAAGTGTGTAGATGTCGACACCGTGTTCCAGCGCCATCGAGGCGAAGAGATGGCGGAGCGCGTGCATCATCTTGTCACGCGACTTCTCCCATTTCCTCTTCCTGCCGGGCTTCAGGGGAGCGATGATGCCAGCGGCCGCCAGAGCAGGCTTCCAGACGAAGCTGTTGAAGTAGTTACGGTTAACGGGTTTGCGCTCGCGGGAGTAGAAGATGACACGCAGCGTCTCCAGTTCCCCGTCCTTGGTCTCCTTGGGCAGCGTGACGGGGATCGGCGGGAATGTGGCCATGTGCTGCTTGAGGGCGCTGCCGACTCCACCGTCCAGTTCCACCCATCGGTCCTTGGGGTTCGCGCTGTTATCGCCCTTGGCGCCTGACCAGACCAGGGTGGAGCCATCCATCGCGATCTGACGCTGTACGTGGACCATGGGCCCGTTCACGTGCTCCCAGTCGAGATCGTCAGGGCTGAGCCCGAAGATCTCTCCTTGTCGAAGGCCCAGGCCTCGGCCGACGTCCACCATGGCCTTGAATCGGTCGGGAAGGGCCGTCCGGATTTCCTCTGTCTGCTGCCATGTAAGCGGAAGATCCTTCGCGGTCATCTTGGCACGACGCGGCTTGACGGCCTTCACCGAGCGCGTGAGGCATGGGTTCTTCCGTATTAGGTCGTCGTCGACAGCGAGATCGAGCATGCTCTGGAGGTGGCTCAGGATCAGGGCAACGGTCGTCTCGTCGAGGTGTTGTTTTCGGTCAGCGATCCACTCGCGGATCACCGATGCCGTGATGCTCTTTATCTTGTGCTTGCCGAGTGGCTTGAGGATATGGAGTCTGACCCGCGACCGGTACTGGTTGAGTGTGCGTGGTGGAACCGTTTGGCCCTTCAGCCACTTCTCGATGAGTTCCTCTACGGTGAGCTCGCCGCCCTTTGGGTCGATATAGGAGCCGTCATTTGACCCAGCCCGCATCGCCGTTTCGTGTGCTCGTGCGTCGGCTTCGCGCTCGAACAGCTCGGTGAGCTGTTCGCCGTTGGGGTCCCTCCATCGCGCCTGCCAGCGGGAGCCTTGTCCATGCACCTTGGAGGGGACCTTTTTGTGTGCGCAGAGCTTGTCTCCGCCGTCCTTGCTCGGCTGTTTGTGCCAGCGGTCGTATGGCATCGTGATCTACTTTCGTGCAGGGGGCGACCTCGGCGCGTGGCGGTTGGCCGGTTGAGGTCGGACGGCAGGGAGGTTTGCATGTGGCCGTCCATAGGTGGCCGTGAGCGGCTGCGGTGAATGGAATGTTGATCCACGGAATCGGGAATGTCAAACTGCTTTTTCTGCTCTCGCGATGCCGGGATTGACGAGAACGTTCGGCAGAGAAAATTATCCCCGGTCGAGCCCTCGACGAGTCTTCGGCGAGGATTCGGAGAGTCCTCGCCGAGGGTTCGCGAGCATCTCCCGGTAATTCTTCAACGTCTCAGAAATTGCGCGATGGATCCCTTTGTTTGGTGCGGCCGGAGATCCATGACACTGTTCCGCACACCACCGCAGCGGGCGACCGCTCGGGAGGTTCCCTCCTACCCGATTCCGAGTCGTCTTGGAGTATTCATGCGCCGAAACATTGCCCGCGTGGCGGGATCCGCCAGTGGTGCCGGGGACCGTCGTCCGCTGATGAGCACCGAGGAACTAGCAGACTTCCTTGGTGTGCCCCTGAACACGGTCTACGTGTGGAATCACCGACGCCAGGGTCCGCGAGCCCACAAAGTCGGCCGCTATTTGCGCTACCGGTGGGTGGAGGTTGAGGCATGGCTGGAAGCCCAGGCGGTGGACCGCGCGGCCTGAAACCCGCCACTGGTTCCCGGCGAGGACCGGAAACGAGGGTGACGTCTTCCTGCGACTCGATGGGCGCCCTTCGTCCACCGGGCGCTCCGCCTCACGGTGGGGCAGGTCTGCCGCTCTCCGCCGCCTCCGCAACGTACGAGGCCTCGACGTCCATTGCGGGCCCAGCTAGGAATAGAGGGTCGGTGCCTCATCGTCCGCCGCGAAATGTCTAGCCGTGATGTCGGAGGCAGCGTCACGACCCCGAGCACTGGCCGTGCGGCTGGCCGGCGGTCGCGTGGCACTCACGCAGCGAGTCGGTGCACAGGTGGCCGCAGAAGTCGTGCTTTAGCGACACTGCAGGCAACACCTAACCGACTGCCTCCCACCGCCAAGGCCGCGGCCCGCATCGACCGCGCACGCAGTCAATTCGATGGCGGGCCTGATGCATCGCCTTGACGTCCTGATCCCCAATCTGCAGGGCGAAGGTCACTAGTCTGAGCTCACGGATATCGCGGAGTGTCGAATACCCCGACCACGCCATCACGTCGAATCCGTATGAGGTGCAGTAGTCCTGATACATCTCGCGTGACAGGCTGCCGAACGTATCGAAAGCCACAGCCGTAGAAGTCAAGTCCCATTCCGGAGGGCCAACAGATGTCCGTTCGAAATCCAGGAGCAGAGGTCCGTCATCCGTAACCGCACAATTGCCGTCCCATGCGTCGCCATGGATCACGCATTGCGGCAGGCCATCGGGGAGGCTGTCCCATTCGCGGCGAAGCCTGCGAAGTCGCTGCAGGAGCCATTCTCGATCCGCAGTGCCGATCGAACGAGCCCCCTGGAGGCGCTCGACGAGTCTGACGAAGGGATCCAACCTCCCGATTGGGAATGAAGGTATGTGCAGTGAATGCATCATCCGCAACAGCGGCGCGAGATCGGCCACTGATCCGTGTCGATGTGGAGGAAGTTGCTCCCAGAACGTGGCGGATCGCCCGCCGACGCGGATCGGCTGACTCATCTCTAGCGGACGCACCGCTGGTACGGAACTCTCGTGTAGCCATCGCGCGACAGCCACCTCGCGTGCAGCGGCTTCGTCTTGCCCGGATCGCGCAATGCGAACGACAATACCGCCGGGCAATTTCCAGAGATCATTCTCGGCCAGCCTGATCGGCTCGGCTCCCGAACTCGAAAGCCGCGCCGCGTCAGTAATTTCCTGAAGTAGCGCGAAGGATGATTCGACTCGTTTCCTGTTCATGCGCGGATGACAGCTGCAATCCGATCACGAAGCACGGCAACGTCAGAGTCGCCGGCGTACCGCGCGGATGCCCTCGAGAGGCAGGAGACGTCATCGATCGCCCTCTTCGACCGAAGGCGGCCGACTTCGTCGAGGGCCTGATGCCCGATCGAAACAGCCTCCTTCGGGTCTCCGGTGGTCATGATGAGCGTTGCAAGCTTGGTTCCCGAGAGAGCGCGTGAGCGAACGTAGTCGTCGGTGTGTCCGTCAATCGCAGTCCGGAGCCTTGCTGCGGCCATGGCTGTCGACTGGCGGGCCAAGAGTGCGAGATCAAAAACTGCATGCCCCGTGTCACCGTGGTGCTGTGCGTGGTCGTAGTAGCTCATCCAGGCGACATCTTCACCGACCGCCGCGTGGCTGAAGGCATCGTCCGAGCGTCCGATGGCCGCAAGCGCTTCTTGCCGGCGTCCCATCCGCGCCCAGGCCCTGGCGCTAGCGTTGTGGAGCATGGCCTGCTCCCGGGGCGTCAGCCGATCAGCACGCACGAGACCGTCCTCTGCGTGCGTGAGCCCGTCGTCCGGGTTGCCGCACCAAACTGCCTGACGTGCAAGCCAGTTGAGCGCGGTGGCTCGGAGGTGCCAGTTGTTGATGTGCTCGGCGCACCGCTGGCCGAACACCAGAAGCCGGGTGGCGTCGTCGTGCTGGTAGGAATCGAAGGCGCTTGCTCCCATCGCGATGGCCAAGTGGCCCACCGCGGTAAAGAGGTCCTTCTCCAGGGCAGAGGGGCACGCGGCTTCAAGTAGGCCCCGAGCCCAGACCAGTTGTCCGTGCAGCGAGCTGCGGACGATCCCGCCGCCTCCGAACTGGTTGTCCCACTCGGCGATAGTCGCGGCCGCCGTCCGTACTTGCTCGATGTCGTCGGGACGCACGACATCAGGGACAGGGGCTGGGTCAGGGTGGGGAATGAGATCGACAAAGGCTCCAGGCATGACAGCAACGAGTCCGCTGGCGGCCATCATGGCTCGACGCTCCATTGGTGACAGGCTCCGATCCAGGCGTGCGGGCGGGTCCACCCCAAGCATGCCCTTGGCCTGAGCATCGACGCTGTGGAGCGGGTGGGACGAGGTAGAGCTGTCCGCATCACTACGCTGTCCGGACGCTTCCTGTTCCACCAGACGCCACAGCCGCCGCAGCGCGCCGCCTGCCTCTAGAGCGTCATCCAGCTTGCCGGCCAACACCGCGTCGCAGAGACGTTCGTTCTTCTCAATCCGCTCGATCATGGACCCGCTGAGGTGCACCTTTAGTCCTAGGGCCCTGGAGGACAGCCCTCTGGCGTTGCGCCAGTTCCTTAGTTCCTTCCCCCACCAGTCACGGAAAGACTTGGTCTCATCCAACGGCTTTGGTCTCTGCGGCATGCGTCCTCCCTCCAGCACCTGATGCGGACAGCGCCCATGGCTGCTGACTGTCCGCATCGTGGTACGCCAGTGCGAGATTTTCCACGTCTCGGCCTGTTCCTACCCCTCTGGATACCGCAATCGCGGGCCCCAGAAGGTGACTTCCATTGAGAACTCCCACCCGCGAGCGGGGCAAACCTCACGAGCGGACATGCGGCCGGCCCGGCCCCGTCGAGGGGACCGGGCCGGCATCGCAGAGACGGGCTGGTCAGTGAGGCCGGCGCTGGTCGCGCCCTAGGGCGGCCGTGAAGTTCGTCCAGGCCTCGTGGGTGAAGCCGAGGACTGCGCCGTCCGGGGTCTTCGAGTCCCGCACGAAGAGGGTGTGCGGCAGCTTGGCGCACTCGACGCACTCGCCGTTGGGATTGGCGCTGTAACTGCTCTTGAAGTACACAGGTTGGGGTTGCTCGGCCACGGGTGATCCTCGTTACTTCCGGTCTCTCAGGTGCTCTTTGCGGACCTCGGCGATGAACTCCGCCGAGGAGGTCGGGTCCAGTGCCTCTTGGCGCAGGAATGTCATGGCAGCCGTGTACTCCTCCAGCGCCGACTGTTGTTCCAGGAACAGTGAGCCCGCCTGGTTCTCCAGGAAGACCACGTCGAGGGCGGGATCGGGACCGCCGAAGACAATGAAGGTGCTCAGAGCCGCGCTGTAGGCCCCTGCCGAGAACGGAAGCACTTGGATGCTGATGGTCGGTGCCTTCCCGCGGGCCAGCAGGTGGTCAAGCTGGGCACCCATGACCTCGGAACACTCAACTCGCCGCCGTAGCACGGATTCATCCAGAATGACGTGGTACGTCGGTGGGACGTCGCGGTCCAGGATCCTCTGGCGCAACATGCGCATCTGTAGGTAGTCCAGCAGGTCTTGCGGCGGGAAGGGGTTGACGGGCGTGGCCTTGATCGCCTGTGCGTACTCCTTCGTCTGCAGCAGTCCGGGAATGACGCCCACGGTGTGGTGGCTGATGCGTGTTGCCTCGTTCTCCAGGGCCAGCAACATCCGCATCTGGTCCGATAGCTTCCCGGCGAACGGAACCCACCACGCCTCGGTTGCCACGCTGTGCTTCGCCAGTTCGACGAGGGCCGTTCGCTCTTCCTCCGGCGCTCCGTATGCTCGACAGAGCTGGTCAACTTGATTCCAGCGAACGTTTCCCTTGCCACGTTCGTAGCGGCTGACCGTCGCTTTCGACACGCCAGCGCGGTCCCCCGCCTCCTCGGCTGACCAGCCGCGAGCATCCCTCAAGGCCAGCAGACGCACGCCGAGTAGCCGCCGCCGTGTCGTGGGGCCTGTCCCTTCGACCAGCTCGTTCGTCACGACCGGCGTCGTCGGCCCTGTCGTCATGGCGATGCCCCCTTGGACGAGTGCTTCCAGTCTCTTTTGCCCCGTAGCAGCCACAAGGAAGTTACACGGCAGAACGAGCATCCGGTTACGGACCTTCGTATGCCCGCAACGCTCATGCGGACACTTCCATCGCGAGCGTTACACGGAGAGAGATCCGGGGCCATACTCCAACTCGATCACAGCAGATGGGCGCTCCAGCACCGCTCTGAGTGGCCTTGTGCAGAGTGTCTCGACCTCCATGACAAGGACTGACGTGATGGCACTGCTCCAAGGCAACGACACCGCGGCGCATGGCCGCTTGGCAATGCGACTTTGGCCGCTGCGACGTGGAAGCCCTGCCGACAAGAGTGTGTAGGCAAGGGCAGGCCGGCAATAGCGATGGGAGTTGCTCGTGAACAAGGGCGCTGACCCTCTGGAACACCACCAGGATCTGGTCGCACATGCCGAGAACCTCGGTGCCATCCGACAGTCCATTCGTAGTCGGCTGGAGGACTGGGGCCTCAAGGTGATCGCCGATGAGGTCGTCGTGTGTGCCAACGAGCTTCTCACCAACGTGCACGACCATGCCGGTTCTCACGAGTGTGAGATGACACTGTCGCGCCGCCGGAACCGCGTCCGCGTTGTCGTGAGCGACGGCAGCAGTCAGATGCCGGCTTTGAAACTGGCCACGTCCTCGGAAGAGTCCGGTCGCGGCCTCACCCTCATCGACAGGCTGAGCAGCGCCTGGGGCGCGCGCCGAACCGATCCAGGCGGCAAGGAAGTCTGGTTCGAGCTTTCCATCCCAGACGAGTCATTGGCGGCATGAGCGCGACACAGGACGAGAGCTCCTTCATCCCAACACGGCCATCGCCCACCATCAGGCCGGCCGTGGCCACTCTTCACCGCCTCAACCAACAGGACGCTACGGAGACACCCCACATGTCGCCGGACAACGAACTCGACCGCCCCACACACCCGCTTACCTCAACAGAGTCTTTCGCGGGAGCAGGCGGTGTGCCGCACTTCACCGCCCAAGCAGCCGGTAGTGACTTCTTCACTCGAGGTGGGTGGCACCGGGGGCCGGTCTCACTGAAGCAATCGGAGGACCGCCGGCGCCATCTGCATCGCGTCCGGTCGCGGTTCGTGTTCGACGCTAGCGCGCGACACGATCGGCTCGGCACTGACCGTCCACTGCGTGTCCTCGCCTACAGCCTGGTACTCAGCCGGCGGGCAGCACCCGACGACGACTGGGACACGCTTCAGGCGGAGGCCGAACAGTGCGGCTACGCCATAGGGGTCCGACTGCACGACGTGGCTGTTCCGACGGAGCAATACGTGTATCAGGCGACGTCAACTGCATCGCGCGGGGTCTACACGCCCCCCTGGCAGCGACCCGGCTGGATGGAGGTTCGCCGGTTGATCCGAGGCGGCTTCGCCGACGGTGTGATCGTCCTCAACCGGCATGCCATCAGCTCCGACGACAACGAGTATCACGCAGTGATCAGGGATCTGGGTGAGCGATGTGCGGCGTTCATTCATCTCGTGGTTCCTGAGGTCCAGGCGGGTCCGACTTGAAGGCGTCCTCTGCGGTGGATGGACGCGAGGGACTGGAGCTGGCGCCAGGTCAGCGCGCAGGTTCTTCTCGTCGCCGCCGTGTTCGCTGCGATCACCATCGCCTACAGGCTCGTCTGACCGGGGGACCACCATGACATTCGAGGGATACATCGATCGGCCGCCGTCCTTGCTCTCACCCCGTGAGCGGTGTGGAGGCTCGTCGGCCGTGCCACGGGCGGTTCGCAATCCGGTCCGCGAGGTCGGGCTCCGCCTGGTGAGGGAATACTCCGGTGAGGTTCGCACGGGCGGCTTGCAGGACTTGTGCCACGTACCTGTATCGAAGGACCGCTTTTCTTCCGGGACCGACGGTGGCCCAGTGGACGCGGCATGACCAAGCCTGTGGGTCGCATCAGTGCAACCCGTTGGGACGCCTGGCACCGCGAGGGACGCGCCGTGGACCGCCTCGTTAGTGACGCTGAGGTGGAGCGGGTCCGTATACACGTGGATGCGTTTGCAGGGGCGAGCGCGCTCGACGTGGGATGCGGCAGCGGTGGATTCGCCAGGCAGCTTCGCCGCTGGGGCTACGACGTGCTCGGGCTGGATGTCTCGCCTGCCGCAATCGGAACCGCCCGCAAGCTGGGTACCGATGCACAGTTGCGCTACGAGGTGCATGACTTTGACTCTGACGCGCCCACGAACCAGTTGCAGCCCGACAGCTTCGACATCATCGTCTGTCGAAACGTTTTGCCGTTCATCGACCACCAGCGCTTCATGGGTGATGCGCGCCGCTGGTTGCGGCCTGGCGGCCAGGTGTACGTACTGCTGCGCGTCTGGCCGGGACCGGATGTCGAGCCCAGAGAAAGGCCTTGGCAGCGCGGTTTCACCGAAGAGCAGGTGCAGGAGCTCCAAAACGGGTGGGCTGGCCAGGCTCGCTGTTGGCTCGGCAGGCACACGGCTCTGTTCCTGACCAGTGCCCCCTCGGCGGGACTTCGCCCCGGACTCCCTGATCGCGCACCGGCTCCGCCTGACCGCATGGGTACCGCCCGGCCCGGAACGCCACGCCTCCAGTGAAGGAAAACCACATGCAGATCAATCACGCCGTTCTCCTGGTCGTTGCTGCCGGAGTCGCGCGGCTTCTCCAGGTCGAACGGCATCACAGGCGTGAGACCGTGCTCCGAGCCGCGGGCATGCATCAGGCGTTGCTGGCGGACGTTGCGGCGAACCCTGAGCGGTGGGTGCTCACTGGCGAAGAGATGTCGGCGGAAGAGTACGCGCGGCACGTCAACGTCAACCGCCAAGTAAGTCTCCTGGCGGCTAAGTTCCGGGTGGGGCTGCTCGACAGGCGCACCTTGCGGGTTCAGGCGCATTCCCTGATGCGCCATGAGAATGTCCGCGAGTACTGGGCACGGGTCGCAGCCTTCCGCGAGGACGAGGCGTTGGACCGCATCGACGACGTCTTCAACGCGATCCTGACGGACGAATGCGCGCTGTTCTCGGGCCGGGATCCCCTCACTTCCTGAGACGAAAGGTCACCGGCTGCTGTTTGCAGGCACTGGCTGCCGCATCCCGCCTGCGGCGCCCTGTCCTAGATCACCCGCACTGAAGGAGCAACGCGGTGTTCGCCGTACGAACCCACGACGCGACCCTCGCCAGTCGCCAATCCCTCACTCATGGCTCGCTGGGTGTTGCACTTCTTCATGTGGTGCGCGCCCATCGCGGATCCGGCCAGTGGCCAGCGATTCAGCGGCAGCTGTCTGCCACAGGGCCACTGATCGACGGCGCCGCGGCAAGCCTGTATTACGGGGCGCCGGCGATGTCCTACGTGCTGCATGTGGCTGCCGCTGGCACCGACCGGTACGCGGGCGCGTTGAACACGCTCGACCGGATCGTGGCCGCGCTGACCCGGCGGCGCCTTGCCGCCGCACACGCCCGTGTCAGTGCTGGGCGGTTCGCGTCTCACGCCGAGTACGACGTCATCGGCGGATTGACTGGCCTCGGTGCCCTGCTCCTGCGACGTCAGCCCAGCGGTCCGGAATTGACTGGCGTCCTTGACTACCTTGTCCGGCTCACCGAGCCGGTGACCGTGGCCTCCGGTGCGAACCTGCCCGGTTGGTGGAGCGGCCGGGAGTTGGCCGTCGGCGGTGTTGCGCCCGCGGACGGGCGGGCTATGGCCGGCATGGCGCACGGTATAGCTGGCCCGCTCGCCCTGCTGGCCTTGGCCAAGCAGCGAGGGATCACGGTTGCGGGCCACGACGAGGCCATGCGCCGGATCTGTCGCTGGCTCGATCAGATACGGGTGACTGACCACCGTGGCACTCGGTGGCCACGGTGGATCAGCGCGCAGGGTCCCGCCCCCGCGATCCCGGCCGCGCCCTCCTGGTGCTCCGGCACACCGGGATTGGCGCGCGCTCAGCAGCTCGCCGGGATCGCCCTAGGCGACGCGGATCGTAAGCGCATGGCGGAGCGCTCGTTACTGATGTGTCTGGCAGACCACCAGCAACTCGACCAGATCGTCGACAGGAGCCTGTGCCACGGGTTCGGTGGTCTGCTGCGCACGGTGCAGCGTGTTGCGGAGGACGCGGAAGACCCGCACCGGTTCGCCAACCGGCTGAAGCTGCTCGATGAACGGTTCCGCCTGGCCGGCCCCCCGGAGGAGACCGGGTTTCTCACAGGCGCGGCCGGAGCAATCCTCGCCTACCAGAGTCTCGACGCCGCAACGCCCTGCGACTGGGACATGTGCCTGCTCCTGGCCTGACCGGCGATGCCCCTGCCGCAGTACTTCCTCCCCGCACCGACCACGAGAAGGGAATCCCCCGCATGCGGCGCCCGACGCTCCTCTACGCCATACTGGAAAAACGTGGATGGCTGCGCTACGAGGTATTCGCGACACAGCTCGCCAACGCAGGCATTCGGGCAGCCAAGCATTACGACAACCCGCGCCTCACCCGGCTGAAGAACGTCACCAAGACCACGTATACACGGTGGCTTTCCGGATCGCAGGAACCACGCGGTGAGGCGGCAACGGTTCTCGAATTCTGGCTCGGCCACAGCGTAAAGGAGCTTCTCGGTCCGGCACCGGAGCGCGAATTCGTGCTCGCCAGGAGTCCCCACGACGCGTCGCTTGCCGCCGCGCACAACCTGGACATCCTCTTCGACACGTCCTTCCTCTCCGTCGCGGCACCGGTCCCTGGCACCGGTGGCGTGTGGCACCTGGACGGTCTGAGGGTCTTGGACGGCACCTCCGTGTCGGTGCAAATGTATGAGGCCGCCCGTGAGCCCGGCTGTGTTGTGATCGGCCGCGAGGATCTCGACCATCTGAGGTACTTCACCCGTTCCACACGCCGGGCATTGGTCCTCGGCTCCCTGGGCGCACAAGGCGGCGAGGATCTGTATGCCCTCGACGCTGCCCAAGCTCGGCGCCAGCTCGCGATGCCCATTCAGAGGCTCCCGATCCCCGCCCCGTATCGCCTCGATGACGTGACGTACGCCTTGTTGTGGGCCTGCCTGAACGTGGACGACAGCCTCCTGGCCGATGACTGCGCCCTCCACGAGGAGCCGCAAGGCCTTGAATTCCACCTGGCGCACTCACGCTCAGCGGCGGCCAGGACCGCGTACGGAGATCTCTCCAGCGTCGGGTCCCTGTGGCTCGGCTCTCACGTCTGCGCGATGTTCGTCGACCGGCATCTCAAAACCACCGACATGCCGGTCATGTGGTCGCGTACCCAGTTCGGTGAACAGGCGGCAGCGTGGCTACTGTTCCGCGACCGCCACGCCGTCCTTCAGCTCGCCGTCGACCGCGGCTCCGGCCTCGACGGCACACCTGGCTGCGTACTGTGCGTCCCCGAGCCGGCGGTACGCAGCAGCGAGCCGTATGAACGGCTGTTACTGCTCCTCGCCGCTGCGCTGATGGAGTCCTACGGCCTGACCGTCTGGGTCAGCTCACAGCAGGAATACTCCGAACTTCCCGACTTCCATCTAGCCTCGCACCAGCATGTCGTCGTGGCCGATTGGCTGGGGCGTGACGCTGTATGGAACGTGGAGAGCGTCGAAGGAGCAGGAAGTGCCGATGCTTTCGTCCAAGCAGTGCAACAAGGACAAGCTCAAAGCGTCGCCGGAGGTGTTACGCCCAGCAAGCGGATACGCGCGCTCGCCGACTATCTCGAGCTCGGCCCCGATTGGGTACGCCTGGTCGAGCGCTGCCGGGAACTCGGTGCCTACGGAACGGCTGGGCTGATGCGGACGCGCACTCGGCTGATTCATACCGGCGAGATCGATCGCGCCTTGAAGTTTCTCGGCGCGCTCGACGCCACTTCGTGAGGGTGCTGTCGCGTAGTCGAATGCTGGTCGTTCTCGTGTCGCACCGCCGGCCAGGACCTGATCCTTGATGTCGAATCACTCTGAACGTCCGATTTCCGATCGTTCAACCGCCCACATGTGGAAGGAAACGACTCGTGAACGACTGTTCCTGGTGTAGCAACGATCAGTTGTAGCGAGCACGCTGTATGTGACTCCTGATGCGGTTGGCAGTAGGCGGTCGTGCGGGGCTGGTGGTCGCCGGTCAAGAGCTGCGTCCGACCGGGCGGGCGGCACTTCAGTTCCGTAAGGGCACACAGCGCCTCTGCTCGCTGATAGTCGGATGCTGCCGTTCCGGCCGGTTCCTGGCTGACGATGCGCCTGCGTCAGGGGATCACGGCGCATCGGCGTGATGCCGAAGTCTTAACCGTTCCTGTCTTTTTGAGGACATCCATGTCTGAATGCGCGTCGCCCACTGCGGCATCGCAGAGTGGGGCTCGTAAGGGCGTCCGGCATCGCCGGAGCCGCAAGAAGGATCCGGATCCCGCCGGCCGCGAGGTGCGTAGGGCTCTGGCCGGTCTGGTGGTTCTCCCGGCAGCGGGCATTTTGCTGCTGGCGACGGCCGCCATCGTGGTCGCTCCGGCCGTCTCGCGGGCGGGAGCCGGATACGTGGTCACCGCTGCCGTGGCGATCGGGGTAGGGGTGCTCTGGCCGGCGTACCGGGGGGCACTCACGGTCGCCCGGAGCGTCGAGGAGGACAGCCGTCTCGTCGCGGAGTGGGTGACGTACCTGCTCGGGCAGGTCCGGGCCGGCACGGACGAGGCGCGCGCTGCGACGGTCCGGCTACGCAGAGGCCAGCGTCCACTCGTGGCTTGTGAGGACGTGGCCGTGGAGGGCGACCACCCCTTCGCCCAGCTGGCGCGTGACCTGCATGGGTACCGGAAGGAAGTGGGAGAGGCCTTGGTTCAGGCGGAAGGCCAGCGTGTGCGGGTCTTCGTCAATTTCTCCCATCGTCTGCGCGGCCTGGTCCAGGCTGCACAGGCGAAATTGGACGACGTGGAGAGGGATGTCGAGGATCCCGATCACCTGGCTCGCCTGTACGGGGTGGACCACGACGTCACCCGGATCAGTCGCGCGGCCGAGAGTATGGCGGTCATGGGCGGCGCCCGGTTGCCCAGTCACGAAGACCCCTCTTCCGTGCGGGGCATTCTGCGACTCGGCATCCAGGAGATCGACCAGTACAGGCGAGCCAAGGTGATCGCCGCGCCGGACGCTCACCTGCCGGGGTATGCCGTGGCTGCCGTGGCTCACCTGCTGGCGGAGCTTTTGGAGAACGCCACCGAGTTCTCCAGGCCCGCTACCCAGGTCGACGTGCGCGCCTCGCTGATCCCGCTCGGGCTGCTCGTCGAGATCGACGACAAGGGCGGCCTGAGCATGGACCGCGAGATGCTCGCGCGAATGAACGACCTGCTCACCGACCCCGAAGAGTCCGACACCAGCGCGGAGTTGCTCCGCCAAGGCCGCAATGGCCTCTACGTCGTCGCCTCTCTCGCTCACCGGTACGGCATCACGGTCGAGCTGCGGGAAAACCTCTACGGCGGTATCCAGGCCGTCGTCATCCTGCCGCAGGCGCTCTTGGAAGCCGGCCGCCTTGAGGTGGCCGAGCAGCAGGAGGCCCGCAGAGCGGCACTCAGCGAGCCCATGCCCATGGCGCACACGGCACCACCCGAGCGTCCCGCTCGGTCGCGGGCCGCGGCGCGCGCCCCGATGGCACACGGGCGTGCCTCGACGCCGCCGGTAGCTCCGGCCGAGCTGTATCTGGTCGGCGGTGGCGCGGCTGGCGATACGGGGTCGCTGCCTCAGCTTCCCGTCCGGCCCGACGTCGACTTCTCCGGGCCGGACGAGAACTCCCGCGAGCAGGCTCCGCTCGGATCCACGTCGCAGTCCGGCGCGCTGCCCACAGAACACAGCTGGCAGCTCGCGGCGAACTTCACGAGTGGATGGGACGCCGCCGCGGAGAACAACGACGGCGGACCGAAGTGAGCAGCCCCGCCAACTGTCCCCCGTCCTTCTTAACCACAGGAGATGATCACCGTGTCCAACGCTGAAGACATGGAATGGCTGCTGTCCAACCTCGTCGCAGCCGTCCCGCAGACCATCGGCGCCGTGGTGACGTCGTCGGACGGCATACCCAAGCACTTCCACGGAGTGGACCAGGACGATGCCGACGCCGTCAGCGCGGTGGCCAGCGGCGTCTTCTCCCTCTGCCGCGGTGTGAGCCGCTTCTTCCCGAAGGACCCGAAGGCCCCGGCCGTCCAGACGATCCTCGAGACGTCCGTCGGGCTGATGTTCGCCGCCCGGGTCGGTGACAACAGTGTGCTCGCGGTGCTGGCCGAGCAGGGAGTCGACGTGGGGGTGGTCGGCTACCAGATGCGGATGCTGGCGAACCGAGCGGCACCGATCCTGGGCACCCCGGCGCGGACCGCTGCGGCGGGCTGACATGCTGGCCTCCGACCATGGTCCCTCCGCCGCCGGCAGTGGTCCGCCGCGGCTGCGCCCCTACTCCGTGACCGGCGGACGCACGCACCCGCGTGTTCCGTTGGAGCGCACCACAGTGATCAAGGCCCCGTTGATGGCGGTCCCTCCACCCCCGGAGGCGCTCGAACGCTCGGAGGCGTTCGCGATGTGCCGGGCCGAGAGGCTCACGATCACCGAGATCGCGTGGCGGCTGCGGTTGCCGGTGCAGGCCGCCAAGGTGGTCGTCGGTGACCTGATCCACGAGCAATTCCTCATGACCGTCGCCGTCGATCAACCTGACGCTAAAGCCCCTGAAGTCCTGGAGAGAGTCCTTGCAGGCCTCCAAGCCCTCTGAGCCAACGATCGGCCAGGTGAAGATCGTCATCGCTGGCGGCTTCGGCGCTGGCAAAACCACCCTGGTCGGCACCGCGAGTGACATCACGCCGATCTCGACCGACGAGCTGATGACCACGGCCGCGATCGGCACCGACAGCCTTGACGGCGTCGAAGGAAAGACCACCACCACGGTCGCGTTCGACTTCGGCCGCATCCACCTCCGCAGCCAGGGCCTGGAGCTCTACCTCTTCGGCACCCCTGGCCAGGAACGCTTCCAGTTCATGTGGGAGGACATCGTCCAGGGCGCCCTCGGCGCCGTGATCCTCGCCGATACCCGCCGGCTGGCGGACTCGTTCGACTCCGTCAACTACTTCCTGCGGCTGCGGCTTCCCTTCATCATCGCCGTCAACCAGTTCGACGACTCCTCGCGGTACCCGATCGACGCCATCCGCCAAGCGCTGCGGCTCGATCCGGAAACACCCGTCGTCGCCTGCGATGCCCGCGACCAGCGCTCGGCCCGCCACGTGCTCATCTCGCTCGTCAAGCACGCGTACGCGGTCTCCCTCCGCGCACGCCGTCCCTCCTCATCCCCCGTCCGGAGTCCCCACCATGTCTGACCTCGCACGCGCCCATCGCGAGCTGCAAGCCCAGATCCCCCAGCGCCGGGCGCGGCTGCGCCAGCTCGGCCTCGACCGCCCCGACGAAGAGTTCGACCGCTTCGCCCAGGCCCTGGGCCGCACGTCGGGCATACCCGGAGCGATGGCGATGGCCAACGCCATCTCCAGCCAGCAGCTGTTCACCGGGCTGCACCTGCCCTCGGCCGAAGACCTCGGCTCCGTCGCGGAAGCCGAGGCCCTGGCCGCTGCCGTGGGACGGGTCATGCCCCTGGAACATGGTTACTGCCCCGAGACCATGAACCGGAAGGTGCCCCTGACCCTTCCCGACGTGTGCGCGAAGGCCGACTTCGCAGGCAACGAAGTCGTCGACCTGATCAACATCCGCACCTATCTGGGTGTCCGCCTGATGGACAAGGAGCTGGGGATCCCGCTCATGACGATCTGTGTCGTCGGCCGTGAAGCCCGCCCGATGGAGGACGGACAGCGGATGCTCGCCTTCATCAAGGAGCGGGAACGGCAGGCCCAGTACCTCCTCGACCAGCGCATCGACGCGCTGTAGGTCACACCGGCACCACCGACGGCGCGGGGCCAACAGCGAACCGCTGGGACCACTGGCCCCGCGC
Source organism: Streptomyces sp. NBC_00820 (assembly GCF_036347055.1). Classification (NCBI taxonomy): domain Bacteria; kingdom Bacillati; phylum Actinomycetota; class Actinomycetes; order Kitasatosporales; family Streptomycetaceae; genus Streptomyces; species Streptomyces sp. NBC_00820. The sequence goes on along the minus strand of NZ_CP108882.1, from coordinate 2,496,318 downwards.
CGTCGCACCTCGCGCGAGCCGCGCCAACCTCAGCCTCTGCACGTCGCTCGTCCCAGCCGGCGAGAAGATCAGCTGAGCATCGCGGAAGAACCGCTCCATCGGCCCGGCCATGCTCGCCCCCGCCGCGGCGTGCACCTCCATAGCGAGCCGCGCCGACTCGACACCGAGTTCGTAGCCCATCAGCTTCGCCGCCATCAGCGTCCCATCACACGCCACACCGCGGTCCAGCATGTCGGCCGCCGCGTACGCGAGAGTTCCGGCCGCGTCCAGGTTGGCCAGCATCTGTCCCAGCCGCTGCTCCGCCGTGCTCAGCCGGCTCAGCGGACGGCCATAACGCTCCCTCTCCTCGGCAAAAGCCAGCGTCTCCTCCACGGTCGCCCGGTGCACGCCGAGCGAGACCGCGGCCAGATTGGCCCGCCCGTACAGCACACTCGAAGAGTCAGCGGCGTCCTCGCCCTCCCCCACCGCTCCGAGAAGATTCTCGTCCGGCACCCACACGTCATCCAGCACCACAGTGCCGAAGGAGAAGCCGTTCAGGCCCATCGCCGGCACATGCGGGCGTACCGAAACCCCGGCCCGCGCGCTCTCCACCAGGAACGCCGACAACTCGCCCTTCGCCCCGGTCCGCACGACCACGCAGTGCAGGTCGGCGACGTGGCTATTGCCTACGTGCACCTTCTCCGCACGCAGCACCCACCCGCCGCTGCGCTTGCGGGCCGCCCCCTTCGCCCCCGCGATGTGGCTGCCAGAGGCCGCCTCCGTGACGGCGATCGTCGGCAGGCACTCGCCTCGGCAGATCGCCGGCAGCCAACGGGCCTTCTGCTCCTCACTGCCGAAGTGATCGATCATGCCGGTGGGGATCAGCGACGCCTGGGCCGAGGCCCCCATGGCGCCGCACACCCGCGCCAGCTCCTCGATGACGATCGTCTTGGCAAGGTGCCCCGCGCCCATCCCTCCGTACCGGGCGCCAAGGGTCACGCCCATCCATCCGCGTCGAGCAGCCCTGCGGATCAGCTCGACATCAACGCTGCGGGTCTGCTCCCACTCCGGTACCCGAGGCAGCACCTCTGCCTCGGCGAACGCCCGGACCGCAGCCCGCAGCTCGTCGTGGCGCTCCGTGGTGAAGCAACCGAACACCAGCCCTCCCTCGACAGGCCCCGCGGGGGACCGCTAGCGGCGTAAACGGCGTAGCCGCGACAGCAAGACCTGCCGAGCTGACCGCCACTTCTCCAGGCCAGCTGAGGAGTTCAACCCACCCCAGCAGACTCGACCCCCACCGTGGCGACTTTTCGCCCTCGTTGCACCCACGCGCCCGAGTCGTTCAGACGTCGTTTCCGCAGCGGTCATGCCTCACCCAGAGCATTCCGGGGCAGAGAATGCCGGTTTGGCGTGGCCAGCCTCCACGAGGCCGTACGCAAGCGACCCGCGAACGATCCCTCACCAGCTGGCCACGATCGGCGCATTCGGCCAGAGTTGTGCCTGCCCAGGCAGCCGAACCGGTGTACGGGCGGCCAGTCCGCCCTTATACGGGCGAAGCGCTTCGGCAGCCCGCTCCCGATGTTGGATCCGGGAGCGTGCTTCGGCAGCCTGCTCCCGGACGGCACCCCCCGTTGCGACCGGGAGCGGGTCTGTCGAGAAGTCCGGCCCGCCTGCGTTGCCTGCGCGGGCCGTGCCCGGGAGCCGCCTCCCGGGCCTGGCCTGAGCCGCGACGAAGCCGGCGCCTCACTGTCCACACGCCTTCACCCTGCCAAGGACGATCGCCATGACCGCCGCCGTTGCACCCAGGTTGCTCAGCCAGGGCGAACTGCGCATCGCCCGCCTCCTCGCGCTGGGCAAGACAAACCACGAGATCGCCGACGAGCTTGGCATCGCTCTGGCAACAGTCAGTGTCCACCGAGTCAGCATTCGCAAAAAGCTTGGGTGCCCCTTCCGCTGCTCCAACGCGGTCCTTGCGCACCACCTGTATGAGTCGGGGGAGGTAAGCCCGCCGAATGCCGTCACTCCGGTGCCGGAGCTGAGTGGGCAGGAGGTGGGCCTGATCCACGCCATCACCGAGAGGACCAGGCCGTACGACATCGCGCGCACCGCCCACGTGGCCGCCCGCGACTTCCATTCGACGCTCGCAGAGCTGCTCGACAAAACCGGAGCGGCCAATACCGCCCAGCTCGTCGCATTCGCATACGCCTGGAGCTTGCTCGGCAAGGAGCCGAGGCAGCAACCCGCCATCGGCAACACCCAGAGCGACTGACGGCCAGTGGTTGGAGCGCCCGCGCAAATGAAGGCACTCGAACGACCATCGAACGACTCGTCGGCGGCTGGCAGCGAGCGCAGTCTTCATTCAGAGTTCGCAACCTGAGGGTCCTCGCAGCGGCTGACGTGCTTTGCAGTTACGAGGCCGGCGCGACCGCATGCACGGGGCGCTGCTCAACGTGGCCTTAAAAGAGGCAGGGGTCCGGATCAGTACCCCGAGTACGAACTCAAACCGGCTTCGGCCCTCTGAGCCGCGAAAGCCATCCTGACGAGAAGGATGATTATGACCGTTCCCGTTCCGGATTCGCCACCAGCTCCACCAACGCCCAGCATGCCAGCCAGCGCCAGCACGTCGCGCGCTCTTCTCCTCGACCTGGACGGCGTCCTACTCGACACCCGTCCGGTGATGCGGAAGGCGTGGCGGAGGGTCCAACAGCTGCACGGCATCACCCTCCCGTTTCACGACTATGAGCGCCACCTGGGGCGCGAATTCGGCGACATCATGCAGCGACTGGGCGTGACCGACACTGAGGCAGTTCGCCGGACGTACGAAGCAGAATCCGTCGCCGCCGCGCACCTCGCGCAGGAGTTCACCGGCATCGCCGAGATGCTCCACGCCTTCGTGGCCGCCGACTGGCGGCTGGGTGTGGTGACGTCGAAGCACGTCGATCGCGCGGCACCGCTCCTGGCGCGCCTCGGATGTCCCTTCGCGACCATCCGTACGCCGGCGGGAGCGGGCCGGACGAAGCCCGCCCCGGATCCGCTCCTCCTCGCCCTGGTCGATCTGGGAGTCGATCCCGCTGCAGCCGTCTACGTGGGGGACATGGCGGTCGACCAGGAATCGGCCGTCCGCGCCGGCGTTGCCTACATCCACGCCGGATGGGGATACGGGCAGCCCACCGCCCCCGCCCCCGAGACAGCCGCTTCGCCCAGGGAACTGCTGCGCCTTCTCCAACCCGCCGAACAGCCCGTCGAGCGGAGCAAGGTGTGAGTCCCCGCACGATCGGTGGTCTGGGCCTGGTCCGCTCCTCCTTCGCGGGGAAGCCGTCATGGGCTCTCGTCGGAAGCGGCCCCCTGGCGCACGCGGGAACCGACCGCATCCACACTGCGGAACTGGAAGCCACGGCCGTCGACCGGCAGGAACTGCGTGCCTGCGTTGAGGACGCCATGGCTTCCCTCGACAACTATGGAGCCTCGCTGGCCTCCACTCCGGGCGGAGCCGGCTGGCTCCACGTCCAGCACGTTCCTGTGCGGCGCTTCGTCGCCGAGATCGTGTGCAAGCTCCTGGCCCTGAACGCCTGGGCGCCGTTCGCCTCGGCCTCAGGGCCCCTGGCCCTGGCCCCGTACGAGGGACTGGTGGGACTGCGTTCGAGCAGCTCGCGTGAGTACCTGGCCTACACCGTGACCTGGTCCGGCATCGCGTACCTGCTCGGGGCTCCGGCACCGTACAACCCGACCCGCTCCGCCCAGCTACGCAACCGCGCCCGGACAGGTACGGCGAACACGGAGCCGAGTCCACTCCCCTCGAACCTCGGACGACAGGACGTTCTGGCTCTGTCCTGGACCTCCCGCCACGCTGCCACGCTGATGCCGGTTCTCACCGAACTGGCGCGCGACGGGCAGAAGAGTCTCCTGCTCGATCTCGCCACCGATCCCGCGGAGCGGTGCAGCGCGGGATCGGTCACGGGCATCGAGCTGCGCTCGGCTCCGAGCGAGCTCTTCACCCTCTCCGGCACCGCCGAGGGACTCTCCCTGCCAGACGACGAGCACGTCGTCCGCGTGAAAGGCCACGGTGTTCAACTCGCCCGGCTTGTGCGGCTCTTGTCGGTGCTGCTCGAAACCAGCGGTGGTTGCACACAACCGTCGTGGCGGACCACGGTACGGGCGGAGAGTTGGCTCGACGACCTGCTGGCGACAGCCCGGCCCCACACCGTCCTCCTGAGCAACGACACCAGCCCCTTGGGCGTGCTGGCTGCCCACGCCGCCGAGCGACACGGCGCGAATTCGGTTCACGTCCAGCACGGGGCGTGGACGGCGGAATCGGTCGCCTGGCCGGCCCTACACAGCCGCGACATCGCCGTCATGGGCGAACGAGACCTCGCTCTGGGCCAAGCGTGGGTGCGTCACCCCAACGCCGAGGTGCATGTACTCGGACAGCCCCGCTTCGACATACTCGCCGGCCTGGGCCGCCAGGCGCAGCGGCGGTACCTGGAGAAGCTGCTGGCTCGGGGGGACCGCCGCGCGCCTGCCCGGATTGCGGTGTGGGCCTGCCAGCCCTTCAGCCTCAATCACCTCAAGTCCCATGCGGACCTCCTCCTGGATGGACTCGGCACGGCGGACGGCGACTGGGGTCTCGTCATCGCTCCGCACCCGGCTCAGGGCGCCGATGCCTTCGCCTCTCTGGTGAAGCGGGACGGCGGGCCGCTCGTGGCCGTGGCCGATCCCCGGGTCGGGGCACGCGGCTGCCTCGCCGGCGCTGACGCCCTGGCGAGCGCGTACTCGACGTGCGGAATCGAAGCCGCGCTGCTCGGCGTCCCGGTCCTCGAAATCGGTCCGCCAGGCGAACGCACCCTGGACCTGGCCGGCCACGGTCTCGCGACGCGGTGCCACGACGGCGGTGGCGTTGCCGAAGCGCTATCCGCACTGCGCGAGCCGCGTACGCCCATCCCTCAGTCCGCCCTGGACGCGGTGTGCCGGTGGCGTGGCGATAGCGCGGCTCGGATCGCTCGCCTCATCACCGACCGCGCTGCATCCGCCCCAAGGGCCGGCGACTCCACCCACCAAGACGCGGGCGCCGCTGCGTCGCCCGAGGACGAAGGAGCATCTGTCCGATGACACACCTCACCGCGGACAGCATGGCCGAGCTGTTCTCCGGCGCCGTCACGCTGGCCAAATCCGGCGAGAAGGTCAGCCCGCGGGGCATAGCCACCCGCGAAGTCCGTGACGTGCACCTGCTGCTCACCCAGCCGCGTGCCCGTCTGCTCTACGCCCCGCCGGCCCGCATCGTGAATCCGGCCTTCGCGGTCGCCGAGACGGTCTGGCACCTGTCCGGATCCGACGCCCCGTGGATCTTCGATTACAACAACCGGCTTCGGCAGTTCGCCGACGACGGCATCCTCCTGGGGGCGTACGGACCCAGGATGCGGAACTGGGCCGGCAAGGTGGACCAACTGGCCCGCGTCGTGGAGATCCTCCAGGCTGACCCGGACTCCCGGCGGGCCCTGATCCAGCTCTACGACCCGGCCCAGGACGCCGCCGGGCACAAGGACGTGCCCTGCACCCTCGGATTCCGGTTCCACCTGCGCGCCGGCCGCCTGCACATGGCGACCACGATGCGCGGCCAGGACGTATGGATCGGCATGCCGTACGACGTGTTCTTCTACACCGTGCTGCACGAGTTGGTCGCCGGGTGGCTCGACGCTGAACTGGGCGAGTTCCACCTGCACATCGGGTCGCTGCACATCTACGACGAACACGTCGAGCAGGCTGACGCACTGACCTCGCTCTCGGCCAGCCCGATCATGCCCGACCTGCGGACATCCTGGACGGGCTTCACCGGCCTGCTCGACCAGGTCGAGGCCCGCGACGTGACCGGCCACCCCGGCTGGGACACGATGGCCGAGACGTTACGCAGCTACCGGCTGTGGAAGGACGGCAACCACGAACAGGCATGGCGGGCGGCCGACACGATCGACGGGCCTCTCGGCCAGGCCCTGACCGCCTGGTACGGAGAACTGCAACGGCGCTCGGCCAAGCGCGCCGCGACGGCCGGGACGAGGTGACCGGAGCCATGAAGCGCACATGTTCCGTCGTCCTCGGCCTGTGCTCGTTCACCCACGACTCGTCGGCCGCCCTCCTCGTGGACGGTGAACTCGTCGGCTTCGTTGAGGAGGAGCGCCTCTCCGAGCAGAAGCACACCAAGCTCTACCCGGCCCGCGCCGTGGAGTGGCTCCTCGACCAGGCCAAGCTGAGCGCCGCCGACGTGGACGCCGTCGCCTACAACTTCCAGCCCGCCCAGTACCTCGCCGAGTCGCCCGCCGCCCTGCGCATGGCGCTCTCGCCGACGACGCGCGACCGGGGCCTGGCCCGCGCCCACGGGTTCGCCAAGGTGGCCCTTCGTACTCGGCGGCGGCTGCGTGTCCTCGGCAGCCAGTTCCCCTCGGCCCACGTGACACCGGTCCTGCACCACCGCGCCCATCAGCTCACCGCCTTCGCCGCCTCCGGCTGGGAGGAAGCTGCCGTACTCGTGGTCGACAGCCTCGGCGAGCGGCAGACCACCACCATCGCCCGCGGCCACGGCACTCATTGCCCCCGCGCCCGGACCCTGGAAGCGATCAACGACCCGGCCTCCCTCGGGTACGTGTACGGCGCCGTCACCGAGCACCTGGGCTGGCGGCGGGGTGACGAAGAGGGCACCGTCATGGCGCTGGCCGCCCTCGGTGACCCCGCCCGCTTCCGCCACCTGTTCACGAGGGCCGTACGTACAACGGCTACGGGCTTCCACATCGACCCCATCTACTTCCCGACGCGCACCCTCACGTCGGGATACCCGAGGACATCCCGGCGGTTCGTCGCCGAGACCTGCCCCGAGCGGCACCCGAGCGAACCACTCACCGACGTCCACCGAGACCTGGCGGCTGCCCTCCAGGAACGGACTGAGCAGGTGATGGTCCATCTCGCACGCCGCGCCCGTGTGCTTACCGGCTCCCGGCGCCTGTGCGTGGGTGGCGGCGTCGCCACGAACTGCGTGAGCATCGGGAAGATCATCGAGTCCGGCATCTTCGACGAGGTGTTCGTCCCGCCGGCACCAGGTGACGCCGGAACTGCGATCGGTGCCGCCCTTGCCGTACACGCCGACGGACGCAGCCCCGGCCCGGTCACCGGCATCGCCCACCGCTGCTACCTCGGCCCCTCCTACGAGGACCAGCCCCTCGACCTGACCCCCTGGCCCGGCCTCCGCCAGAAGACTCTGGTCATCGAGACCGCCGAGTTCCTCGCCGACCAGCTGGCCAACGGCATGATCGCCGGACTGTTCCAGGGCGCCGTCGAAGCCGGGCCGCGCGCCCTGGGTAACCGCTCGATCCTCGCCTCCCCGCTGGAGCCCGGCGTCGTGGAGCGCCTGAACGCCACCGTGAAGTTCCGCGAACCGTTCCGGCCCTTCGCCCCCATGGTCCCGGCCGAGCGCGCCGCCGAGTTCTTCACGCTCGGCCAGCCGGCGCCGTACATGTCCATGGCCTCCGGGGTGACTGACCAGACGCGTGAACGTGTGCCCGCGATCGTGCACGCCAACGGCACCTCCCGTCTGCAGACCGTCACCCGGTCGCAGAACCCGTTCATGCACGCGGTGCTGACCGCCTTCGGCCGCCGGACCGGCGTACCCGTGCTGATCAACACCTCCCTCAACGTCAAGGGCAAGCCGATCTGCGGGACACCCGAGATGGCACTGGACTGCCTGGCCAACTCCGGACTCGACGCCCTACTCCTCGAAGGGCGGTGGATCACGAAGTGAAGATCGGATACAGCTTCTGGGGCTTCCTCGGCAACGGAGTGACCGACACCCCGGACGGAGGACGCAGCCACCGCCGCCCCTTCATCGACACCCTCCTCGCCCGCGGGCACGACATCGTCTTCCTACAGGCCGACCGCGACCGCCTCGAAGCTGGCGACGACCTCGGCGACGCGTACGCCTTCGACGACGGCACCCCCGCCATCGACGTCCTGTTTTTGGAATGGCGCTGGGCGATCCCCGGCCGCAACACCACGCTCTGCGGGACCGAGGGGCACACCTGTGACCTCCACCGGCAGGCCCAGCTCATCAACTACTACACGGTCCGGCACCGAACGCCCACCGTGATCTGGGACAAGGACCGCACCCTGCGGGCCGACAGCGTGTGGCGCCGTACGCCGCACACCCGCGTCTGTGAGGCCGCGCTCGCGCCGACCCTCGGCGCGTACTCGCTGCTCTTCCCCGTCGCCGAGGACCTCCTCGCCCAGGCCGATCCCCTCACCCTCGCGGCGCGGCCTCGGGATCTCGTGCTCGGCTACGTGGGCAACCAGTACGACCGGGACGAGCCCTTCGAGCGCTTCTTCGCCCCGGCCGCCGCCCACGTCGACCACCTGGTCGCCGGGAAATGGACGAAGATCGACCGCTGGCCGCACGTCCGCTTCGCGGGCCGGATCCCGTTCGAGGCCGCCGCTGGCGTCTACGGCCGGTCCCTGGCCACGGTGCTCATGCTGCCCGAGCGGTACTCCGCTGTAGGGCAGATGACCCAGCGGATCTTTGAGGCTGTGCTCGCCGGGTGCCTGCCGCTCGCCCCGGCGGACATCCGCTTCGCCGACCGGTTCGTCCCGAAGGAGCTGGTCGTCCGCTCTGACCGAGACGTGCTCGAACGCCTCTCCTACCTGCGCGAGATCGCCGGCACTCAGCAGCACGCCGACCTGATCGCCGCGTGTGTGGACCGGCTGAGCCTCTTCGGCATGAATAAGCAGGTCAACACCGTGGAGTCTGTCTTGCACGTGCTCGTCGGGACCACCGCGACCGAGCAGGGAGCTGCCTGATGCAGACCGCTCGATCGGCCAAGGCACCTGGATCATCCGGTCGTGTCCCGGGGGATGGGCCCGCCGGACACCCGAACCTCTCTACGCTGGAGCACCATGAAGAAGGTCGCCATCGTCGGCTGCGGAGGCAGCGGCAAATCCCACGTAGCACGCGAGCTGGGCACGATCCTCGACGCCCCGGTGACGCACCTGGACGCCGCGTTCTACGACGACGAGTGGAACGCGCTGCCCATGGACAAGTTCACCGACGTGCAGCGCGAGCTGGTCGCGCAGCCGCGGTGGGTGATCGACGGCAACTACAACTCGACGCTGCAGGTACGGCTCGAAGCCTGCGACACGGTGGTCCTGATGGACGTGTCGACCGTGGCGGCGCTGTACGGGATCTTCTCCCGGCAGATCCGGCACGGGGCCGGGCACAAGGGCAACGGGGTGCACAACCGCATCCACTGGGGCGTGATCAAGTACGTCGCCACGTACCGGCGCAAGATGCGGCCCCGCGTGATGGCGAAGATCGAGGAGTTCGGCTCCGGCGCCGATGTGGTGCTGCTGGCCAACCGGCGCCAGACGCGACGCTGGCTGCGGAAGGTAGCCGCCGAGCAGTCCTGAACGACTCGCGCCTCCGGACCGGGGGTGCGGCATGAACGAGCCCAACCCGTTCCTGGACCCCGCCCGGCAGCAGGAGCTGTACGGGCATGCCTCTCGGCTGGCCGGGCGGACCAGCGCCCTGATGCGTGCCAAGACCGCCGGCCGCCCCGTGCCCGAGACGATCGTCAGCCTGGTGCAGACCCACCACGGGCAGCCGGACCGGCTCGGCGTGGTGCTCGACATCGGCTGCGGTCGCGGCACGAGCAGCCGCGTCATCGCCGAGCGGCTCCGGCCGCAGCGCGTAGTCGGCCTGGACGCTGCACCCTCCCTGCTCGCCCAGGCCCGCGAGCGCGCCAAGGAGCTGCGCGACACCTCGGTGGACTTCGTCGAAGGCGACTTCCACGACCTCCCGCTGCCCACCGGGTCGAGCGATGTCGTCGTCGCCGCGTTCTGCCTCTACCACTCGCCGCACCCCAGGAACGTCATCGCGCAGATCGCCAGGGTCCTCGCCCCCGGGGGCCTGGCCGTGCTCGTCACCAAGAGCCTCGACAGCTACCAGGAGATGGACCAGCTGGTCGCCTCCGCCGGCCTCGACCCGCGGGCCAACCTGCACGAGAGCCTCTACACCGCAGCCCACAGCGGCAACCTCGCCGACCTGGCCGCCTCCTCGCTCGACGTGATCGCCGTCCTGGACGAGGAACACGCCTTCACTTTCGCAGGCCACGACCACACCGCGCAGTACCTGGCCACCAACCCCAAGTACGAACTCGGGCCCGGCCTGTACGGCAACCCCGGGGCCCTGGCCGCGACTCTGCACGAGTTCCTTCCCGACCAGCCGCTCACCACCCGCTCCCGCATCACCTTCGTCGTCGCCCAGCCGAACGAAGGACGGTCGGCATGAACCTCACGCCGTTCACCAAGCACTATGCGACATGGGAGCGCGCGACGAGGGCTGTGCGCCACTACCGGTGGATCAACGAGCACGCAAAGCCGCTGCGGCAGCCGGCGCTCCACGCCGTCGGATCGGACAGCCTGACGTTCGAACGGATCGAGGGCCGCTCCGTACGCCCCGAGGACCTCCCGCGCATGGCGGAACTGCTGGGCCACGCCCACGGTGCCGCCTGGGCCAGCGACTTGCAGTCCGCGTCGCTCGGCACTCCGCACCGCTTTCAGGACGGCACGACGTTCGACGACTACCTCAGCCCCCGGGAGATAGCCCTCCGGCGACGCCACGAGCAGGGCTACCTGCCGAACAAGGCCGCCTTGTACGCGATGCTCAGCCTGCTCAAAGCGACCGCCCAGGGGCCATGCGCCTTCTACAAGGACAGCAACCCGCGGAACTTCATCGTCACCAGCACGCAGGACATCGTCGCCGTGGATACCGACGACCTGTCCCTCGCCCCGATGGGTTACGACCTCGCCAAGCTCATCGCGGCGCTCCACCTGACGTACGGACCGCTCACGGACCAAGCCGTCAACGCCGCCCTGCACGCGTACAACGCGGCAGCCCGAAGCCACGGCGCTCGGCTGGGCACAACGGACCGAGGACAGCTCGACAGCTTCCTGGGCCTGCACGCCGTGCTCACCGCTCCGTATGTCGGCCGTAACGGCTACCACTACAGCTTGCCCCTCCGTTTCCACCACTGAGGAGCCTCGTGATCACCACCGAACTCGTCTTCGTCCGTCACGGCCAGGCCCAGTGCAACGCCGACGGCTTCGTCGGCGGCCCGCGCACCTGCACCGGCCTGACCAACCTCGGGTACGCCCAGGCCGAACAGGCCGCGCGCCGCCTGGCCACCGAACACCTGAAGAAGCCCTTCGACGTTGTCTACACCGGCCCACGGATCCGCCTCGTACAGACCGGCGAGATCATCGCCCAGACGCTCCAGATCCCCGTGCGTCTCGACGACCGTCTCGACGGCCCGCTCCACGGCGATGCCGACGGCAAACCCTGGGACGCGGTGAAAACGGCCGCCAACGGAGGACCGCACGCGCATCCCGACACTCCCTGGGCCCCCGGCTCCGACACCTGGAACGGATTCCTGAAGCGCGCCAGCAGAAACCTGAGTGAGCTCATCGAGGAGAACCACGGCATGCGCGTCATCTTCGCGGCCCACGGGGAGACGGTGATCACCGCACACACCCTGCTGCTCGGCATCCCGATCGGCTCGCCGGCCGGCTTCACCCACAACCACGCCTCCATCACCCGCTGGCAGCACCACCGCAACCGCCTGGGCCAGAACCGCTGGATCCTCGATCGGCACAACGACACGGCGCACCTCAGTCTCCCCACCCCGGAGCCGACCCCGTGATCGCGACCTCGGACGACCCGCGGATCCGACTGGCGCAGCACCTCCTCGGCGCAGTCGAGATCGCACCGGACCCCCTGCTTCCGCCCCGAGTCGTGCGTCTGGCGGCCAGCGACGGGCGTCACTTCGTCGCCAAGCAGCACGCAGAACGAGATCGATACGCAGGGGAACTCCACGCCTACCGGACATGGGGCACCCATCTGATCGGCCACACGCCGAAGCTGGTCGGCCGCGACGACGCCTCCCGCACTCTGCTGTTTACCGCGCTCACCGGCGATCGGGCGGACACCGCGGCCCCGGGCTCACCCGAGGAGGAACTGGCCCATCATGAGGCTGGCCGCATCCTCGGCAAGCTGCACCGGGCCACCACCGTGCCCCAGAACAGCGCCGTCGGCGCGGCACTCGCCGAGCGCTTCCAAAGCTGGGTCGACCGGGCCGTCCACGCCGACCTGATCGACGCGGCCGAGGAGAACCTGCTGAAGCACCACGCGGCCATCCTGGGAAACAGCCACATGGACAGCGCGGTCTGCCATCTCGACTATCAGCCGCGCAACTGGCTGATAGGCAACACCTCCGGCATCTGCGACTTCGAGCACATGCGACACGACGCCCGCCTCCGCGACTTCGCACGGCTCGAATTCCGACACTGGCAAGCCGCACCCCACCTCCGCACCGCCTTCTTTGACGGCTACAGGCGCCCGCCGAACGACACCGAGCGACGCCTCCTGGAGTCCTTCGGCGCCATCGAGGCGGCCACGGCCCTGGTCAAGGGCCATCAGGAGAACGACCCCACCCTCAGCAAGCACGGCAGAACCGTCCTGTCCCGGCTCACCTGACCTTCCTCTTCGACGACACTTTCCCTGGAGATCCACGTGCCGCAGCACGAGCAGCCCCCGATCACTGCCGCTCCCCGTCGGGCCGTGGTGACCGGCTCCGCCGGGTTCATCGGCTCCCATCTCGCACATGCCCTCGTCCAGGCCGGCACCACCGTGATCGGCGTGGACCGCCGAGACCCGACTACCGACCCCACGGCCGTCGCCAACCTCGCTGCGCTACGAGAGCTCCCGGGATACCACCACGTCACGGCCGACCTCCTCCACTGCGCGATCGACCCTCTCCTGATCGACGCGGACGCGGTCTTCCACCTCGCCGGAATCCCCGGTGTACGGCCCTCCTGGGGACCGCGATTCAGCGACTACCTCGCATCCAACGTGTTGGCCACCCACCGAGTCCTGGAAGCCTCCACCCGCATCGGTGTCCCTCGACTGGTCGTCGCCTCCTCGTCCAGCGTCTACGGTCCGACCGACGGTGGCGCGAGCCTCGAAGTCGACCGTCCGAAACCCGCCTCCCCGTACGCCGTGACCAAACTGGCCGAGGAACAGCTTTGCCTCGCCTACGCCGGGCGCCCCATCGGCCCCAGCGTCGTCGCCCTGCGGTACTTCACCGTTTACGGCCCCCGACAGCGCGCCGACATGTTCACTCATCGCACCCTGCAAGCTGCCCTGACCGGACAGCCGCTGCGTTTGTACGGAGACGGCCACCAGCGACGCGACTTCACCTACATCGACGACGCGGTCGCAGCCACCATGGCCGCCGGCGTCGTGCCGACCGCGCACGGTGCCATCAACGTCGGCGGCGGATCGAACGCATCGCTGCTGGATGTGATCAACATCGCCACCAGCCTCACCGGCCGCGACATCAAGCTCCACCAGGACCACGCCCGCAACGGCGACGTCCTCCTCACCCGCGCCGACCCTAGCCGCGCCCGAGAAGTCCTCGGCTGGCAGCCGCGAGTCGACCTCCACAGCGGGCTGCGCGCCCACATGCAGGCGCTGGCTGCCCAGGTTCCGGACTACAGCCGGGCCGCGTAGCCCTACGCCTCGGAGCCCGAGAGGAGTGGTAATGGAAACTCCCGAGCGAGCGCGGCTGGACGCCTTCTTCCGGCAGATCACCGCGCAGTTCCCCGCCGGCGAGACGATCTCGACGCTGGTCATCACGCACCTGCTCCCGGAAAGACCGGCATTCCTGCGCGCCATGGCCGCGGTGTCCACAGTCGGCGCCGTACTGCCCAAGCCCCGGTCGATCCACCAGCCGACCCTCGACGCCGTCCGCCGCACCATGCCGGTCCACGACCTGACCCGGGAGCGGTTCACCGACGAGACGCAGGCCCTGGACTACCTGGAGGACACGGCCGGAGGCCAGAACGTCGTCCTGGTGGACATCGGCGGGTACTTCGCGGCGCGCCTCGACACCCTCGTCAACAAGTTCTCCGGCCGCATCCTCGGCGTCGTCGAGGACACCGAGAACGGTCACCAGCGGTACGCGGCCCTCGACTCCCTGCCGTGCCCGGTGGTGTCCGTGGCCCGCTCCCCGCTCAAAGACTGCGAGGACCACCTCGTGGGCCGATCGATCGTGTTCTCCACCGACGCCCTCGTCCGCGCCCGCGGGGACATCCTCACGAGCCGCAACGCCTGCGTCGTCGGCTTCGGCAAGATCGGTCGTGCCATCGCCCAGACCCTGCGCGCCCAGGACCTACGGGTCACCGTGTACGACAACGATCCGGTCAAGCGGGTGCAGGCGCACTCTCTCGGCTTCCGCACTAGCGCCTCCACCGCTGAGGCCGTGCACGACGCGGAACTCGTCCTGTGCGCTACCGGTAATCTCGCCCTTCGGCATGAAGATTTCGCCGCCCTACGAAACGGCGCGTACCTCGGATCGGTGACTTCCTCTGAGGACGAGCTTGAACTCGGCAGCCTCCACGACCTCTACGAACGCATCCCAGTCGCTGCCCAGCTGACGCGATACGAGGTCACCGGCCACTACTTCTACGTTCTCGCCGACGGGGGTGCCGTCAACTTCGTGCACGGCGCCGCCGTCGGTACGTACATCCACCTCGTCCAAGCCGAGATACTCGCCGCCACCGCCGCACTTAGTCACGCCCGTCTCCAGCCCGGACTGCACGAGATGCCAGCGGCCGACCGCGACACCATCGCCAGAACCTGGCTCCGCCACTTCGAAAGGTGACCCCGGTGCCTCCCTCCGTCGACCACGTCCGATCTGTCACCGAGGCCTACCTCGCCCGACACCCGGGCGAACGCGATTCCCTGACCCTGCTCTTCGCCGCGCTCGCCGGCGCGGGCGCCCCCACGAGCCGCAAGACGTACCCCGCTCACGTGACCTGTAGTGCCATCCTCATCGACGGGGACCGGCGCGTGCTGCACATCGCGCACAAGGCGTCCGGGAAGCTGCTGGCGCCCGGCGGGCACAACGAACCGGCTGACCAGCGCCTGCGCGACGCCGCCCTGCGCGAACTGCATGAGGAAACCGGCATCCCGCCCAGCGCCGTCACCCCTCTCTGCGGCTTCGAGGACGTCCCCCTCGACATCGATGTGCACGCCATCGACGCGAACCCGTCGAAGAAGGAGCCGGCCCACCACCACGTCGACTTCCGCTGGGCCTTCCAACTCGGCGCAGAGCACGCGGCGGTGACGCTTCAAGAAGAAGAGGTCGACGGCTACGAGTGGCGGGCGTTCGCAAGTGCCGCTTCACCCACCGTCCGCGCCAAGCTCGCCCTGCTCACCTGAACTGCCCACTCGCCCGACTAACAGGAGGACGCCGTGGCCGCCACCACAGCCCAACCGACCGGCGCCAAACCGCGCCGGCACATCGCCGTCATACCCTGCCGATGGGGTGCTTCGCGCTTCCCCGGCAAACCACTGGCCGCCCTCGGCGGCAAGCCCCTGCTCTGGCACGTCCACCAACGCTGTCTGGAGACGAAACGTCTCGACGGAGCTGTCGTGGCAACCGACGACGAACGCATCGAAGCGGTGTGTCGGCAACTGGGCATCGAGTGCATCCGCACCGGAGCGCACCTCACCGGTACCGATCGCGTGGCAGAGGTCTCCGAGCGCCTGCCGGCCGAGGCATACATCAACGTCCAGGGCGACGAGCCGTTCATCTCGCCGACCGCCATCGACAACATCTCCGAGGCCCTGGAACACAGGCTGCCAGGCGCGCTCGCGGTAAACGCGTATGCGGAACTCCACGACCCGGGCGCCATCCTCGACCACAACGTCGTCAAGGTCGTTGTCTCGGCTCGAAGCAAGGCCCTGATGTTCTCGCGGCAGCCCATCCCCTATCCCAGGGGCGACCGCCCGAAGTACCTGCGCCAGCTGGGTCTGTACGGCTTCACCGGCCCAGCTCTGCAGCAGTTCCTGCGACTTCAGCAGGGCCCCTTGGAGCGCGCTGAGGGTGTGGAGATGCTGCGCTTCGTCGAGCACGGCCACGCCGTACACATGGTTCCCGTCTTGGACGACGGTGTCGCGGTGGACACCCCGGAGGATCTGGAGCGAGCCGAGCGTCTCCTCAAGCAATCCGACGGAGCAGTTTGAACGGGTGCACCGTCATAGGGTCTCCTTCGCGAAAAAAGCCGTCTTGATACGGCTTCTCAGGCAAGGCCGTTGAGTTGTCAGCGGTGTGCGACATCATCGGTGGATGGCCTCCACATCAGCAGCCCCACCAACCTATCTGGATCGCCTGCAGTCGGACCTGGACCTGATCGAAGCGGACTTCGTGCAGATCCTCGCCGACTCGCAGATCCGAACCACCGACCCCAACCGGGGACGCGACTATGTGATGCACCTTGGCGCTCCGAAGTGGGGATGGGTGCCCAGCAGCCCTGAACTCGAGACGCGGCGAATGGAGCTGCTCGGGCGTGTGAGGGACTGGGAGCCGCTGTTCCGGCTGCTGTTCCCGCATCCGACGCCCGAGGTCACCAAGCGTCTTGAGAAGAACCTTGAGCTGTTGAGTCGCTGGCTTGAGCGCCCCCGTGACAAGACGGTGCCGGCCACCATCGACAAGGCCATCGACCACGTGCGCGGCGCAGTGACCACACTCCGGCAGCTGGGTGAGCTTTTGCCCTCTGACCCGTGGGCGGTGCGCTTGGTGGTCGACACGAACGTGCTGTTGGATGACCCCGACGTGGCGATCTATACGCCGTTGCTGGGGAAGCGGTACATGGTTCACTTGATGCCGGCTGTCCTGCGGGAACTGGACGACCACAAGCGCGCTGGACGCAACCCTGATATCCGGGAGGCAGCGAAGAAGGTCGATCGCCGTCTGAAGGGACTGCGGACCAACGGCGACGTGCGGCTCGGCGTCCGAGTCGCTGGCGACGTGCACGCCGTCTTCGAGCACATCGAGCCCAAGGGCGACGGGCTGCCGAACTGGCTGGACCTGGACGTGCCTGATGACCGACTGGTGGCCTCCACGCTGCTGCTGCAGTCTCGGCATCCCGGTTCTTCCGTCTACGTGGCCAGCGACGACATCAACCTCCAGACGAAGCTCGCCGCCGTCGGACTGCCGTTCATCGAGGCGCCATGAACGGACGTTCCGCGTTTCATACGCTCAGGACATGACGATGACGCCGCAAGAGCTTGAGTATCAGGAACGGACCCTGGAGCTGATCAACAGCGAACTTGCGGCGCGTCTGGCGCGGCAGGCGGAGTCGGGCGCGAAGGTGGACACGAAAGCGATCTTCCTGGTGGGGTTCGCGGCCACAGCCGCCCAGTTCCTGGCTTCCCGGAGCTTCGAGCCGTTCACCGGCGCCGCGGCCTTCCTGGCGTACGCGGTCGCCATCGGCTTCGGCATCGCGATCTTCCACCTTGCCGAGTACGAGGACCTCAAGCCACGGGAAACCCTGGACACCTACGCACGCTCGACGAAGGGCGCGACCCTGGGGGCACTCGCCGGAACGAGGGTGGGCTTCTTCGAGAAGAACGAGGCCGTGCACCAGCGGAAGACGAAGCGATGGACGGTCGCCCTGGCTGCTGTCGCTGTCGGGATCTTCCTCTCCACTGTCAGTCTCGTGCTGCACACTGGCGGCCATGACAGACACACAAAACCAGGGGAACCCACCTCCACCTCCTCCGCCACCGCCCAGCCTCACTGACTCCCTCGCCAACCCGGCTCTCGTGGGCACGGAGAAGAGGAACGAAGGCAAGCCCACGCGAAACAGGCCGGCCACCCCGGGACAGACTGCCGAACGGCGCTAACCCGTGCCGCGAGAGCGGCTCTCGCCGTTGCGGCGAGACAGTACGAGACCCCGGGCATCTGCGGCCCGGGGTCTCTCTGTGCTCTGCGATGTCCGAGCGGTTCAACGACCCGCCGACGGGAGCGTCACGCCCACTCCACGCCCAGTTCCCGCAGCGCGCCCAGCTGCTCCGCGCTGAGCTTGTCCCGCGTACAGTTGTCCGGCGCGGAGACGATGTACCAACTGAACGAGACGCTCGGCCTGCTGACCGGCGGTCTCCGCCGCGCCCACTTCACCGGCCCCGCCGTCGCCCGGGGAGTCACACTCGGCAGACGGCAGGAACTCCCCATACACGCGGCGCACACCGTCGGCCTCAACCGGTTCTTCCAGAACGCCGCTGGCACCATCGGCGCCCGCAGCACACCAGGGGGCGGTCGGGCTTCCACTGCGACGGGACCGGGCTTGCCCGCCCGCTGTGAGAGTCGGCGGCTGGGCAAGCCTGAGCCAGCCGCTGAGGGCCACGTCCGAGTCCGGGCAAGCCCTTCCGCGCGAGGTGCTTTCCTGGGGGCCAGCGACCCCAGCCGCGCCGTGCCGCGCGGCCCCAGAGGTAGGAAGCGTGGGCGCCGGGCTCACAGCGAACTTGGGTCGCGTTTGTTGCCTTGGACGCGGAGCATGATCAGGGTTCGGGGGCGGGGGTCGCCTGCGGGGCCGGGTAGGGTGCGGATGTGGACGCAGGCGGGTAGGGCGGCCAGGCCGTCGGACTTGTCGGTGAGGTCCAGGACGATGAAGAAGTTGATGGGACGTCCGCTGACCTGGTAGGAGATGGCCTGGGCTGCGTAGTTGTCGGCGAGGCCGTCCCACGTGATGTCTTTCCAGTCCCGTTTCAGTTCGACGGTGATTAGTTCGTCGTGGGGGCGCCAGGCGACGTCGACCCGGCCGGCTCCGACGTTGCTCACCTCCAGTTCGACTCGAAGTCCCACCCCGCGCAGGAAGTCCCGCAGGTCTTTGCCGAGTTCCTTCTCCAGGGGTCTGGGGGCGCCGGGCGCGATTTGGCGGAGGTAGGCGCGGGCCTCGCCGCCGTACTTCTGCGTCTCGGACAGGCGCAGGTCCATGAAACGCAGCAGATAGATCAGAAGGCTGTCAATGTCGGCTGCGAACTGTCCACTGTAGCCGTCGGGGCACTGCTGGGTGAGCTCTTGCTGCGCCCATCGGTAGGTGCTGGCGATGATGGGTACTTCGTCGACGGGTTCGCGTGCCGCGCGAGCTTCCAGCATCGCGGTCATGCGCTCGCTGAGGTGGGGCTCGTCTGCCAGGCGCGCGGTGATGCGCCGGGCGGTCTCTGTCCCGACAAGCCCGACGAGCGCTGTCGCCGCCGGGCCGTCAGATTTTGGGGGATCTCCTGGCCTTCCGGCCGCGAGCGCTTCGCGCAGCGCCCGGGCTTGTTCGCTAACCAGTGCGGTGGTGGGGTCACCGTCGTGGTGTGGGCTGGTGTGGAGTTCTTCCAGCCACTGGTCGAGGATCGCCTGCCCGCCTTCATGGGTCAGGAAGGCCCGTTCGACGCGGGGTGCCAGGAGAGCGCGCAGTCCCGGTAGATCCGGGCCGGCGGACGCAGAGGGTCGGCTGGTCCGGGCCGTGGCCTCGGTTGTGGCGGAGAGCAGGTTCAGCGTGCGGTGGGCGGAGTAGACGGAGACGAGGTGGTTGATCAGAGCTCCGGCGTGCAGCCATGACCCGGGCCGGTCGGCGGCCTGCGCCTGTTCGAGGGTCGTTGCCAGCTGGTGCCATGCAGCCAGGGTGTCGAACAGGGGGGTGCGCCAGGTGCTGGGCATACCCAGCAGGTTCAGGCGGATTTCGAGGATCGCGTCTTCCAGCTGGCGTCGGGCGGCGTCGGGGAAGGGCGCTCCCGCGCAGTACGCGAGGACGGCGTCGACGGCCACGCCGAACGCGGCGGCGTCCGGGCGTTCTTCGTCGGCGTGGGCATCGGTAAGACGGGCGCGGGCGGTGACGAGCAAGGTTCGTGCCTGCTCGGTGTCGGCGGTCTCCAAGGCACGACGCAGTGCCAGCATGCCGAGCTCGAAGGAAGCGTCTTCGGCGACGTCGTCGACGCTGAGCAGCGTTTCCAGCAGCGCGGGCACGTCTGGTGCGGGCAAGTGCTCGGCCACCGCGCCGGCGACGCGTACGGCTCGGCCGGCGAAGTCGTCGTTCAGCCTGGGGACCTCGCGGCGCATCCTCTTGAGGCGGTCGAGCAGTGCGTAGGGGGTGCTCGCGTCGGCCAGGACGAGGCGGGCGCTTCCTTCCAGTGCGATGCCACCGATGAGGTCGGGGTGCTGACGGCTGGTGTCGAGCCAGACGTCGACCAGGTCGTCGCCGAGTTCGGCGACCGCGGCCGGATGGCTGAGGAAGGCTTCGACGACGGCCTCCAGCATCAGCGGGGTGCTCGGGGCGGCCGCGGCTTCGAGCAGGAAGCCACGGCCGGTGTCGCTGCGCAGAACCTCGGTGTCGTCGGCGACGAGTGTGATCAGTTCGGGCAGTTCGTCCCTGGCCAGCAGCGCGGTGGTGTCGCCAGTGAGCAGGGTGGCCCCGCCGAGGTCGGACAGCGAAGGGTGAGGCATCCGAGCATCCAGGGCCGTCACGAGGGGCCCCAGGGGGTCCTGCCCACCGCTCACTACTGCCTCCTTCCCCGGGTTGCCCTGCTCTACCAGAGACGCTGGCCCTCAGCCGCCAGACGCATGTTGTCCACGGGCACGATCTCTCTGACCTCGGCACCCCGAGCGGTGGCGACGATGACCTGCAGATCGGGCACCATCTCGGTCAGCGTCACCAGATCGCGCAGCATGTTCTGCAGATCGCCGGCGTCGACCTCCTCAGCTCCGGGCGAGTCGATGAACAGTAGCCCCGGGTGGCGGCCGACCCCGCTGCGGTATCCGTGCCGAAGCAGGGCGATGGTGGTCACGATCTTCAACCGCAACTGCTCGCCTTCGGTTACTCCGCCGTAGTTGTGCTTCTGCCCGCCCTTCCACACCGTCAGCGAAGCGTTCCCGGCGAGCTTGACCTCCCGGAGCATCTCCAGCCCCAGGGCCCGGCCCATGGCGACGATGTCCTGCTCGACGTCCTGGAGGACTTTCTTCAAGACCTGGGTGCGCCGGTCCATCGCGAGTTTCTCGGCGGCAGCCAGCACCGAGGCGGCCTGTTCAAGGGGCACAAGGTCGACGGCAGCGTCCAGGTCCGCGAAACGGCCGCTGCGCTCTGCCACGGCCCCCTCCAAGTGGGCGACCATGAGCTCTATCTCGCGTCGCTCACGCAGGCCGGGGCTGTGCAGCACCTCCTGCAAGCGGCTGGAAGCGACGATGCGGGCCGACTCGGCATCCGCTGCGCGTTGCTGCGCGTTGGCCAGGTCCGCTGCGGCGGCGTCGACGGTGTGCTGGACGTCGGCGAGGGTCTGGCGCAGGTCGTTCGCCTGCGCATCGGACTCGGCCTCCCCGTCTTCGCTGCTCGGCGCTTCGTGGAGGTCCGAGGCACACAGCGAGCAGTGCCCTTCCTTCTCCTTCTCCCACCGGGACTTGTCCACGGCCGTGTCGCATCGTGGGCAGACGGTAGGCATCAGGGTGTGGAAGAACGCCCGTGCCAGGGCTGCCTCCTCCGCGCTGTGCACGGCGGCCGCTAGGTCGAATCGCTGGGCCTCGAGCGCGTTGTGCACCGACCGGGCGGCCACCAGCGCGTCCTGGGCCGTGACCGCCGCTTCGGTGGAGGCGGCAAGCGCCGTGTACAACTGCTGGACGTCCTCTGCTGCGCTGCCTGCCTCGGGGAGGGCCGCCAGCTTGCCGCGGGCCTTCTCCAGCCGCCCTGACAGCTCCTTCAGCTGGGCCTTGCGTGCCTCGGCGTCGCCAGCGGCCCGGTTGCGGGCTGCCGACAGCTGCGCCTTGACGATCTTCAATGCGACGGAGGCATCAACCTTCGTCGATGCCCATGGAGCGCCGAGGAACAGTTCGAGTAGCCGCGTGGGCAGCCCATGCCGGGTGTCGTTGCCGAGCAGGGTGCCTAGACCGGACCGGCTGATGTGGAGGGCGCTGGCATATGACGGCCACGACAGCTCGCCGGTGATGGGAGGCTCGTCGGGCCCACCCGGAGCAGCCTGAGCGGTGCGCAGCGGCTCCAGACCCAGCCGCTCCATCATGAAGGCGTCCATGCCCTCCTCGAAGTCGGCCAGACCCTCGAAGTCGACCAGCACCGTCCCGGATTGGGTCGACACGACATGGCCGTGCGGCGAGCCAGCCCGCACCGTCATATCCACCAACAGCGGCTCACCGTCCACCTCGAAGCCGACCTGCACCAAGCGCAGCCAGTGCCGCACGTCGCGCTGCAGGCCGCTGCGCCCCCGCAGGCACCACAGGACGATCTCCAGGACGCTGGACTTGCCCGCCTCGTTTTTGCCCAAGGACGCAAGACACCACAGTCCCGGGCCCAGATCCCAGGAGAATCTGAACGGGTCCCCGGCGTCCGGCCCAAGCGTGGAGTCCGCAGCCGGTCTGACACCCTCGAACACGACAGATGTCACCAGCAGCCGGTGGGGCCGCGGGGGAGCCATCGCTGGCCGCACCCGGTGCTGAGTAAGGATCCTCTGCACCATAGCCAGCGGCTGCCGGGATTTCCTTGCGACCTCGGCAAGCCACGCCTCCACCGGCCCGGTCTCCGCCTGTTCCTCGTTCATGCCAGCCCCTCCCGCTCCAGTGCAGCCGTCAGCCGCACCCGCACCCGCTCGGAGATCCCCGCGATCATCTGGCCAACGGGCGTCCCCGCATACTCCGCGTGCTCGTACTGCAGAGCCTTGAGCTGCTCGGCCGACATCCCTTCGGTCACCATCCGGACATAGAGGACCTGCTGGTCATACCAGGCCAGCACCGGAACCTCAGCCCGAAGCCGCTCAGCGAACGTCTCGCCGGCAGCCAGCAGGTAGTAGTCCCGCCGCCGCACCTGCGTATCGGTCGACTTACCCGCCCGCACCACCCGGATCAGTCCCGGGTGCCGCAACACCGACAGCGCGTTGTTCATCGGCTCATACGCCCCATGACGATTCCGCAGCATCCGGTATGTGTGCAGCTCCGGTTCCCGTTCCTCAAGCACCGCCTGAGCGTCCAGCAACCGCTCCTTCGCCAGTCGCCCCTCCTCGCAGGCTGTGATGATGTGATCCGCCAGATAGTCCGGATTGCGTACAAGGAAGTCGAGCTTTGCCAGCTTCCGCTGGGCGCGGATCACCCGGACCGCCGTGGGTGGTGCCCCATCGTCGGCACCACACGAATCTCCCAGCCTGTCCAAGATGAGCAGCAGGCGCACTGCCGTCTGCTCCCTCGTCGGCTCAACCTGGACGATCGTCACCACCCCCAAGACACACAAGACCCCGGATGATCTCCGATGCCCGATCGGATCGTATCCACCACTTATGGGCAATGGCAGACCCTTGAACCAGCTGAGTCCGTTCCGACCCCTCCCCGAGGTACCGCGCTGACGTACCTCGAGGAGGGGTCGGAACGACCCGTAGGAAAGCGGGGGCGTGCGGGCTCCGCGCCAGGCAGAATCGGGTGATCAACTGTGCCCAACTGGGGGGAACCATGCAGGAACTGCGCTTCGAGGACGACACCCGGTTCACGCTGCAAGTAGGTGAGCAGATCTCGCTCCGCCCCACGATCGGCGGCCATGAACTGCACTTCCAGGCCGCAATCGGTGTGTCACCGCTTGTCGAGGCCGGGAAGCTCCTGGCTCTGGAAGCGACCCTGTTCGGGTTTGCCGCTCCCCCGATCAACAGAGCGCAACTGGGACGGATCACGGCGAACATGGCTTACACCCCGGTCGTCACCGTTCACCGGCAGCCCCTGGTGTTCCCGCTGACGTCCTTGCAGCTCCACGCGATCGAGGCCGCCAGAAACGGAAACGTCGCCTTCGAGGTTGAGATGGAGGCCACGCTCCCACAGGCCGTGGGCTATCCCGGCACCGCGAAGGTCACCGACCGCATCGCCATCCCGAAGAGCACCTGGGAGGAGCAGGTCGCGCAGGTTGCCTCGTCCGCGGCGTTCGAGATGGCCGTCCCCTACCCGCTCCACGACTCCCGGCGTGCCGAGCCTGGCAGAAGACTCCGCGAAGCCCAGCGGCTGATCACCACCAACCAGATCCGGGGCGCGATCCTCGAAGTGCGGCTAGCTCTGGAGTGGATCCAGCAGAACGTTGGCTGGGACGATCCCGGCTCCAAGAAGCTCGCGAAGCAACTCAACCAGACCGAGCGGTGGTGGCGCATCCAGGACGCGCTCTACGGTCAGACCTCCGGAGCTATGCACGACGATGCGGTCACACGGGACTTCGACTACAGCCGCGCGGAGGCCGAAACGCTGCTGGCGATGACCGCAGCCCTTCTACGGAACGTCCCCGAGCAGCTTCCCGATGCTGTGCTGGATGCGGAAGGCGACAGCAAACCGGAAGCCCCGTAGTCCTCGTTCCGCTAGCGCCTCCCCGAGGGACACGCGGGATGGGTGGCGCGGCCATGGCCACGGAGCGGTACGCGCTCAGCCGGTTGCGCGTCGCCGGGGCTGCCGCGTCAATCCGCCAGCAGAGCGGCGGACAGCGAGCGGGGGGGAGAGAGCAAGGCGCACCCCGCGCGGGTGGGGTTGGCGCATTCAGCCACAGGTAGCTGTTGTGCCCGAGACAATCGGTAACGACCGGTGTTACAGCCACGATTGACAAGAGGATTGTGCATGGCATCGCAGGACCGTCTGGAACTCCAGCTGCGGCGCGAGCGGCTGCTGAAGGCCGCGGGAGTCTCACGCGTGGAACTGGTCTGCGCCCCGGCGACTTGGCGGGTGGTGAAGCAGCACTGCCAGTACCCGTTCAGCCACTTCAAGAACTTCCCCTACGAGAGCAACCACGACGTACCGGATGAGGACGGTTTCCTGCACGTAGAGCTGGAAGGGGCCGACCTGGCGCGGCTCGTTCAGCGCACCTACACTGCCCGCTTCACCGTGATCGACGCGGCTCGCCGTGCCGTGTGCCGACGCGTCTGGGATGCCACGGGCGCGGTGCTGGACGGCATCGACCTGGAAGCTCCTGACGGCAAGCAACTGCCCCCCATCGTCTTGGACGCTCGCCTGGGCACCAGCTGACCGGCTCGCCTGGGTAGCAAGATTCCCCGGAGAACTGCTCCTCCGGGGTCGGTCTGCATTTCGCGTGTCCGGCCGGTTCAACGACCGGCCGCTGCTGCGGTTAGAAGCCGTATCTCAACCGACCTTGGAGCGTGCAGGTCGAACGGAGTTCCTGGTCGGGTTATCTTCCGCCGGTACGCGCATGAAGGCAGACACCTCACGATGCCAACGCGTCAAGCTGAGGCGGCCAGTTCGGTGGGGAACGCCGTGTCCGCGTCGAACAGCTTGCGGTGCTGTAGGCAGTGGTAGAGCTGGCCGATCATGCGGTTGAAGAGGTTCCTCTGGGCGGCCGCGTGCCAGTCGCCGACCTCTCTGCGGCGCCGGTAGTGGGGGTTGGCCCCCGCGGAGGCTCGGAGCGAGGAGAGCCCAGAGGTAGCCGGCGTGGTTGAGCCGGTCGTTCTTCACCCACCGTCGGGTGATAGCGGACTTCTTGCCGGAGGCTCGGTGATGGGCGAGGAGCCAGCGTATGCCTTCAAGCCGCGGGCGTCGGCGAAGCGGGCACGGCGAGGGCGCGGCTTCTTCTTCCCCATGCTCTCCATGATGGACACCACCCTTCCGGACCGAAGCCCCTGATCAGCGATGTCCGTCAAAGCGGATCAAGCCCAGTTGTGCCAGAACCCGATCTCGTGCAAAGAACCATTCAGGCCACGACGGGGAGTGACGTCAGCCCGCGGACGAGTCGGGTGCGGCGCCAGTCCAGGCCTTCAGGCGGTACGGCAAGCCGAATGCTGGGGAATCGAGACAGAACCGCACGCAGGGCGATCTCCGCTTCTGCCTTGGCCAACGGAGCACCGACGCAGCGGTGGATGCCGTGTCCGAAGCTCAGATGGGCAGAAGCGTCTCGGTCCAAGTCGAGCAGGTCTGGCGATACGAACCGCTTCGGGTCGCGGTTGGCCCCTGCCAGGGAGACCAGTACCGGGGTGTCGGCGGGGATTTCGGTACCGCCGAGCGTGACGGCCTCCGTGGTGTACCGGAAGGTAGCCGTGCTGACCGGGGGGTCGAATCGAAGCAGTTCGTCCAGTACCGCGGGGATGTCCTCCGGGTTCTCCCTAAGGCGGTCCATCTGGGCCGGATGCTGGAACAGCGCCAGGAGGGCGTTGCCGAGGAAGTTGGTGGTGGTTTCGTGGCCGGCCACGAGCAACAGGACGGCGAGAGAGACCAACTCCTCTTCGCTCAGGCGATCGTCGCCGTCGCGAGCGGCGATGAGCTGGTCGAGGAGGGAGCTGCCGGGGTTCATTCGCTTGGCGGCGATGAGTCCGGTCATGTAATCGGCCATGGAATGGGAGGCCGCGTCGATGACGTCGGATTTCCCTGCCGCGAACAGGTCCCCGGACCAGCGCTGAACGTCGGGCCGATCATCTTGCGGGACGCCGAGCAGTTCGCAGATCACGATGACCGGCAGGGGCACTGCCAGGCCGGCCACGAAGTCGAACGGGTCGCCAACGGGCCACTGGTCCAGTAGCTCGTCGGTCACTCGCGTGATGAACGGGCGGAGCGCCGTGACGGCTCCTGTCGTGAACGCCTTGGTCACCAGCTTGCGGAGGCGGGTGTGCTCGGGTGGGTCGGTGGCCAGCATGCTGTGGGCCACCGCGGGGTGCAGACGACGTCGTGAGCCCTTGCCTTTGAAGAAGGCGCGGGTGTCCTTCGAAAGCCTGGCGTCCCCGAGGGCTTCGCGCGCTTCCGCGTAGCCGGTCACGAGGTAGTTGGCCCGTCCCCCTGAGCCGGCAGGCATGGATTGAACCGGGCATGCTGATCGCATGGCCGCATAGGCAGGGTAGGGATCCCGGAGCATGCGAGATTCCTGTGTCGGGTCGGTCATGACGTCAGGCTCCAACGGTTTCCAGCTGGCCGGTGTCCCCGACACGCGCGTAGGCGGCAGCCACCAGCAGGAGCCACTCGGTCTCCCCTCGGAGGTCCTTGCGGGAGGCGGCCTCCGCTGAAGGCGGTGCGACTTCATCGGCGAATTGACCGGCCTTCGAGGCGGCCAGAGCCGCCTTCACGACGGTGGCCTCGACGGCTGCGGCTGCCTCTTCTGTGTCGGCTGCGGTGAGCGATTGAGCCGTCCTCTGCACCGTGCGGCAGCGGTACGGGGTGAGAGCGAGGATGCCGTCGCTGATCTCGATGACGCGTCGCTGGAGCATGAAGTCGGCATCGGCTGAGGAGCCTCGATCGGAGTCGACGGGTGACAGGACGATCTCTGGCACAGCGTTCGACAGGTCCCGCCACAGGGGACCGAGCGCGTCGAAGGACGCCACTTCCCAGCGTCGTCGTCGCGCCTGACTGAGCGGATAGACGACGGCCGGCAGCGTCAAGCCGAGACAGATCAGCAGGACGGCGAGTGCGGGACACGTCACGCTGAAGACACACGGCACGGCGACGAGTGAGGTGCACTGCGAGTGTTCGGGGACGAGGTGGAGGTTGAGGCCCGCGGAGACGACATGGGTCAGCTTGTATGCGACGTAGACCAGCGCGAAGACGCAGCCGAGGGCTGCCATTCGAAGTCCTAGCCGCACGCTGCTTCGACGAGTCGTCCGGGACTGACGTACAGCCTGCAGGAGGAAGTCCACGACGGCGAAGCCCAGGTAGGAGACGAACAGGAGCAGGTAGAGCGCGAACACCTGCTCAGAGCGGTGGGTCATGTACTCGTATGCGAAGAGCAGCGTCATACCGATGGCGCTCGCGGCGAAGAGAGCGAGGCGCAGTCGGATCCGACGTCGGGCTTCTACTGGATCCAGGTTGAGCTGGAACGAGATCGCGAGGACCGAGGTGGCAGCAGCCAGCGAAGCGCAGTTGCTCAGCAGCCGCGCAACATGCGGCACGATCGCTTCGAGGCCATCCGCGACGAGCGGCGCGTATGAGGCGAAGGCCACCGCGAACGAGCCCAGGAGTGCACCCATGGCCCAGGTGCCAGTCGGGCGGGGCGTACCTCGGCCGAGGACCCAGTAGCCGGCGGCTACTGCGAGCAGACAGGCCATGCCCAGAAAAACGGCATTCATCGGGAGCGGAAGCGACCTCTCTTGGTGGGCTGGGCGAAGAGCGCGTCCCAGCTGTCCGAGCCCTTCTCCGGTCGAGGAGAAGGAGATTCACGTTCGCGGTAGATGCGTTGACGGATTACTGTTGCCATCATTTCCGCTTCGCGTTCGTCGGCTGTCGTGTAACTGGTGCGTCCCGACATTCGCAACACCAGAGTGGGGTCTACCCCAACGGTTTCGGCTGTGTCCGTATCGACCTTCAAACTTCCGGGGTGGTCGCAGTACACATGACACAGCTCGTGCGTGAGAATGTGCCGCTGATGATGGACGGACGTTCCCGCCTCATAAAAGAGGAGGTCTGCTGAAGCCGTTTCGATCCTCATGCCGCAGGGCGCGTCTACAGCCCCGATGGTGCTCAGCGGCTTCAGGATGATCGGCTTCCCGCGGATCGCCGCTATAGCCTCACGCAAATCCCGCGTAGTGAAGCGATATGGAAGATTTAGAAGATCAACCCGATCCTCGCATGTTAGACGCAGCCGACTTTCGTCGTTATTTGGCAAGGGCATGGATCCCCCCTCGACCGACTGAGGACAACTTATTCGTAAGCGACAGAAGGATGCCAACGTGAAGGAGGAAGTCCCGCTTCCTGGAAGTGTCAGTTCCGGTTACCGATGGTGACTTTCGGCGGCGTACCGAGGGCCCCGCGGAAAGATTGTTAAGTCTGCCGGTCGGGTCAACACCTCGCAGTTCGAGGGATTTTGGCCGGAGTGGCGACCGTGTGTCGCGTGCTTGAAACGTTGACTATCCGCTATGTCCGACTACACAGAATGAGCGCACCAAGATCCCATAGTGCTCCCTTCGGGCGTGTTGTGGTGCATGTCACCCGATTGGGAGTCCTAATCTCAGACCATGGATTCGCCGGCTGAGCCGAACGAGGGAGACGAGCTTTCTGGAGAGTCTCTCCCGGAACTGCTGCGGTCGTGGAGGATGCGTACCGACCCTCGAACGATTTCGGGACTCGCGACCTCGGGGCGCAGGGGTAAAGGGCTGACGCAGCGTGATGTAGCGCACCTGACCGAGGTGAGCGAGCGGTGGTACGGCTCGTTGGAGCGAGGTACTCGGGCGGGGTACTCGGCCGACTTCCTTGACCGGCTCTCGTCGGTGCTTCGGCTTAGTCGCGCTGAACGCCACGCGTTGTACTTGCGAGCGGTGGGGCGCCCGCCCGCGCTTGCCGCCGTTCCGGAAGCTGATGCGGCGGCGGAGGCAGACGAGGTACTGCAGGAGTTCCTCGACAATCAGGCTCCCAATCCTGCCTTCGTGGCGGACGTGGCTTGGAACATGATCGTCTACAACCAGCCGCTCGTGGACTGGTTCCCGTGGGCTGCACACCAGGCCAATCAGATGCGATGGGCCTTCCTCAGTCCGGAAGCGCGCGAGCAGCTGGTGAACTGGGAGCACGACTGGGCGCGCCCCTTTCTGGGGCAGATCCGCTACGAGCGAGCCCGGCACCCCGGGAATGAGGCCCTGCGGGAACTTGAGCGCGACATCCTTGAAGGTTCACCGCCTGCGCGGGAGATGTGGGATCGCCGTGAAATGGTCGAGCATCCTGACGGTGACGTGCGTCGACTCGCGCTGCCATACCACCGTGGTCGCGAAGTTGCTGTCCGTATCGTCGCCCTGCGTCCCATGCGCAGTGACCGCCTGCGGGTGATCGTGCTGATGGAAGACCGTCGGGGTGGCGACAGTACTTGATCGTCGCGGCGTCGCGGTCACTCGTCGTCGAGGAGTCCCGAGTCGTCCGACTCGTCGGGCATCCCTTCCAGTCGGCGCGCCTGATCGATTACAGCGCCCACCATCTGCAGGCTCGAGGTGCTGAGGCCGTTGGCTCGCAGGGCTACCCTGCGAACGTCCTGGTCGCGCATGGCCGCGACCACGTGGATCTCCGCGCGCTGTCGTTCGGCCTCGTCTTCATCGAAGAAGTAGCCGGCTCTCACTCCGAAGAATTCGGCCAGGGCCTTGATGGTGTCTCGCTTCGGGTTCGTGTTGCTCCCGGTGCGGAGCTGCTGGATGGCGCTCGCCGACACGGTCGTGCCGGAGATGTCCCGGATGCCCTGTGAGACTTCGGCGTACGTGTACGGACCGCGGTTCTTCGGGTGCACCTCGCGGAACAGCCAGTCGAGCAGCTCCGCGAAGGTGCGGTTGTTCTTCTCAGTCATCTCCAGCCCTCCTTTGCGACGGCCATCCTATCCACTCCAGTGGTGAGCACGCCCCATCCGGAGGTGGTGAGCGCCACCGCAGTTGACGTGCAGACGCCACTGCGGTGTACGTTGATCTCCAAGCTCATCCAGTTCGGTGTTGCGTGCCTGGTCGGAGCTGGTGTGAAGAGCTGGACTTGTGCCGGGGGTCGCCATATGGTCCTGGTCCCCGCGCTAACGGATCACGAGCCTGGAGCAAGCCGGAAGGGAGAGGTGATGAACGCACTCGTGCCATGACGCCTGTACGGGCACAGTAGACCGGCGCCCGGGAGCTCCAACTCCCAAGCGCCGGGCCATTTCACATCTCGCGGGCGGCGAGGCTTTTGCACGAGAACCGTCGCCCGCGCTCCTACGAACAACGGAGTATCGCATGCTCGCCATGCCGAGCGGAACTCTGGCCTGCCCGGCCACGGAGCGCCAGCACCGCCTCGCCGCCCAGCTCACCGACATGATTCCGGGCGCGGCCACCATCCGGGTCAGCTTCAACGACCCCAAGCAGGCGTGGCCTCACCTGTATGCCGCTGTGCACGACGAGGCCGGAAAAACCATGGAACTGGGCCGCACAACGGTCAGGGTCGCGGCCCGCTGGATCCAGCGGGTCTGGCCGGAAGCGGACTGGACGCGACCGCACACCTTCGACGTCGCCCGCGCGACGCTTGTCCGCAGCGACCTGACTACCGCCGCGCAGGGCCGCTGACATGGCCCGGATTCGAACCATCAAACCGGAGGCATTCGTCTCCGAGTCACTCGCCGAAGTGAGCGTCGAGGCGGAGCGGACCTTCTTCGGACTGCTCACCCAGGCCGACGACCACGGCCGCCACCGTGACAACGCCGCCATCATCGCCGGACTGCTCTGGCCGCTGCGCGCCGAGCACACCTCAGTTCACGTAGAAGACGACCTCCAGCAACTCGCGAACGCCGGCCTGATCTGCCGATACACCGGCTGCGACGGACGCCGCTACCTCCACGTCGTGAGCTGGTCCCAGCATCAGAAGATCGACAAGCCTAGCCAGTCGCGCCTGCCCTCCTGCCCGCAGCACCAGACGGCCGACCGGTGTGCCCCCTGTAAGGGCACGTGCACCAAGGGGGTCGAAGATTCGCCTCCTTCTCCCCGAGCCCTCGCCGAGACTTCGCCGAGTGCTCCCCGAGCCCTCGACCTCCCCGCCAAGCCCGCCGCAACGCCTCCCGGCCACGCGGGTGTGGCTTCCGTAGTCCAGCAGGATGCCCTCGGCGGCATATCTGACTGCTCCAGCCTCGCTGAGGCGAAAAGCGCAGGTCAGGGCACACTTGCCGAAGACTCGCCGAACCTTCCCCGAAGCCTCGGCGAGGGCTCGGCGCCTGGATCTAGGATCTTGGATCCTGGATCTTCATTCCCTACGGGGCGCACAGCGCCCGCAGCTACCGTCTCGGCCAACCAGCTCCTCGGTGAGTACGTCGCTGCCTGCGACGAGCGGCCGCCCAGCGACGTGATCGGACACCTCGGGCGGATCACCAAGAAGCTCCTGGGCGAGGGCATCGCCCCCGAGCACATCCGGGCCGGACTGCTGAATTTCGCGGCCAACCCCAAGCACCCGAGCGTGCTGACCAGCATGGTCAACGAGGCCATGAACGCACGCGTCGGCGGCCTGTCGCGGCCGGGAATCCGGCCTGACATGCCCGCTCACCAGGCGTGGACGAACCCGGTCGACGCTGCCGCCGCTTACGCCGAGGAGCTGTGATGCGCACCCGTAACCGCGAACCGCAGACCCTTGGCGCGGGCACCCTGGATCGGATGGCCCGGATCCTGGCCGCGCGCAACATCACCCCGGCCGCCGTCGACGAACTGGCCGACGAGCCCGAGCCGTTCTCCCCGCTGGACGCTCTGTCCGCTGGAATGCCCCCGCGCTACCAGGCCGCAGTCGCCGACCACCCTCAGGTCCTGGCCTGGGCCCGAGACGTCGCAGCAGCGGCCGTCGCTCCCAGCCTCGGAGCCCGGCGGCAGGTCAGCACCGGCCCCAGCCTCCTGATGGCCGGCGTCGTCGGTGCGGGCAAGACACACCAGGCGTACGGCGCGGTCCGGCTGCTGGTGCAGGGCGGAGTCGGCGTCCGCTGGCGCGCGACCACCGCGGCCGACCTGTACGCCGAGCTTCGGCCCGGCTCTGACACAGACAGCGAGCAGGTGCTCGCGGCCTACAGCCGGGTCCCGCTGCTGATCCTGGACGACCTCGGCGCGGCCAAGTCCTCCGAGTTCGTCGAAGAGCAGACCTACCGGCTGATCAACCGCCGCTACAACTACATGCTCCCGACCCTGATCACCACGAACCTGCGGATCAGGGACCTCAAGGCATACCTCGGCGACCGCGTCACCTCCCGGCTCGCACAGATGACCACCCGGGTCGAGTTCGAGCCGATCGACCGCAGACGCCACCGCGCCGCAGCCTGACCCGCCCCAGGCGGCCGACGGGCCGCGCCCTCAGCGCGCCGGCCCCATGCACCTCCCGACCCAGCGCACCTCTCCGCCGACGCCCCTGCGCGCGGAGAGCGATCGGAGCAACACCGCATGACCACCACGACGATCAGCCCTGCCCGCCACCGGTCGCTCGGCGACCACACCTGGCAGGACCACGCCGTCTGCCAGAGCACCGAGTACAACGCAGTGGACCCCGAGACCTTCTTCCCGGAGCCCGACGAGACCGACAAGATCACCGCCGCGAAGTCGCTGTGCGGCCAGTGCCCGGTCCGCCGAACCTGCCTGGACGCCGCCCTCGAAGCCGGCGACGCCCACGGCATCCGGGGCGGCATGACGGAGGAAGAACGGCAGCCGCTGCACGAGAAGGTCGCCAGCCGCCTCGACTACAGCCGCGTCAACGAAACCGTCGCCGGACGCGATGTCCACCTCACCAAGGCCGAGCGCCGCGCGGTCGTCCACGCCGCCTACCGCCACGGCCTCTCCGAAGAGCGACTGGCCTGGCTCCTGAAGATCACCGAGGAGCACGCCCAGAAGCTGTACCGCGAGACCCGCCGCGCCCTGCGCAACCGCGGTCTGGAACAGACCGCGAAGACCACCTCGCCACCCGAGACCGAGGTCCAGCACCTGGACCGCGACGCCTTCGGGACCGCGGCATGACCACCACGAGCGCGCCGAAGACGGCGCACATCTCCGGCTGGGACCGCACGGTCGTCATCGCCCTGGGCGGCGCCGGATGCGCCCTCTCGTACGACGCCCTCCAGCAGATGGCCGTCGCCATCCACATCCGCGGCCTCCTGACCTACCTCTTCCCACTGGTGATCGACGGATTCATCGCCTACGGCGTACGAGCGCTCCTGGTCCTTCGCGACGCGCCTCTGCGTGCCCGGCTCTACGTCTGGACGCTCTTCGGCACGGCCACCGCTGCCAGCATCTGGGCCAACGCGCTCCACGCAGTCCGGCTCAACGAGGACGCGGTCGCCGCCACTGGTCTCCAGCTCGGAGACACCGTGGTCGCAGTGCTGTCCACCATCGCGCCACTCGCTCTGGCCGGCGCGGTTCACCTCTACATCCTCATCGCCCGAGGCCCGGTCAAGGGCAGTGACCGCGAGAACCTCGGTCAGTCCGGTCACCCCGGTCAGGCCGACCGGGGCCACGCCGTCGAGGTCACCCGGACTGACCGGGTCGGTCAGCGGCGGTCGGTGGCCGGTCAGGTCAAGGCCGGTCAGCCGGTCACTGCCCTAACTGCCCGGTCACCGCTGTCCCTGGACAAGCAGACCCTCAGCCCTCGGTCACTGACCGAGGACACTGCCCCGGCGGACGCCACGGACCCGGTCACCGGTCACCGCGGTCAGCCGGACGAGGCGGCTGACCTGCCCGGACAGTCGGGCTCGGTGCCGCCGGTCACTGACCGCCCGGACAGCACCGACCCGGTCACCAGTCACCAGGACAGCGTTGCTCCGGGCACTGACCGGCCGGTCACTCCGCCGCCGGTCACTGACCGGGACGGCCGAATGACCGGTGTCCGGAGGCCTGACCCGGACACCGAGGAGCTGCTGAAGATCGCCCGGTCAGCGGTCAGGGCCGAGGACAAGCTGACCCGCAAGGTGGTCGCCCAGGCGATCCGCGGTCAGCAGATCCCGCTGTCCAGCGACACCCTGACCTCCCTCATGGCCCAGCTCCGCGCGCAGCACGGCCAGCCGGTCACCGCCGGCCGGAACTGACCGGACACCACCGAGCGGGTGACCGAGCCGGACACCTCGGCCGGTCACCCGCCCCGGGCACACGCCCGACCATCTTCCGAAGCAAACCGGAGAGCAACCCCATGCGTACGCGCCCGGCCACGCCCACCGAAGTCGACTCCTGGCTGACCGTCCTCTACCAGCGCGGCCACGTCCACCGCGCCCAATCCGGCCCCGACAACACCTGGACCGTGCAACGAACCCCACACAGCCGCCCCTGGACCCTGCACCACCCGGTCCTGGCCATGGACTGGATCGAGGAAGTCGTCCGCGAAATCCGCCAGCAGGACCCGGAGACCAGCCGATGACGGCCCACGACCCGGTGGCCAGCGCGACCGGACAGCAGCGTGACCCCACGACGGCTCCTGGCGGAGCAAGCTATCGCGTACGACGGTCCTACGGCCCGTCATACGCACTTGCCCCCGCCCAGGAGGACGGGGGAGGCCCGGCTGGTCCCCGAGCGAGGGCGCACGAGGACCAACCGGGCAACCGGCACCAGGGGGCGCCGGTCACCGGGGGAGAAGCCGACCGCGACGACCACCGCGAGCAGTCGAACCCGAGCACGCCCGCGTTCCCCGACCGCACACCGCGCCGCCGAACCCGCAACCCGAAACAGCGCACCCACAAGACGACCACCCGCCTCTCCGACACCGAGAAGACCGAGATCACAGCCGCCGCCCAGCAGCGCGCCGTCACCGTCGCCCGCTTCCTCGCTTTCGCCGGCCTCGCCGCCGCCCGCGGTTCGACCACCCTGCACACCAACGAGCAGTTCGACGCCGCCATCGACGAGCTGGCAGCCCTGCGCACCGCCCTCTCCCGGATCGGCAACAACATCAACCAGATCGCCTACGTCCTCAACGCCGGGGGACAGCCCCGCCCCGGCGAACTCGGCCACGCTCTGGGCGTGCTGACCCGGCTCCTCGGCCGCGTGGACGACGCAGCGAACGACCTGGTGACCAGGCGGCTGTGATGATTCCCGACATCGGACGCGGTTCGCGCACCCACGGTCTCCTCGTCTACCTCTACGGCCCCGGTAAGCGTGAGGAGCACACCGACGCGCACATCGTCGGCTCCTGGGACGGCTTCGCCCCCGACCCCGGACGCGACACCGACCCCCACGTCACCCTCGCCCGCCTCACCGCCGCCCTCGACCTCCGGGTCAAGCAGGCCGGCGACCGCGCGCCCGCCAAGCACGTGTGGCACTGCTCGGTCCGGACCGCTCCCGGCGACCGGCGGTTCTCCGACGAGGAATGGAACGCCATCGCCCAGCGCATCGTCCACGCCACCGGCATCGCCCCGGACGGTGACCCTGACGGCTGCCGATGGGTCGCGGTCCGCCACGCAGAAGACCACATCCACATCGTCGCCACCCTGGTCCGGGGCGACCTGCGCAACCCCCGCCTCAACTACGACTTCAACAAGGCCCAGGCCGAATGCCGCCGCATCGAGAAGGAGATGGGCCTGCGCCGCCTCAACGCCGGCGACGGCACCGCAGCCAAGAACCCCACCAGCGCAGAGAAGTTCAAGGCCGAACGCACCGGCCGACCCGAGGCCCCTCGCGAGACGCTCCGCGAAGCCGTCCGCCAAGCCCTCGCGGGTGCCGCCACGGAGGAGGAGTTCTTCACCCGGCTCCGCGAGGCGGGCCTGCGCGTGGACGTACGCATCGCCCCCTCCGGCGACGCCCTCGGCTACAAGGTCGCACTCCCCGGCGACCGCAACCGCAATCGTGAACCCGTCTGGTTCGCGGGCTCCACTCTCGCCCCCGACCTGTCCCTGCCAAAGATCCGCCACCGCCTGACCAGCACCACGCCCGACGCGCCAACGCCGTCGGCCGAACCCGCACGTGGGACGGGATGGTCGGCGCCGGCCCTCGAACGACGCAACGCCACCGGCATCGCCGAGCGCGCCACGATCCTCCTCGACAGCGACGACGACGAAGCCACCGCCCACCTCGTCGGCGTCGGTGAACTCCTGGACGCGGTCGCCCACACCTCCCCGGCCGCCACCCGCGCCGAACTGGCCGCTGCCGCCCGCGCCTTCGAACGCGCCACCCGCAGCCACGTCCGAGCAGAGCGCGCCGACACCCGGGCCATCCGCGCCGCAGCCCGAGGCATCATCCAGGCCGGCAGCGCTCTCGGCCGCGGCGAGGACGGCGGCACCACCGCCATGCTCCTCTCCACCCTGGTCCTCGTCACCCTGGCCGCCGCCCGCTGGCACTCCGCACGCGGCCACGCCCAGCAGGCCCACGCCTCCCGACAGACCGCCGAGCACCTACGAGCCGCCTACAGTCAGGCCGCCACCACACCCATGCAGGCACTGCGCGACCAAGGACGCGCGCTGCCCGAACCCGAACGTCGCACCCACCAGGCCACCATCCGCGCAGCCCTGCCGGAAACGGCGCTGCGAGCCGACAGTTCACCCACGAAGACTGACGCCCTGGCCGCCACGCTCGCCCAGGCCGAGCAGGCGGGCCACGACCCCAAGGCCCTTCTCCAGCAGGCCATCGACATGCGCGAACTCGACACCGCCGAGGACATGAACCACGTCCTGGTCTGGCGTCTGCGCCGCCTCGCCCAACTCCCCGCTCACCCAGGCGAAGCGACCCGCCGTCGGCAGGCCGTCCCCGACCAAACCAAGACCTCGACCAACCACAGCAACTCGACAGCGACCACGGCCCCCGCTCGCCCCGCAGCCGATCCACGCAGCCGCCCACCGCGCCGCTGAGCGGACTCCGGCAGGCCGCCTCACCGGCCTGCCGGAGCCCCGAGGAACCCCTGGACAACCGGTTCCACCGGCTGTTACGGATGGAAACAGAAACACCTCGACCCGGAGATGACGCTCGTGCACAGAACCACCGAACGCCCCGTAGAACCGACTCCTGTCCTGCCCGTCATCCCCGCCAGCGCCAATCCTCTGCTGCAGCTCGAGTACGAGACGCAGCAGCCAAGCGGACCCGGCGCGACGCGCTGCCTCAAGCATCCACGCGAGCTGGCCCTGCGCGGCATCCCGGTGATGTGCACCGCCTGCCGTGCCCGGCGCGACTGGCTGCTGATCAACCACGGCCGCCACGTCTGGATCGTCTGCCGGTGCAGCAACCAATGGCTCGAACCGGAACTCAGCCGCGCCGACTTTGACGCCCTGGTCGCCATCCCCGGCGGAACGACGTACCCCAGCGTCGAGCAGATCATCGCTGTGCTCGGCTTCGACGGGGCCTTCGCCGGCACTTACCTGGACTAGGCCGTTCCTTTCGGATGACCTCGCCGATCCTGGTCACGGCCGGTCGGGCCAGAAGGTCGACCAGGGGAGCCGGATGAGGGGCGGCTGTAGCGCCTGGATCGGCCCGAGAGCGGCTGTGGCAGCGCGAAGGGCTTCGGCGTGGGAGCCGACGCCGAGGACTTCGGCAGAGCAGGCGGGGCAGTCGCCGGGGCGGAGGGCGTGACCGATGCTGCGATCTCCGGAGTCCCGGACGTGCGCGAAGGCGTCGTCGGGAAAGTCGGCCCGTACGGCGTGCCAGACTCCGCCGCATTCGTCTTCGGTCAGCCCAGCGGCTATCGCTGGTCGCATCGGCGGCAGCACGCGTCCGTGGTTCTGAACGAGGAAGACCCGGTCGGTGAAGTCGACGGTGTCCCCTTCGGGGCGCTCGTGCTCCAGCCACGTCCGAGCCTCCACTCGGGTGCCCGGACCCCAAAGGTAGTCCGTGGGAAAGCGTGTGGTCTCGTACCGGGTGTCGAACTCCGCCCAGTGCGCGTCATCCCAGCGACTGCCTGGGATGAGGGGGATGGCTCGCACCACGACGTGCTGGTATCCGTCGTCTTCCTGATCTTCCATGGGGTCGTGCGCGGCGAGCACGCCGGCGGACTCCATGCGCACGCGTCCGGTTGTGTTCCAGCTCAGCACGGCGATCTCCCGGCACAGAGCGGCCGGGTAGAGGCGTCCGTCAGGAGTGGCCTGCCCCCAAAGCTGGTTGATCACCTCTGCCAGATCCCGCACTGTGCGGGCGGCTTCAACGGGGGTGTCGACATGATGGCCGGAGGGGTGGGCAACGTAGTTGCGGAGCTTGGCAAGCGCGTCCTCGACCGCGCGGCTGCGCCGCCCACGTAGCAGACCCGCCGTTCGCGCCCAGAGACGGAGCCCGTGGAGCGTCCCGTTGAAGTCAATGGCGCGAGTGTCCACGATCAGCTTCGCGCGCTGCCGCAACATCCTGTCCGCGCGCTTCTTGACGTCGTCGTACGACGTGACGGTGTATGAGACGTCCTGGGCTTGGGGGAGTCGGAAGGTGATGGTGCCGGCGCACCATTCCATGAAACGGTCGCGCAACGCCTGCTCGTAGGTGAGCAGAGCTTGGTCGCCGACCATGGTGTAGACGTCGTAACACAGCACGCCGTAGGCGAAGATGGTCCGCAGCCGTTCGAAGGAGTCACGTGTCCCTGCCGCGACACTCTCCGCCAGGTCGCAGTCGGCAATCTGTCGCTGCTGGAACTCTGCAGCGTCCTCGGGCCTCATCCGACCGCCAAGCCCGTAGGGATTGAACGCCAACGCCAGATCGTCCGCAGCGCGCAACTCCTCAAGCGTCCGGATCTCCATGTACTTCTCCTCAAGATGGGAAACGGACCAGCATCCACCGTCAGGCCCGCTGACCGCCACTCCTTTCCTTGGACAGCTTCGTTACTGACATTCAAAGGGTGATATCGGCGGGGGCTGAGTCCGTCACGGCCCTTCGCGCTACGAGTAGGTCGCGACCACGATCGATATGGCGATCCCAAGAAGGACGCCTATGCCAAGCCAACGCCACCGCCCTTCCCAGTCGGGCAGAACCACCGGCGGGGGTGGGGTAACCCTTGCCTCTACGCGCCTCGCAATCTCAGCGAGTGACATGGTCACCTGCTCTAGCTTGCCCGTCTGAGGGCTGTGTCCCTTCAGATTTCCAACCCGGTGCGTTGCCTCGCTGAGCTCGCTGAGACTGCCCTCCAACCGGGTGGCAACCCTGTGCAGATTGTTGCCGCCTTGGGGGTCGAGAAGCCCTTCCAGGCGCCTGACCATGTGGTCGAGCTTGTCAAGGTCGAGCTTCTTGGAGGCGCTGGACAGCTGTTCCGCGGCGAGACTCAGTTGGTAGGCGACGTCTTCGTTGATGCTCTTGCTTGCATGACCGAGTAGGCCAGCGACATCTTCGTTGATACTCCGGGAAGCGCGCGAGATCTGGCCGGCGACGTCTTCGTTGATACTCCGGGCGGCCAAGGAGAGCTGGCTTGCTGTTTCAGGGGAGATGACGCCGTCTCGCAGGGCCTGTTCGAGCATCTGGGACAGCCCAGGCGCGATCCTCCCAATTTTCGTGAGCGTGACCCTGGTCTGCGGGTCGATCTCGTGATGAATATTGATGTCACCGTGGTGGTCGCGGCCGACAAAGGCCCCGTCGCCGGAGTTGATCTGGACGTGGCGTTGTTCTGGAAGCGCCGCGTCGTCGGTGGTCATCGGTCGTCTCGGGTGTTGA
Organism: Streptomyces sp. NBC_00820; assembly: GCF_036347055.1. NCBI lineage: Bacteria > Bacillati > Actinomycetota > Actinomycetes > Kitasatosporales > Streptomycetaceae > Streptomyces > Streptomyces sp. NBC_00820. Next base: position 2,456,501 of record NZ_CP108882.1, on the reverse strand, counting down.
TGTTGATGTCGCCGTAGTGGTCGCTGCCGATGAAGGCTCCAGAACCGTGGTTGTGCTGTGAGCCGATGTTGACCGTCTTCGCCGGTGCCGTCGTCTTGAGTTCCTCGATGTCGGCTCGGGCGTCGGGGTGAGCCTGGAGAAAGGCGGCAAGCAGTTCGGTCCAGACGTCTGTGACAGTGCGCCCCGTGATTTCATGCCGGGCCAGGGCTGCCACCTGCTCGTTCAGTACCTGTAGGGCAGCAGTCTCCTCTTGAGGGCTGCCACCGCGACGGAAGATAGCCGAGATCCGAGTGCGCAAAGCGTCGGCCTGGCCTTGGAGCAGGTAGGAGAGGACTCCGCTGGCAGCTCCTGTACTCACGGCCATGACTGCTTCTTCGTACATAAGACGGTTCCCCCTTCGGCTGGCGGATGGCGCGCTCGTGCGGGTCGGTGCGACCTAGTTGGGGTCGTTGCGCGCGCCAGAACCGATTGACTGTACTGGCCATGCCATAGCAGGGGCTGGGCAATGCAGGGCGCTGACCGAAAATGGCTGCTGAAGGCGTGTTCGCAGCTATTGACCTTGAATGCGTGATGTCGTCAGGGCGGCTTGCGGAGGAGGCGACTCTTCGGAGCCGCTGCCGGACCGGGCACCTGCCGAGTGCAGGGGTGGTCTGCGGTGTGATCGCTAGCGCTGCTATGAGTGCTGCCGGAGGGCAGGTTGGTTGCATGAGGCGGTGCGCACGGGCTCAGGGGCTCCGAGATCGACCATGGGCGTCTCGTGGGTGATGACGTCGACGCGGTGGTGGCGAGCGTAGGCGGCCAGGGCGAGCGACAGCCGCGGCTCCGTGATGGTCCGGCGTGCGGCTGCGGACATGTGGTGCAGGAGTCCCGGTGTGAGGCGGACTCTGCCCAGGAGTAGCCGGAGGGCGTCGGGTCCGTGTTCAGCGGCCAGCTGTTTGGCGTGAAGGGGATCGGGTTTCTCCACGAGCGCGGCCATGGTGCGGACCGGTCCGGTGCCGGTGCAGATGATCACGCCGTGGCTGGGGGCGGACCGGAAGTTGAACGGGGCGGCCAGCACGGCGGGGGTGTCGGGGGCGGTGGCGGCGACCAGATCGTTCAGGGCGGTCCGGTGGGGATCGACGTTGTCGGAGAAGGCCAGGCAGACGTCGGCGCTGCGTAAGTGCTGGGAGCCGTTGAGTGCGGAGGTGATGTCGGCGTAGCGGCCGCGCTGGGCGATCCAGTCGACTCGCAGGTCGTCGGTCAGGCTCTCGGCGGGCTGGGGTTGCTGGGCGAGTTCCTGGTAGTGGGCCAGGGCGCCGGGGACGAAGAGCTGGCGGGTCCACTCGATGAACGGTGTGTAGTAGGGGTGGTGGACCACGACGGCGTGCTGGATCCCAGTGGCGGCGGCTTCAGCCAGCACGTGGACGAGGCCAGGGCTACCCCCCACCGGCCGGAACTCCTTGGGCAGGAACGGAGACCAGTTGTTGACGCGGGTCCCCAGTCCTCCGGCCGCGATCACCACTCCTGCGGGTTGGGTGCTCATGGATTCGCCCTTCGACTGGTGTCGGCAAACGCTAGCGTTGCGGGATGCATACGCGCGTAACGGGCGTCGTCATCGAGGACGACGCGATTCTGCTGCTGGACCAGGACACCGAGGGATCGCGCACGTGGTCCCTGCCCGGAGGCAAGGTCGAGAACGGCGAGACGCTCGCCGACGCCCTGGCCAGGGAGATGCAAGAAGAGACCGGCGTCCAAGTGGAGGTGGGCCGACTGCTGTACGTGTGTGACGTCACGTCGGCGCACGTCGTGCACATCACCTTCGAGGCCCGCCGGATCGGTGGGCAGGTCGGGGTCGTCACGGAGGGCGCGGATACGCGCCCGATCCGCAAGGTCGAGTTCGTGCCGCTCGATCGCCTGCAGGAGCTGGGCTTCAGCGAGACGTTCACGAAGTTGTGCCGGGAGGGCTTCCCGGGGGCTGGCTCGTACATGGGGCCGAAGTCCGCGATCGGGCTATGAGCCCAGCGCGCTGGTGAGGAGACGGTCCAGCTCGCCCAAGCTGCGGGCCGGGCCGTCGTCCAGGCCGTCCAGCCAGATGTTGAGATGGTGCGCGAGTTCCCACGCCCCGAGCGCCGTCGATTCCGTGGTCTGCGCGTCGCGCACCGGTCGGACACCGACCCCGCGCGAGGAGCCCAGCAGGTAGCGGGAGCGCACCTCCGTGATCGCGTCGTCGGTGCCCGGGGTGTTCCAGGCCGCGCCGAACAGGTGCCGTTGCACTGGTGCCGGCGAGGGAAGCGTGGGGCCGTCGCCGCACCAGATCTGCACGTTGCCGACCAGGTGGTGCACGTCGCTCGCTGAGCGGCCGGGCTCCATCACCGGACATGTGTCGCCTACCAGGTAGTCGCAGTTGTAGGCGTGCGCGCCGGTGGTGGCCTGGGCGGCCTCCGCCCGGGAGGGCAGCCGCGCACCGAGCCAGGCCGCCACGGTGGCTGCCCCGAGCCAGGTGACCCAGTACGCCGGGTGCGTCTCGTAGCCCGTGCTCACCCGCCAGCGCCGCGCCGGCCGGTCGAAGTGCAATCGCCCGCCTCGCTCGTGCGGCATCGGGCAGACCAACAAGTTCGTTCCCAGGTGGGAGTTCGGCAGTCCGGCCGCGTGCAGCAGGGTCAGCAGGTCCGCCATCTCCGCATTGGTGACCAGCTGGTTCCGCCACGACACCCCGTCCGCCACCAGTTGGTAGGCCGGCCGCGGCACAGGCCGCGCCGGCGTCTGTGCCCGCGAGGACGCCCGGCGGCGGGGGGAGGGCGCGCGTAGCTCGTATCGGTCGTCACCGGCCAGCCACCCGGCCGCGGTGTTCGTGACCCGGTCCTCCAGGACGTGGCGGGCGGCCGCCAGCGTGGTGGCGGCGTGGCTGGTCACCAGGTTCGCCGTGGTGGAGTCGACTTCGGCGACCAGTTCGGTCTTGCCGCTGGTGGTGGCGAACGTCGAATCCACCACGGCGCGAGAGCCGGTCTCGGGCGAGGGGCCCTCGGAGGGAAGCATGATTCCCAGGTGCCGGGACAGGCTGTTGAGGACCGCCGGCCGGTCGTCGACGTGCTGCTCGTAGGGCACCACGGTGAACTCTCGGCCCGAGTCGACCAGCCCACGGGCCAGCAGCAGGGCGTTGAGTGCGATCAGGCGACCCAGCGCGATGGGCGGGGCGGGATCGTCCAGGGGTACCAGCGGCGCGAAGTTCTGCCAGCGCGGCGAGCGCGCGGTCGCCGCTACCTGGGTGTACCGCGCCCCGTACGTCCACCGGTTCCACAGGCGGCCGCGCTCGAACGAGGAGGCGATGCCGAGCGGGGCCCGTGTGAGGACCACGACCGGGGAGTGGGGCAGTAACTCGAGCACGCTGTCCGTGGCGAAGAACAGGTTCGTCTCCTTCACCAGGTGCCGCGGCCGGCCGTAGAGGTCGCTCACCGCGCAGGCCAGGTGGTGCCTGCCCAGTGCGCTGAGTGCAACCCCGCGCAGGTCGACCGGGACCTGGTTGCACGGGGACAGCGGGTGTTCCCTGCCGAGTTGCTGCCGGAAGGGTTCGTTGTGCTGGGGCATCACCGGCCGCAGCGAGTCGCTGAGCCAGTTCGAACCGACGCGCTCGAAGATGCCCAGCGCCAGGCATGGCGCCATCCGCGCGGCCTCCGGTCCGTGCAGCCCGGCCACCTGAGCCGCGATCGCCGCGGCCGTTCCCGGGCCTCCGTTCCGGGCATCCGGGAGCGGTTGCGGTGAGGGCACTCGGGCCCGGCTGGTCCGTGACGACGCAGCGGCCGGCCGTGCGGCCGCCGTGGACGGGGTGGGTGCTGGCATGGAGTCCTCCTCTAACGGCAGGGGGCACGGTCGGGATGACCACGGTCCCGGGGGAGCGTTGTCGGTGAGGCAGAGGTGACGTGCCCGGCCTCACCGAGGGGTTCAGCGGGGGTAGACCACGATGAGCACCAGGACCACGAGCGCGCAGCCGAGGGCCCACGTCTGCCACCAGGCCCACCACGGCGGTCCACCTCGCCGTCGGGAGATTCGGCGGCGTCCCGTCATGACGTGAACCGCGGGCCGCTGTGGTTGCGTGCGCCGGCCCGGCCGACAGCCGGCAGCGTGGGCGTGGCGCTCACGGGGCCTCGCCGGTGTTCGCCGCCAGGGGCGCCCACGAGTAGCGCACCCGCACTCCGCGCTCCCGTAGCCACCCGATCTCGCGGTGCCGCAGATCGGGTGCGCTGTCCGGTGCGATGCACGTGGGCCACCGCACCATCACCACGGCGACCGTGCCGGACTCCGCCAGTTCCCGGACCTTCAGCCAGCCCTCGCGGCGGCACGGGTCCGGCTCGCCGAACGCGTCCGTGATCACGTCCGTGATCCTCAGCCCCTGCGCCTGCGCGACGGCACGGCCCTCGGATTCAGCGCGGGCGGCCAAGAACCCCGGGGTGAGCTTGCTCCGCTCCGCGCACACGTACAGCACAGCGGCGCCCTCATCGCGGCAGCCAGCAACGGCAGTTGCCTCCCGGTCGCCTGACGTCTTCGTCATCGTGATCGGCCTCTTCGTCGTCCTTGGCGCCCGGTCCGCCCTCGGGGGTGGGAGCGGACCGGACAGTCAACGGCCGTCCAGGACGCGAACACCGAACGGCCGGTAATCACTCAACCCCTCTACGCAGTAACGGGTAAGGGAGGAGAGTGAAGGCAAGGTTGAACTGGTTGAACGCACTCGGGGGTCATCCATGACACGGCGGCCACGAACACCGAACACAGCTCTTGCAGCCCTAATGCAGGCGGGAGGTATCGGAAACGCCCAGCTCGCACGCAAGGTCAACGTGATCGGACGCGAGCTGGGAGTCCAACTGCACTACGACAAGACGAGCGTGTCCCACTGGCTCGCCGGATCCGTACCGAAGCCAGAAGCGCGCCCGGCCATCACCGAGGCACTCTCGCGACTGCTCGCACGCCCCGTAACGTGCACGGAGATCGGCTGGCCGACCGAGCCGGCCGACGGGTACGACGTGGTGGGGGACGTGATCGACCTGAGCCGAGCAGACATGGACCCCTCACGCCGCGGCGTCCTGAAAACCGGCATGTACGCCGCCGCGTTGGCCGTGCCACGGTTCGAGGACGAAGTCGACGAGCGAGTGGAAGCAGTGACCGCCGGCCGGACGGTGCACATCGGCCGGCCCGACGTCGACACCGTCCGCACCATGACCGACAAGGTCGCCGACATCCTCGACCAGGTCGGCGCGGGCCACGCCCGGCCGATGGCCGCCGCGTTCCTGGCGAACAGCGGCGGCCGCTACCTGCGCGCAAGCGGACCCAACCAGGTCGTGCGCGAGATGAAAGCGGCCATCGCCGACATGGTCTACCTCACCGGCTGGATGGCGATGTATGAGGACCAGCAGGGCCTCGGGCAGAGGTACTACCTACGTGCTCTCAAACTCGCCGCCGCCGCTAACGACCACGTCACCTACTGCCGCACGCTGCGCGGGATGAGCCTGCAAGCCACCCACCTCGGTCACGGAGCCAAGGGCCTGGAACTCGCCGACGCCGCAGCCGAGGCCGCACCCGCCGCAGGCCCCCGCCTGGTGGCGTTCCTCCGCGGCCAGCAAGCCGCAGCCGCCGCGATGACCGGCGACCGGCACACAGCCGTCAACCGGCTACGCGAGACTGAGACAGCGCTCTCCCGCGCCGACAACCGACGGGACGCCGTGGGCGGCTACGACACCGCCGCCTTCCACTTCCACGAAGCACACGTCCGCTGGCACCTCGGAGACCAGGCCGGCTCCATCACCTCCCTGCGCCGCTCGAACGCCGCCCGCTCCCCACTGGAGCGCCAAGGGCGCCTGCACTGCCTCGGCGTGATCGCCGAACGCCAGCTGCGCATGCGACACGTCGAAGCCGCCTGCGCCACCTGGGGCGTCTTCCTCGACGAACACCTGACGATCTCCTCAGCCCGAGGCGACCAACACCTCCAGACCATGCTCAAGGCACTCCCCACCTACCGCCGTGTTACCGGCGTACGTGAACTTGAAGAGCGCGCACGGCACATCGCCGCCCTCAAGTCCTCCTGACCATCACGCCCATGGAGCGGTTGAGGTCGATATGGGCTCTGAGGAAGATCTGCCGGGACCTCAGCTGCGCCGATCTCCGGCACCGGGCCTGGGTGAGTTCCCGTGTGGGGCACCGAGACGTCCATGACTGCCGAGGCATCCCCGCTGCGCACCGCGCCCACCAGGCGTGAGCGAGACGGGGGCACGGTTTCTCCTGGCCGACCGGGGAGCCGGTCCTGCACCCTCGCTATCGTCTGGAGTGGCGCGTCAGGGTGCCAGTGCCCGAACGGCAAGTCCAGGAACAGGGGTTCAGGTGAGAGAAGTTCGGCCCAGCGAGCAGATGCGGAACCTCGGCGTCGTCCAGGAGGGCGCCCCGATCCTCGCCGAACCGACCCGTCCCTTCGACCTCCCTGCCGAACGAGAAGCCGCTGAGCGTGCAATGGAGAGCCTCTTCGCCTCCATGGAGCGCGTGGCCGGGGTCCACACGTTCGCGAAGGGCATGGGCATCGCCGCCCCCCAGATCGGCATCGGCCGCGCTGCCGCCGTCGTGCAGCCCCCCGAGCCCGGCGTCGGCGCGATCGTCCTGCTCAACGCGCGCATTGTCGAGGCATCCGACGAGACGGATGAGCATTACGAAGGCTGCCTCAGCTTTTTCGACGTGCGCGGCCTGGTGCCCCGCCCCCGGCGGATCACCGTCGAGACCAGCAACCTCGACGGGGACACCGTGACCACGGTCTACGAGCGCGGCCTGGCCCGCCTCGTCCAGCACGAGATTGATCACCTCGAAGGTCGGCTGTACTCCGTCCGTATGCGGAAAGGTGTCACCCCGATCCCCGTCGAGGAGTATCGGCAGACCGGCAGCGCGTGGGCCTATGAGGCGTCCGTCGAAGCCGATGGATGACCGGCTGTCAAGGCGTTGCCGACGACGGGCCTGAGGCGTTCCGGGGGGAAAGAGCGCTGGGATGTTGGGTGTTTCCCGGCGCTTAAGCCTGCCGGACCAGACCATCGCGGGGGACCGGTTCGGCACGGCCGCCGTCCAGGCCCTGCACACCGACACCGGTCCGCGAAGCCGACAGCTACCTGTCCGCTCCGATGCAAGGCAACGTTGGCGGCCCTCGTTGTCGACACCAGGGGTCGCTCGCACGGACCCTGGGCATCAGAGCTGGCGGAACAGGAGGCGGCCTACAGCTCTTCCTGCTGTTCAAAGAGGTGGAGAGGTGGGGTTCCCCAATCGGATGACAGCAAAGCTGCTGCCGCGGCGGAGGCCGTAGCCTCCTCCGTGCTGGTGAAGGGCCTAGGGTCGCTGACCGAAGCGACGCTGACGGAGTGGGGGCCCATCAGGATCCTGACGTCGATGGCGAAGGCCACGGGCTCGGGGGCACCAGTCCCCATGCGCTGCGTCCAACGCTGCGCTTCGCCGCCGACGAAGAGGCTCAAGGTAGCGGCCAGGGTCCGAACCGGCTCGGCCGTGGTCGTCCCGGTGGAGTACGCAACCTCGTCACGCCAGTCCATCGAATAGAGCATACGGATCGTCAAGGCTTCCCAATGGGTCTCCCATTCGGCGAAGGGGTCCTCGTCGTCAAAATCGACTGCCGCGCCGGCCACCGACTGCCCCACCAGGCCGTTGTAGATGGACGCCGTGAAAACGTTCGCCGCTACGAGGGAAGAGAGCCGTTCGGTCAGGTCCGGGTCGTCGTGAGAAAGGACTTCGCGGCGGCTGATCCGGTTCAGCGCTTCGTCGAGACTGGTGAGGTATTCGACATCCAGGCCCGCGAGCTTCACTTCCTCGGCCATGTCCGGGTACAGGATCCCGTTCGGGCCGAAGTCATCGGTGTTTTTGCTGACGAAGCAGACTGAACCGGAGGAGTCGCCCTTCGCTTGTTCCAGGACGGTCATCCAGATGGCCGCGTCTCTGCTGCCCACGGCCCCCTTCCCGTTCGCCCGGGCCGGCCGCAGCCGGTAGGCCTCGCGGCGGAGGCCTTCAACGGCGGCCTCACGGCTTAGGGGCAGGACTTCCAGGGTCGTTCGGTAGATCTCCTCCCACCGCTTCAGGTAGTCCTGCGGGCTATAGACGGCGGGAAAGTGATGGAACGCCTCGTTCTCTACGAACTGGAGCTTCCACAACGCCTCGTGAGCCGCATACGCCTTCTTGCACGCCGAGTCGTACTCTCGGCTTCGCTGGGCGAGCAGTTCCATAAGGACCATCTCGGGAATGGCTATCCGCTGAAGCCCGGCAGTACGAACAGCGCGGAACAGCTCCCAGATCGTGCTGTTCCACGGCAGCGTGGTTACCACGCACGTGTCGAGTATGAGAGTGGGGAGGGGTGCCCGTAGCCCCTTGGACGCGTCAGGGTGCAGATCTGGCATGGCGTCATGTTTGCAGATCCGCTGGCCCAAGGCGTTGGCGCTTGCGCGACGTAGTCTCTCTGCCGATGCCCTTAGACCGTGTAGGACACGGTCTTAGCCGCTGCGGGGACTGCTTGGCGGGGCCGCTCTCTTGGGGTTCCTGCAGAGCCACTGGTCTAGGCAAGGCGCGGCTGGGCGTACGGCAAGGCCGCCCGTTGCCGGAGCGGCGTGGGGCGGCCTTTTGCGGTATCGGTCAGACCTGGGCGAGGTGATTCGAGAGGTCGAGGGCGGCGGTGGCGACCGCGAGGGCGACGCTCAGGCCGAGCACCTCGTGGATGGTCGGGCGGATCAGGCGTGGCCAGTCGTCCGTGGCGGCAGGCCAGGAGGCGAGATGTACGTCGGTGGTGGCCAGGCCAAGGTGAGCGGTGATGTCCCAGCCTCCGGAGGAGGCCGGCTCCCAGCGAAGGAGAATGCGGCCGCGAGGGAGTCTCGCCGTATCGGCGGCGAGCCAGGTGACGTCGAGCGGTCCGTCGGGCCGGGCGGAGACCCGCTGGACCAGCGCGCCGCGTACGGCGCTCGGCATGGGCCGTACGGCTACGCACTGTAGGGGAAGCGCGTGTGAAGATCGGGATCGCGGCGGGATGGGAGCCTCCGAGGCGTGGTGGTGGGAGGTGTCAGGCCCAGGCGAGGGCATTGCTGACCGCGGGCGGGAGGTAGTCCTCCTGGCCGTCGTCGGCGATGAACGCCGTGCCGTCCCGGACGACGACATCTGCCCCCAGGTAGTGGGTGAAGGGGAAGTCAGGGTTGATGGCGAGGCGAATTGGCAGGTCCTGGTCGAGGCCCTGGAGCTGGCGGAGCAGGTGGCCGACGGTCAGGTAGTGGGGCACGGGAACCTCCGAGAGCGGTACGGGAAGGCAGGGGGAACTGGCGGTGGAGCGTCAGGGACTTTCGCGAAGGCCCGTCGGTTCCGGGGTGTGGCTGGCGAGGTGCCGTTTGCGGCTTTCGTTGACGTAGCCCTTGCCGGGCTGCTTCATCTCCCAGCTGCCGCATGAGCAGCTGGCCTGTGTGTATGTGCGGCCGGGGCAGTCGGGGTGGAGTGGTTTGCCGGAGCTGGTGTGTTTGTGATCTGCCGGGCAGAGGGTGCCGTCGGCGTCATGGTTGGTGAGCGGGGCGCGATATGGCACGGGTTCCTTCCGGGACGGGTGTCGGTAGTGCGGTTAGCGGCTGGGGGTGGCGATGAGCGCGGCGAGGAATCCGGCGACGGCCTCGGAGGGAGTGTGGGGGCCGAACTCCTGGACCCACGGGGCGCCTTCGGTGGGCTGGACTCGGACCTGCCAGACGATGCCGCGCTTCCAGGCGGCGGTGTCTTCGGGGAGCCAGCCGACGTAGACGCGGCCGTCCGGGCTGGTCGCGTGGACGTTGGCCTCGGGGGTGTCGACGATGGCCCAGCCGAGGGAGTGGAGGAGGTCGAGCACCGGGCCCGCGCAGTGGTCGGAGGAGAGCCAGTGACGGTCTTCCACGGCCGGGTGGACGACGGCGGGCAGGAGGGTGGCGGAGGCGTTCATGTTTCGACGGTCCCTTCGTTGACCTGCGGTTTTTCCCAACACTCGTACGTTGACATGCGGTGTGCCGAAGTACGTAGTCGTTTCCCGCGGAGCGACGTCTGCCGTGGGCGAACCGGCAGGCGACAGCGGACAGGTTCAAGGCAAGGGGAATGGATCGGCGGACGCGGTTGTCGTAACCGGGTTGCGGCAACGGGTCGCACGGGACTGAAGAGGGGGCAGGGGTGGCGGAGCCGAGCAGACACTGGGACGGAGCCGGGCTGGAGCGCAAGATCCGTGCCGCTGGACGACGGTGGACGGTGGGCGACATTGCGATGGTCGTCGACGGCCAGTGGGCTGTCGGCGCGCAGTCTGACCGGTGGTGGGACGAGGGGCCAGGGGTGGAGGACCGGATCGCGGATGGGCGTCGCATCGAACTGACCGTGGAGGAGTTGGCCCGCCTGGTGGACTCCCGCATCGGGGATGCCCACCGAGGCGATGACCACACCTGACCGATCAGCGGTGTGGCCCCGCACTGGCCACCGCCGGGCCGACAGCGGCCGAAGGAGCGGGCTGATCGGGCGACTGGCCCAGGGGCCGTGGAGCGTGCCCGGAGCGGGCGACGGCGGCCTGGGCCAGCCGGACTGCCGGGGCTCGGTCCGCGGTCTCGGCGGCTTCGCGGGCTTCGAGTACGTGGCTGATTGCCTGCAGGAACGTGCGGCTCTCGGCTTGGGCGACGCGAAGGTCGGCCGCTGAGCTGGTGATCCGTTCCAGGTCGTAGAAGGCCGGCACATGGCCGGGCCGGGTCAGGGCGTGCAGGCGATCCTGTTGCACGGCCACGGCACTGTCGGTGATGACGAGGGCCGAGCGGATGTGCATGGCGGAGCACAGGAGCGTGTCGTCGCTGGGGCGACGGACCGCGAGGGATTCGAGCGCTTCGATGGGGCGCCCCCAGGCTTTCTCGATCATGGCTGTGGCCTGTTCGAGTGCGGTGGCGTCGGGCATGGGTGAACTCCTGGCATTCGGAGGTGCTTTGGCTGAAGGGGGATGCCCCGGAGAGCCCGGAGGGTGGGGGTCAGCGGCGGCGATGCGAGGCCGACGGGCTGGCTGGCGGCCTGGCCCCGGGGAAGTGACCTGGGGTGCGGGACTGGTTCTGTGCCGGATTGGTGGTGCGGCTGCGGGCGGCCGAGACGCGGAGATCGGCGGGTGTTCGCGGGGCTTGTGCCGCGCGGTGGACGGCCTGGGTGATGGCGACGCGGCGCACGTCCAGCGGGGTCGGAGCCTGAGGGGTCTGTGGAGCGGGCGGTTCGGCGGGGGTGAGGGTGACCAGCTGTTCCATGCGGTGATGGATCTGATGCCGCTCACGGATCACCGGGGCTGAATCGGCCATGGCCGCTGCTGTCGCGGCGATCAGGTGGGACGGTGTGCCGGCGGTGAAGATCGCCTCCGCGCGCGTGCCCCAGCCCGGTGGACCGGCCCACAGCGTGACGGTTTCGTCGTCCCAGCCCGAGCGGCGGTTGTCGATCAGAGCACCGGCTTGCCCGTCGGGGGAGATGATCTCGACCGTGCCGCGCTCGGCCCCGCCGTCGCGGACCCAGCCGGCGTCGGTCAGCGGCCGCATGGCGTCAGCCCAGTACAACGACGGGCGAGCCAGGAAGCGCCCGTTGCCGTCGTAGGCGTCGGCTTCGGCGTAGTCGCGGGCCAGAGAAGTGGTGAGCCCGGCGACGATCTCGGCCGGGGTGACGTGATTGAAGGTCGCCGTCCAGCGAGGGGAGGAGACGGCCTCCTCGGCTGCGGAGATCTTCCACAGCTCGAAGTCGTCGCCGAACCAGCCGATGCGGATTCGCTGGTCGGGGGAGGTGACGAGGAGCTGGCAGGGGCCCTCGTCCAGGTAGTGGTGCGGCCAGTGGGCGACGGGGGCGAAGCCAGCGGTTCCGGTCCCGTCGGAGCCAGCCAGATAAAGAGGACTGACCAGCACCTCTTCGTAGGGCTGCTGGGCGTTCATGGTCGAGACTCCGGTGAAGTAGCAGGGTGAATGCGCCCGCGTGCGAGGCGGAATCGGAATGCCGGACTGCACGCGGGCGCTGGGGCAACGGGGAGACGGGGCTGGTTCTCAGCGCCACGCGGATCACCGGCCCCGGGTGGGGGCTGACTGGGCGGTGACGGCGGTCGGCACCCGCGGTTGCGGCTGCGGTGCGTGGCTGAAGAGAGCGCTCGGCGCGGCGGTGCTCCGACGCAGCGCGGCCGCGGTCCGGATGCCGTCCGACTTCAGCGGAACGCCGCTGCGAGTAATGGAAGCCGCCGCAACGGAGGGCCGGGGTGGTGAGAGCTTCTGCGCGATGCTGGGGTTGCTCCAGCGCTCGACGGCTGCGTAGACCGGACCCAGCGCCCGCCCGGCATCGGTCAGGACGTAGGGGTCGCCGTGGCGCGGCCCGGTACGAGTGACCAGGCCGTCGGCCTGAAGCCGCATGAGCCGCTGCCTGGTGTGCCCGTAGTCGAGGCCGGCCTCCTCGGCGATGGAGACAAACCGCGTGGGCCCACCCGAGTCGAGAATCTGGATCATTGCGGTCGTGTGCCGCAGGTGCAGACGCCGCACGGCGTCTTCGACGCGCTCGGCTCCGGCCACCGTGCCCACCGACAGGTGGGCGCGGGACCAATCCGACAGGGCACGGTGCACCGGCGACATCGACGCGCCGAATGCGCTGAGTTGGTAGGGAGCCCCAAGACTGTTCTCGGCCCGGATGACCAGCCCGTCAGCACGCATCGTGGCCAGCCGCTTGCCGACGAACTGCTCCGTGAGGAACGGGAGCTGGGCGGCTACCTCACGCACCCGCATGGGGCGGCGTTGCTGGGCCAGAGTCTGCGCCACCCAGGTGGTCCACTTCGGGGACATCAGGGAGAGCGCGTCCTGGACACGCTGGGCATCGACCCTGCCGATCGAGGCGGTGGAGAGCTGCGCGGTGGTGGACATGGGGACGAACTCCGTGAGAGGGGAGAGAGGGTGCTGGTATGCGGTCACCGGGCGCCTCGGCAACGAGGTGGGCGCCTGGCCGCTCGGTCGGATCGTGAGGGTTCATCCGGCCGTCTCCATCCGGGCAAGCAGCGAACGGACCAGGGTGGGCAGGCTGTCGGGGCCGTCACCGGTGCGGACGGTGTCGGTCGCGTTGCCGAGGACGTAGGCGGCGTCTTCGATGAGGCCGCTGGAGATCTCCATGCAGGCTTCGGTGATCCGGGTGGCTGCGAGCAGGGACTCGGCGAGCACCGCGACGTAGTCGCGCGGCGCGAGGCCTGAGTCCTCCGCGGCGGTGCGAATCTCCGCCAACTCCTCGGCGCTGAAACCGGCGTCGAGTTCGCTGTCCTGCTCTGCACTGGCCGGGGCGGTGGGGATGTCCACTCGTGTGCAGATCTGATCGACCGAGGCGGTCAGCTCGGCGAGGGACTCAGTGAGCCATCCCAACGCCGAGGCGTAGGAGGCCAGGGTGAACAGACCCGCCGGCGTGCCGGGGAGTGGCTCGGCTGCGATGACTGATTCGAACCGGTCGTTCAATTCGCAGATCACCTGGGGTCCGGCGGACAGCGCGCCCAGTACGGGGCGCAGGTAGGAGCGGTTGGCGGCGGTGGGGTATTCGGCGGTGAGGATCCCGGAGACGCTGTGCGCTGCCTCGGTGAGCAGGCTGGCGAGTTCGGTACGGGTGCGGTCGGCGGTCATCGCTGGGGAGCCTTTCGAGCGGCGGGGGAGGTGAGTTGGACTGTTGCCGGAGGGTTTGGCGGGAGGGCTGTCGGCTGGTCGACCGTGCGGGGGGAGCGGGAGCGAGCGGCCTGCACCCGTGCCTCGATGGAGGCTGTCTCGGTCTCCAGGCTTGGGGCGGTGCGGAGGTGGGCCGAGCGGTAGACCGCGTAGTCCTTACGGCTGCCGACGGCGACGAGGTAGATCTCCCGCTGGTGGTTCGAGGTGGGCGGGGCCGGACGGAACTGGATGACCATCCGGTAGGAAACGGACGGGTCGACGTAGACCTTGTGGAAGCCGGCGAGGCGACCCTTCAACGGCAGGCAGTCGTCACTTCCGTGGACCAGGTTCTGCAGCTCCAACAGCGCCAAGTCGCGGACTTCATCGGGGAGTTCCCGTAGGTCGGCGATGGCGTCGGGGTGCGCGGCGAAGGCGAAGCGAGCGCGGCTCACAGCAGCCTCCCCTGCACCGGACGCTGAACCGGCCCCGGCGGTGGCGTGCACGGGGCGTCGCGGATGGCTTTCTGCATCGCGGCGACATCGGCCGAGCGGGCGAGGGCGATACGGGCGATACGAGCCCGGACGACAGCACCGTTGTCATCGCTGTACTCCGGCGGTTCCGGCAGCGGACCGTTGCGGTCGTCCAGCCAGGTCTGGGCGGCACCGACGTTGGCGAAGGCGCCCTCGCGCATCGTGTACGTGCCGGCCTCGTGGTCCCACTCTTCGTGGAAGACGCGAACCGGAGTCTGGACGGCACTGGAGTCACGGGTCAGCGTCCACGTCTCGCACAGATCAACGTCCGAGGTGTAAGTGTCGAGGACCTCGTAGCGAGTGCCCGACTTCCGGATCTGCTGTTCGACCTGGACAGTGAGGTCGTCGGCGGGCTTCGCGAATTCGTCGCCGACCAGGGCGATTCGCTCGGGCGGACAGCCGCGTTCGACCAGCCAGTTCTGGGCGAAGGGAAGCGTGGCGTGGTAGCTCGTCTCCATAGTGAATGTGGAAACGCTGAGATCCCGCGCGACCGCGATCGCAACAAGCTGTGGTGCGCCAGGTATCCCCCACGTGACCGACCGGTCGTGGGCGAGGACGAAGCTGTGGGAGCCGTAGGGAGCGGTGTGATGCTGGGACAGCACTGACAGGTCACCGATCGACACCATCTCCACCGTCTCTTCGGTGGCGGAATCGGCGGGCGCGAGTTCACCGAGGTCGAAGTCGAGGTCGTCGTTCACGCCGCCACCCCCGACTGCTCGGGCGCCGGGGTGGCCAGCACGCGGTGGTTGGGCCGGGTCGCGCTCGTCGTGCAGGCCGCGAAGGGCCCGTCGGGGGCACGCAGGTGCACCAGCGTCTGGTCCAGGTGGTCACGGTGCCAGGTCGAAGGCCCGGACAGGCCGGCCTCAACATCGGTGAACTGCTGCCACGCGAGCCAGAGCGCGTGCAGCCGGGCCACGGCCTCGGGGTGCTCGTGCCACTGCGCGCACCACGGACGGGTGGTGCTGATCTCCCGGCCGTAGACCGGGAGGAAGAGGTAGTTCACCCAGTCGCTGAGGGCGGCGAGTTCGACGGCGTATGCCTCGCCGCCCAGGGCGAGGATGAACACCGAGGCGGGGCCGTCGGCCTGCTCGGGGTCGGCCACCTCGGCTTCCGTAACTCCGTCCGTCTGCTGGCCGGCAGCAGGGGTGGGATCGGGTTCGGAGCCGAGGCGGTCGAGGATGACGCCGTGCTGCCTGACCTCGGCCATGGTCTTGGCGAGGTTGCTGGCGAGGTCATCGAGGTCCCCGTCGCAGACGCGGAATGGCTCGGGGCCGGTGGTGGTCGGGTTGGTGTCGGACATCGGGGCGTGCTCCATCTGTGAGACGGCGACATGCCCGAGAGGATCCGGAGAAACCGCGGTTTGGCCCGGCCGGAAAATCCGGCTAATGGAGCGCTACCCGCCCACGCAGCGATGGCAGCGCGGGAAGGGCGGTGCCAGCAACTGCAATGCACGAGCGGCCTGTTGGGGGACTACACCGTTGCCGAGGGCGGTGAGCTGAGCCGGACGTCCGAGCCCTGGGGTGGCGGTGACCCAGCCGGCCTCAAGGCCCTGCATCCACTCCACGAAGTCGGCACGAAGTCGTCCGGCCGCGTCGGTGGGCGCCGGTGCGGGACGGGTCAGCGTCTCCCATCGGTTGATGGCGCCCGCGTATGCGCCCCATCGCTCGCCTGCGTGCCGGATTCCGGGGACGAGTGCGTCCAGAGCGGCAGGACCGCCGCCGACGAGGGGGGACGCCAACCCCTGCCCGACCGACGAGCAGGAGCGTCGCTGCCACTGCCCCTCTGGGTGGGCAGCAGTGACGCTGCCGCACTCGCCAGGGTCAAGTCGCCGTTGCCGTGCCGCTGGTTGGGCGAGCCCTTGGTGCCGTCCGACGCCGTGGGAGTCGGCAGCAGCCACTCCACCTCGTCGGCCAAGTTCGGACCGTGTCCCCCCGACTTCCGCTTCGAGGGGTGCTGGGAACCGCCGTTCTTCCCGAGATTGCTGGTCGGGGTCTTGAGCAGAGTGGTCGGCGGGCCAGGCAGTGAGGAAGGTGCGCTCGCGACGATGCGGGGCTCCGACGTCAGAGGCGCGAAGCACGCGCCACCGCGTGTCGTACCCGAGGTCGGCCAGGGAGCCGAGTACGGCACCAAGTGCTCGCAGAGGAGGCTCGGTTGGATTGTCTCCCAGACACCACGGGCAGAACTCCACGTCGCCAGGGGAGCCGGCGGGTGCGGTGAGGAGTCCTCGGACATTTTCGATCACCACCAGGCAGGGGCGGAGGGCTTCGACCGCACGGGCGACGTGCAGCCACAGCCCGGAGCGGGTGTGGGCGTTCAGTCCGGCACGACGGCCGGCAACCGAGACGTCTTTGACAGGGGAAGCCCGCCGTCAGGACGCACACCCGCGGAACGGAGGACCAGTCGATAGTCGTGATGTCGCCCAGGTTGGGCACCCCGGGCCAGTGCCGGGCCAGGATGCGCGAGGCATCGGGGTTGATCTCTGCGTGCCAGGCCAGCGTGCCGCCGAGGGCGCCCTGCACGCCGAGGTCCAGCCCGCCGTATCCCGAACAGAGCGAGCCGATCAACGGCGAGCGTGACGTATTCGTCTGCATGTCACTGGCCCCGCGCGATGCGGCCGGGCTGCGCTGGTGCCGCCGGAGTGCCGGGTTGGGGCAGTGACCCGGCAGCGGGGACGGGGGCCGTTGATCGGCGGCGAGCCGTCTGTGCCCGTATGGCCGGAGGCGACACCGTGGCCGACGCGGCGTGAAGGGAGTCGGCCGCCTCGCGGAGCACCGTCGTCGCCGTGTCGAGCGCCTCGTCGATCACCCGTGCCGCGGCTTGTCGAGCATCCCGGGCATCGGGCTGGTCGCGGAGGTGCTTGGTCGCGTCGAGGAAGGAGAGCTGGGCTGCCACATCTCCGAGAGCGGATGCCGCCTCGCCTGCAGGTCGCACAGCAGCGGCAAAGCTGCTGCTGACCCGGTCAGTGCGGACGCTCTGGTCCTGGTCGGCGGCGCGGAAGAGGACCTCGTCACCCAGCTCGGTGATCAGCTTGCCGAGTTCGCCGATCTGCATGGCGACAGCAACGAGGTCGGGCGCGCGGTGGGGATCTTCGGGAACCGGGAGCTGGCCACGCTGGGCCTCGAAGGCCGAGGCCATGGCACGTAGGGCCACGGCGTCGGAGGTGGGGGTGTCGTGCACGGTGTCTTTCCGATGGAGGCGAGCGACGAACAGAGGGGCTTCAGCCGTGGCCGCGAGAGGGCGAGCGGGCGGCGGCAGGGTTGAGTGCGGAGCCGGGCCTGGCTGAGGGCGGCGAGGCTGAACGTGGTGTGCTGCGGGTGAGCGCGGCGTGCACCCGCGCGGGGGGCGGCGCGTTCGACGAGGGTGCGGGGGCCCTAGCGCTCGGAGCTGGGTGGCCGTTCGCGGTCTGCCAGCGGATACGTACTTCGTCGAGCGGGCCGAGCGCGTGCAGGGCGTGGTTGATCAGCCGCCCCGGGGCCAGGGCCTCGTTCTCGGCCAGGGCCCGGATGGCGCGCGCGGAGGAGGCTGCGGTGCGGGTGACCGAGGCACGTAGGACCTGTTCGCCGAACCATGCGGCGTCACCTGGGCCCATGCCCTCGCAGATGGCGGTGAGCTGGTCGCCGGACAGCGTGCTGTCGGCCAGTAGTCCGCGCCGCTGGGCTTCCCAGAGCAGGGTGAGCCGGTCGATGGGTTCGCCCCGGTGGTGCAGCGCGCCGAGGCAGCGGTAGAGCTGTCCGTGGGCCGGGTCGGCGAAGTCGCCCGGCCGCAGCCAGTCCACCACCTGGTCCATGGCCCGCGGCTGCTCAGCGAGGACGGCCAGCAGGAACCGTTCGTCCTCGGCCACCTGGTCCGCCCGAAAGGACACCGGCGCGGCGGGGGCGGTGGCCGGCGGCGCGACGGGGCGCGGTTCGGTTCCCCAACGCCGTGCGAGATCGCTGAGGACCCCGGCCAGAACGTCCGCGTAGTGCAGCGCTTGCTCGACTTCGCCCTGCAGAGCGTCCGCCCGCGCAGCTTGATGCAGGCGGACCGCGTGCCGGGTGATGCTGCGGTGGATCGCACCCTCCAGCACCATGCGGCCGTACACCGGAGCGTGTGCCGCACGCGGGCAGGACTGGATCAAGGTGTGAGCGTACGCCGCGGTCAGGCCCCGAACGTGCCGTCCTGCTTCGTCCACCGCGTCGGTCACCCACGACAGCGGCACCACTTCCTCGACCGTCAGCGCCGGATGTGCATCGGCCCGGAGCTTGCGCAGCGCGGTGAACAGTGCCCGGTGGACGGGACGGTGGAAGTGATCCGGCGCGAGCCACTCCAGGTGCGCCAGCTGGCCCGGTTCGAGCAGGACGGCGCCGAGCACCGCCTGCTCCGCACTGAGCAGCGGATTCATCGCCGCCCCCCAGCAGACGAGCCCTGCGGTGCACGGAGACCAGCGACCGCCTGATCGGCGGCGGCCATCGCCGCGGCGAACCCGCGGAGGTCATCGGAGAACGCGGAATCGGTGACGAGAACCGAGCCGGCCTCGCTGACCAGCCACCACTCACCGCCGCTCAGGACCACCGGGGCGTGGCCGAGACGCCCGGTGGGTGTGGGCGCGCTCATGCCGACAGCCCGAAGTCGTCGCGACCGGCCGTCTTGGCGATCGCCCGCTCGGTGATGGCCTTCGTCGCACGGGCCGAGGCCGGACCGACGACCTTGGCGCTCGGCTCCTTGTACCAGGGCCGGAGATTGATCAGGGCCACGCGGATGCCCGTGGCCAGCAGGAGCACCTTGCCCTTGGGGAGCGCGCGGATCGCGTCCGGGGGCAGGATCCGCTCGGTGCGCATGCTGACCGAGGTGGACTTGCCGCCGTCGCTGGTCGACACCGACGTGGTCTGCACGTCGTGGTCGCCGACCTGCCTGCTGAGCCGGTCGGCGAAGTCCGCGTCATCGATACCGGAGCCGACGAGCTTGATCGTCGCAGCCGACCAGAGAGCGTCCATGCCGGCCTCACCCCAGCACCTCTGGCCCTGCCGGTAGGACTGCAGGATCGTCATCGGGATGACACCCCGACTGCCCAAGTGACTGTAGAGGTCGGGCAGGTCCGAGATCCTGCACACGTTGGCGGCCTCGTCCAGGACACACAGCGCGGGCGGGTCGAGACGTCCGCCAGAGCGTTCGGCGACGACCACGGCCGCGCGCATCACGGCGTCCGCCGCAGCCGCGATGATCGCGGACGCGCTGCCGCCGCCGTCCTTGCTGAGCAAGTACAGGGTGTCGCGGGAGGTAGCGAACGCGGCCGGCTTGAACTCCGGCAGGTCCTCGCTCGGCGTGACCCAAGCGGCGACATCCGGGTCGAGGAGGCAGCTCGCGTACTGACGCGCCGTTTCGTAGATGCCGTCCCGGGTTTCCGTCGCACCGCTGACGGTGCCCTGGAGCTGGGCGGCGACCGCGTCATGGCCGGCGTCGGTGAGCAGGTCGACCGGAGTGCGGTCGGCCGGAGAGGCGAGCCACGCCAGGACGTCGGTGATCGGGCGCTGGTGGCTCGCGGCGGCGAGGAACAGCGCGCCCAACGTGTTGCTCGCGGCGGTGGACCAGAAGTCGGAACCGCTCGATTCGTCCACGCTGGCCGCGACGAAATGCCCGGCCAGCCGTTTCGCGCCGGCGAGATCGCGGGCATCGGCCAGGATGTCCCACCACATCTCCCGCGGGTGGTGGGCGATCTGCTGCGGGTCCAGGGTCCAGATCGAGCCGACCTCGGCGCGCGCGTCCACCGTGGCGGTGAACGCATCGTTCGCGGCCTTGTTGCTGGTGAGCAGGACCGGGCCGGGAGCCGCGAGGATCGAAGGGATGGCGAGCGAAGTGGTCTTGCCCGAGCGAGGGGCCATGATCGCGACGATCACGTCCTCCCACGAGGCGCGGATCTCCGCGCGGCCCGGGGATAGCGTGCCGACCAGGATCCCCCGGTCGGCGGGTGCGACCTTGCCCGCCTTGAGGGCGGACAGGCTCGGCCGCAGGCTCTTCGCCTTGGCGGTGATCTCCTTGTCCAGCAACGGGGCGAGGTCCACCTTGCCGGCCAGGCCGCTCTTCGCGCCGCCGCGCAGCCGCGCCCACAGGGTCAGGCTGGCGGCGGCGAGGATGACGCAGAGCAGGCCGGGGATGATCCGGGTGCCGACCAGCAGGGCGTTGTGGCTCAGGTGAGGCCACAGCACGTCGGGATGCAGCAGTGCGTCGGAGGCGGTGAAGGAGACCCACGGCCCGCTGCCGAAGCAGAGGTTGGCGATATTGCCCGTCAGCCACGCCAGGGAGCCGAAGACGAGGGCTATCCCGACGAAGCCGAAGAGGAGATAGAGGAGCGCGTCGGACCCGGTGGTGGTCGAGGGCGCGCTGGTACGCGGTGAAGGCAAGAGTGATCCAGGGAGGGAGTGCAGGCGAGTAATGAGGGCGGGGCACGCGGCGCTCTTCTGCTCGTCATGGGGACAGCTCCTGTTCGGCGGTAAATGGGGGGCACGGTTATCGGGTGCGAGAGGGGTGGGTTGGCGGGGTGCTCGTCATCACCTCGGCGGCACCGGCCGGCGGCGTCGTGCGTTGGGCGGCGGCCTGCGGCGAGGAGGCGACGGCAGCGCGCTGCCGGCTCGTCTGCGGATCACTGTCGGCGGGTGCTTCGGCGACCGCGCCGGCTCCCAGGACGTCGCTGAGTAGTTCCCTGGTCCGCAGGACGTTGACCATCTTGTGATGCCTGGGGTCGGTGAGTTCGGCAGGGCATGCGTCGATCCCGTCCTCGGCGATCTCCAGCTGCTCCTGGACGTCCTGGAGCATGCCGTGGGCTGCGGCCAGCCGTGTCCAGGTCTCGAAGGTGGGGTTGTGATGCGGGTCGTCGAATGCCAGACGGACCCGGGTCCAGTCGGCCGCAGCGGCTACGAGTTCGGTCAACTGCGGCAACGCCCCGACGAGTGCGCTGGTGACCTCCTCGATGATGACGGCAACCTCGCGAGGTGTTGCTGTCTCGGTGAGGCGGGCGATCAACCCGGGGACGGAGTACGGGTCGGCGGACGGGTGGGGCAGGTAGCGGACTTGCAGCGGCGTATCAGGGCCAGATTCCACGCCTCCTTGAGCGAGCCGGATGTTGTGCTGCATCGCGGCGCCGACAGCGTCGCCGATGCTCGGGTAGAACTCGGGCACGGATCTCCTTGGTCCTTGTGCTGGATTTGCAGGGCGATGGCCGGCCGCTATACGGGATCACCGCGAACGGGGAAGGGAGCCCTGCGACAGCGACACAGCCGCGCGGACCTCCGGCATCCCGGTGCCGAGTGCGGAGGATGCCCTCGCCTTCGCTGCAGCCGGTGAAGTCGCGAGCGCGGCACCACGGGAACCGGGGAGCGGGGAAAACGCCCGCTCCTCCACATGGGACCGCTGCGATGCGCCGACACGAGGCAACTCAGCTTCTGATCCGACGAGTTCCGACTGGGCGGAGCTGACGAAGTCGGCGGCGAAACCGAACCGGTCGGCGAGCGCATACGCCTCGTCATCGAGGTCGCTGATCTGCTCGCTCGCGGCTTCCAGCGCTTCGCGGACGCGCTCCAGAACGCCGTGCTCGGGATGGAGCAGGTGATCGACCGCCTGCGCAAGGTCGGCACCGCTCTCGGCTCCCCTGATCCGCTCGGTCAGCTGCAGGACCTCCGCGCCCGCGGCGTAAGGACCGAGCGGGTTCGCGGCCGCAGCGAGACGGCCTGTGTCGAGTACGGGCTCGAGGTCGACGGTGTAGCGCGCCGCACGGAGCATCTCGGCGGCATGGGTGGCGATGGCGGCACGGTCAGCAGCGGGGGTGGTAGTGGGTAGACGGTGCCGGCGGCCGTACCAGTCGCCGATCTGCTGGAAGCCGGCGTGCTTGAGCAGCGTGGCGGACAGGTCGTCGCTGGCGCCCTTCGCCGAGACGCTGCCGCTGGCCTCCGTATGGATGGTGATGCGCGGGGCCACGAGGTTCTCCTGGGCGCGGGATGTGGGGGTGGCGGGTTGGGGCAGGTGGCCGAGTTCGGTGGCGATGCGGTGGCACTCTGTCTGCAGGCGAAAGGCATCGCTGTAGGAGTGGTGGAGGGAGCCGTCCTCGCGGGCCACGGTGGCCACGACATGCAGGAGCCGGGGCTCGCTGCGCAGGGCGATCCACCGGCACGCGTCCGGATCGCCCTCCGACGCTAGCCCGGTGGCTGCCACCAACCGGCGGGCGACGGCGTTCCACTGGGCATCGGTGAGGTCGGGGCGACGGGGGTCGGAGCGGACCGAGCAGACCCATACCGGCTGCTCGGGAGCGCGGGTCCCGAGACGCTGGACCGGCGCATCCAGGGCGTGAGCCAGATACGGCAAGGTGTCGGCCGTGGCGAGCATGTCGATCGGGGCGCCGTGACCGTCCCCCGCGACCAACCGGGGGTCGGCATGGTCGCCGTCCTCGCCCGGACCGTACAAAGACGCGAGCAGGCCGGCGGTGTCGCTGGCGCGCTGCAGATGGGCGATCACGGCGTCTACCTCGCAGAATGGGTGGCGAACGGGCGCCCGATCAGTCGGGCCGACAGACTGAGAGGATCCGCAGACTCCGCGGTTTGGACCGGCCGGAGAACACTGCTAGACGCTGCTCCTCCTGGACCGAGACGGCGGCGGCTGCGACGCCTCGGTCCGGAACGGGAGGTTAGAAGTGGGGGTTCTCGGCGGGCCGGTCGGCTTCCGTCGCAGCCTGGAGCAGCTCGGTGAGGTCCTCGGGATCGGAGGAGCGCTGATCCAGCCACCAGCCGGCACGGGTGATGCCGCGCGCGGTGTCCTCTATCTCCTCCCATTCCGCCTCGCTGGTCTGGCCTTCGACGACGAGGGTGGTGTAGGCGGCGTCCAGGACCTGATGGCGGCAGCGCACACCCCAGTCCACGGCGCGCTCGGTCCCTTCCAGCGGTGGCATCCGGTACTGCTGCGACCAGGCTTCGGACTCGGCTCGCTCCTCGGCGCGCTTGGCCTCCACCCAGGCGGCTTTGTCCTGGCCTGAGTCCTCCTTGGCGGCTCGCCAGCAGTCGCTGCAATCGCGCGTGGCGAGCCACTCGGCGAAGCCTGCACGACGGTCTGCGGCCCGGTTGGACAGGTCACGGTCGCTGCTATGTCCACAAGAGTGGGAGATGGGCCAGACGGTCTTCACGGCCATGGGGACTATTCCTTAAGGGAGTTGAGCTAGCGGTTGAGAGAGAAGGCGGAGCGGGGGTCCACCGGGCGGGGCGCCGGGGCGGAGGCGACGGGAACGGCCGTCGACACGTGTCCGGGCAGGCCGGCACGCGCCGGGCTCGTGCCGAGGGCCGCGGCATGGGGCGCCAGGACGTGGGTGGTGACGCTGTGCCGGTGCTCGGGACGTGCGGTGTGGCGCGTGGCGACGTCCTGAGCGAGCCGGGGCTGGACGGCCACCTGGAGATCGGACCGGTGCATCGACACCGTGGCCGCCGCGACCTTGCCGAGTGCGTTGTCGCGGTCGATCGTGATGGGCAGGGTGTAGATGTCCAGGCTCGAGTTGTGCCGCCAGCCGTGCTCCTCCAGGATGAGCGATCCGATAGCGGAGGAGTATTCGTCGGTGGCCGCGACCACACCGAGATGCGGGTGCTCAGCGAACGCGACATCCGGGGCCCTTCCCGGGCGTGGGCGGTGAGGCCGATCCGGGGCGGGGGGTGGCGACGGATCGAGAGCGACGTCGACGTCTACCTGGTAGTTGATCCGGCGCAGCAGGGCGGCAGCCCGCACAGCGCGGGCCGGCCCGTCACGGTGCTGGTCGCTCAGCGCGTACAGCGTCGGATGACCTGGTACCGGTTGAAAGTCGAGCCTGGTCAACATCCAGGCGCTAGCGACCAGTTGTTTGGGGTTGGCGGCGACGATGCCGAAGTCGGGGTGGTGGCCGATGGCGACGTCGGGGAGTGAGTCGTGATCGGAAGCGGGCACGGCGGATCCATCCGGTACGGGAACGGCGAGAAGTGCGGTGAGCGTGCGGACGGTTCTGCTGTGGGACATGGCTGGCTCCCAGGTGGGGTGGTCAGCGACCGGGTACGGACGAGGGGCGGGGGAGGGAAAGCACGGCCGGGCGTGCCACTGGGGGTTCTGGCCGTGCCGCCGGGGCTGCGCGCCGTATGGCTGGCGAAACAGTGCGAGCGGCCCCGACTCGTTGCGACTGGACCCCGCCGGGGTCGCTGCGGCGCTCGGCCACGTCATCACCCAGGGGGTCCGATCGAGGAGGCCCACCTTGCTGATCCAGACGTGCGTTGATGGCGGTGAGCAGGTGCGTGATGCTGCCCCCGTGCCGGGCGTCAGGGCCGCCGAACTCTGAGTCGTAGATCACTTCGTGGACCGCGGGGTCGTCAGGATGTCCGTGGGTCACCAACCAGCTCTCGGGGTATCCAGGAGGATGGTCGGTGGGAGGCTCCTGGGGCGGGGAGACGATCACCGTGCTGCCGTCGGGAAGTTCGGCGCGGACGATGTAGTCGCTGAGGCCGTACTCGACCGTGCACTCCAGACCGCGCTGCCGAAGCGGCGCGAGAAGGTGGGCGTACCCGTGCTCCCGCTCCGGCGTGTCAGTAACTGCCTGTTGGGCAACAGCTTCGTTGCTGCGCGCGGTGGCGTGTGGGTCCTCGCGCTGGAGGACGGCCAGGCGCTGATCGGGTTGCATGTGCTCTCCGTGCGGAGTGCCCCGCCGCTTACCGGCGAAAGCCGAAGCCGCGGGGCTGTTGGGGATGGTGGTGTTCGATGAGGATCCGCGGATGGAGCCCTTTGGCCTCGCCGGAGTTCGGTGCTAAGGGCGTCAGCGGGAACGTCGCGGACCTGACGCGTTCGACACGGTCGGCGGCGGGGGCGCGGCCGACGGTTTTCCGCGGTTGAGGGAGACCGATCGGGCGAGGGCTGCGTGGACACGATCGGCTGAGGCGGGCTGAACGCCGTCGATCCGGTCCGCCAAGTAACCAGCTGCGCGAGCGAGCGCCGGGCCTTGGTAGGACAACTCGTCGGCGTAGTGCCATCCTTCGGCGTTTCGGATCTCGTACGCCTGACTCGCGTAGAGCTCGCGGGATCCGGGCTGTGAACCCTCCATGAGGGCCAGGACCTGATCCCACTCGTGGCGGATCTGACCTGCTCGTTCGAGGACGGTGTCGATTCCCCGCAGCCGGCGCAGGTCTTCGCTGATCGGCCCTTCGACGTAATCGGTGCCTTCGGTGGCCCCCCGGATCCCGGCCAGGACCTCGGGGCCGTGCGCGAGGAACACCTCGACGTGCCCCCACGCGGCGGCGTCGCGGGCGACCTTGCCGTCCTCGTAGCCCTGCTCGTCGATGGGCCAGCCGTCGTGGTCGCAGAAGGAGTCCGAGATCGCATCCCAGGCATCAGATGCCTGCCTGATTGCCTCGGCGGCAGAGGCCAGCGCCTCGACGCGTGCCTGCCACGGCATGGGGTCGTCGGCGAAAGGTGGTTGGCTGCGCGCTGCAGGATTGGAGTCGGGGGAGGTGGGCATGCGTGCTGGTTCCGTCATGTCTGTAGGCCGCTGAGTTCGTTCAGGGGTGGGGTAGTGGGAGTGGGCTGCAGGCCAGGTGGCATGGGATGTCCGCCCTCGATGCGTGAGTTTGAGGAATCGACGCAGCCATGCGCTAGACCCTGGCCCTCGCGAAGGCCGACCCCGATACCGACTCCGAGTGGTAGCTCACGGGAACTCGGGACCTCACCTGCACTCATCGCTGCACCTCACGGAGCCGGAGAGGCAGCAAAGGCACTTCAGTTTTCGTGAACTCGGCGCTTTTGGCCGACATGCGGGCGTCGGTGTCGAAGAGTTCACGTTCGGCGGGGTGGAGGATGTGTTGCGTGATGAAGCTTCGGCCTGCGACTTTCCACAGACCACGGCCCTTGGTCAGGGCGGACACGGCCTGAGTTTCGACGCCGGTAAGGCCCAGCAGCGAGGCTGCGGCGGCGAGCTGGTCCGGCTCCTGGCGGTAGATGATGCGGGTGGAGCAGTCGGCGAGAAGGCCCTCGGCCAGCACCCGGCCGCGCGAGCCGGCATCACCGGCGCTGAGCAGATCACTGAGCCGGTGAATGATCATCAGGTTGGCGATGCCAAGGCCACGGGAGAGCTTCCACTGACTCTGCATCCGCTCCAGGAGACCGACGTGCCGCATCACGCGCCACGCCTCGTCGTAGATGACCCAGCGTCGGCCGCCATCGGGGTCGGCGAGCGCGGACTCCATCCACGCGCTCGCGCAGGTCATCGCCAGGACGAGAGCGGTGTCGTCGCCGGAGCCGCCGAGGCGGGACAGGTCGATGGACAGCATGGGCGTCCTCGGGTCGAAGGCGACCGTCGAGGGAGCATCGAACATGCCACTCAGGTCACCGTGCACGAGACGCCGCAGGGCGTGCGCGAGGTCCTGAGCGGCGGCGCCCATGTGCCCGCTCCGGTCGCCGAGAGCCTGATCGAGACGCTGGGGCGAACCGAGGACGTGCGCGATCTGGCCGAGCAGGGGCACCGTGCCGAAGGCGTCGGCCTCGGCGACGACCAGGTCGAGCGCGAGATCAAGGGCTGTGTGCTCCATGGGCAGCAGATCGCGCTTGAGCACGGTGCGCGCGAGGCCGGCCAGGAGCAGCAGGCGGCGCTTGCGGACCTCGGTGGACCAGTCGGCCTCGCTCACCGAGGCGGGGCGGGCCGGAGCGTCCAGCGGGTTCAGCCGGCCCGGGAGGCCCGGTCCCAGCGCGATGCTGTAACCGCCGAGCGCCTGCGCGACGGCCGTCCACTCACCCTTCGGGTCACACGGCACGTAGATCCGGTAGCCGTGGGCGATCGCCCGGGTGGCGATCGACTTCGCGAGCGCCGACTTTCCCATGCCGATGATCCCGGCGAGCACAGCGTTGGGATTGGTAAAGCCCTCGATCCGGCCACTGCTGTAGAGGGAGAACGGGTCGTAGCAGAACGCGGCCTCCGCGTGGACGTCACGGCCGATGAAGATGCCCGCCGGGCCGAGCCCGCCCTCCGCGAGGAACGGGTAGGCGCCGCTGACGGTCGCGGTGGTCATCCGGTGCGGGGGCAACCCCAGCTTGCCCCCGCGGGCCGAGGCCGCACCGGGGCGTCCGGTCGGCGGGTAGGTCGGCACGAGTTCCGGGTCGAGTGAGTCCTCGGCGCGTCGCTTCGCGGGCGCGCCGGCCACGCGGGCCTGGCGGCGGGCTGCGGCGAAGTCGGCGCGGGCGGCCCGCTGCTGGGAACGGGAGGCCTTGCGGGGGACGAAGACGGGGGAGGCGCTGGCGCGATGGCGAGACATGAACGTTTCTCCGGACAGGGGCGGGGTCAGTGGCGGATGAGGCCGGTGAACGGCGCGTGCAGGTCGGCCGGTGTGGTGCGGCGCCGGACCAGGCGGGCGGTGCGCTGGTGGCGCTGGCAGATCGACAGCTCCGGCGCGCCCTCGGGCAGCCCGGACCGGCAGGCTTCGCGCTCGGGCACGTCACCGGTGCCCGGCCGGGGTGCCGCGTGGTAGGCGGCGTGGACGTGGTCGGCGGCCTGCCAGATCCGGATACCGGTGGCGCGCAGATGGTCGCCCTCGATCGGCACGAGGCGGCCGGTGCGGGCGAGATGGGCGTCGAGCAGGCCATGCAGCGACACCAGGTGGGAGTGCAGGGCGTCCAGCTCGGCCCGGGTGGTGACCAGGGGCCCGCCGGGAATGTTGAGGGCCCGGTGGAAGTCGAGCGCGGCGGTGGCGAAGGGCACGAAGTCCTGCTCGGCGGCCGGACGGACGGTGCGGGACATGAAGGCAGCTCCTTCGAGGAAACGGGAGTGGCCGGGGTCAGACGGCGAGGGCGAGCGGCATGGCGGCGGCGGTGAACGCCTCGGCCTGCTGCCAGGTCAGCGGCCGCAGGTCGAGCTGAGCGCCGACCGCGGCGGTCTCCACGACCGCACAGGCCGACCGCAGCTCCTCCTCCGAGTCGGCCGAGACGGTCAGCAGACCGGTCAGCGCGACATCCGCGTGCCCCGCGATGAGCTGCCGCTCACGGGACTTGATGTCCTGGTACTCGATCGAGTCCGCCTCGGAGTCCACCTGCCCGCGCCGTGCTCGCTCGGCGGCGTCCGCGATGACGCTGGCCTTCTTGCGCTGTACATCGCGCAGCGCGGCATCCAGCCCCTTGGGCTCGTACGACAGCGACAGCGTCCGGCGCACCCCGGCGGTGAACAGCAGCTGGTGCAGGAACCCCGCCGACGTCTCGATCCTCGGCCAGTTCTCGATCCAGTACGTGGCATGGACGGCAGAGTCGGTCGCGATGTGATCCGCCTTCTCAACCACCACCACCGGCCCCGCAGCGCCCGGATCCGCCTCGGGACGACCCGCGGATGACCAACGATCCAGCGCCGCGAGGGCCTGGGGGTCGTAGGCGGTGCGTACGACGGCCGCGATCTCGCGCGCGGTGAGCCAGCCGGTGGGGTTGAGCCCGGCGGTCCGTGCGGCCTGTTCGAAGGTCGAGGTCAGCTGCGTGAGGACGGCGAAGGCGCCGGTCAGGCCGCCGCCGGCCTGGTTGATGAGGCGGCGGGCGGCCTTGGTGTCCAGGGACACCGCGACGTACGCCTCGTGCGGCGCCGCCGCCGGACCCGCGCTCTGGATCAGCTCGCTGTAGATGGCGCCCGCCACCGGAGCCTCGGGGTGGCCGTGCTCTTCCCAGTACCGGCGCAGCGCGTCACCGGAGTCGGGGACGGTGCGCTCGATCACCTGGATTCGGGCGACCTGGCCGGTACGGGCGAGCGCGGCCAGGGCGCGGCCCCAGCCGGAGACGTTGGCACTCTGGGTGCCGGCGTCGAGCAGGGCGTAGGCGCGGGAGGAGACCTTCACGACGGCGGTCAGGGTGCCGGTGTGAGGGTTGTGGACCGCGCCGTAACGGCCGTCCGGGGCGGTGACCACGCGCAGACTCGCCGCGGTGCCGGGCAGGTGGAGGAGCCCTTCGCGGACCGGCCGGCGGGAGGGGCGGACGAGCCAGATCAACTGGCCCCGCATCCGGCGCAGGACGTACCGGGTCACGATCGGAGCCCAGTCGGCCAGAGAGCGACCGCGATAACGAACGAACACCACGGAGGCGATGGCGGCCCACAGCGGGATGAGTTCGAGGGCGCCGACCACGCCGCGGGCAAGGATCACGGCGAGCAGCAGCAGGCCGGTGAGGCCCACGGCGATCAGCTGCGGGGCGGTCAGGCCGAGCAGGATGCCGCGCCTGCTGCGGTGCGGGAACTTCACGGTCGGCGCGACGGCCTTGGACGTGTCAGACATGGCGAATCCAGGGAGAGCGGAGGGAACGAAAGGGGCGGAGCACGTGGCGTTCTTCTGCAGGTCATCGGAGGACTCCTCTCCAGGTGATCGGCGGGTGGGGGAGGGGGGGGCCGCGGTGAGCGGCCCGCCCCCAAGGCCGGAGGTGTCAGGGCGTCGACGGTGGCTGGGAGGGATATATCCAGCTCGCCGGAGTGGGTGAACCGGTCGCTGCAGGATCAGACGTGGCCGGTGGTGCGGAACTGGTGAGGGTTGCGCTGCTGCCGGGGACGGAGACACCCACGGGCTGGACAGCGAAGCTGCCGCTCGCGCCGGGTGTTCCCGCTTCAGGACCTGCCCCTTGGGCCTCGCTGGGGCGGGTGATCAGCGGCGGGATGCCCGGACGCTGGATCAGCGGCTGCCCCATGTCGCCGGAGGCGTTCGGATCCTGGCCATACCGGAAATGGGTTTGGGGCTTGGGCGCTCCGGCGTTGATCCCCTCCTTGCTGAGGGCGCCCCCGGAGGGGTTGATGCCGGAGGCGACACCATCGCTGCCCGCGCCGGGAACCTGGCTCGGACCCTGCGGAGCCGGCGTTCCGGTGCCCATCCGCATCGCCATGCTGCCCGCGGTCTTCGCGGCCCCAGCGGCGACCGCCAAACCCGCGATGCCAGTGCGGTGCATGTCGTCGTGACCGCCACCGTCCGTCGCCCAGTGGACGAACTTATAGGTGGCGTAGGGGCAGAGCAGGACCAGGACCATCACGACGATGCCGGCCATCGCGTCGGACAGGGCGGACATGCCGTCGTGAGGATCCGACTTGCCCATCGCCGAGACGCCGATCAGGAAAACGACCGTCATCAGGAGTTTCGAGACGACCAGGGTGGCGGTGGCTTCGATCCAGCCGCGCCGCCAGCGCTTGGCGACCTCCCAGCCGCCACCGGCCCCAGCGAAGACGGCGAGAGCGACCATGATCAGGACACCGACCTTGCGGGCCACCATGACGCCCCAGTACAGGAACGCGCCGATGGCACATCCGATGGCGACCAGGGCGGGAACACACCAGCCCAGCCCGAACATCGCCCCCAGCTCGTTGACCCTGACCACGCGACGGATCGCGTCGTCGACGGAGCTGTTGGCTGCTTGAAACAGGCCGTCGGACAGGGCGTCGACCACGGTGATGGCGACGGAGGTGAAGGTGACGGCGCAGAAGCTGAACAGCACGCCGGTCATGGTGCCGATCGCTGCCTGGGCCAGGGCGCGCTCGTCCCGGCGCCAGGCCGCGAGCATCAACTGGAGGCAGAACGTGCCGACGGTCAGCGCGAGGCCGATGGGCAACAGCAGCTCGTAGTTGTCCCGGAACCAACCGGCGTTGAGATCGATGGCCGTGGTCTTGTCCACGGCCTTCGCAGCGAGATCGGCGGCGCTGGCAGCCAGTTCACCCGCCGACTTCGCGATCCACGCTCCGATGCCGTCCGTCACCGTTCCGGCAGGGTTGGCGGCGAAGTCAACGGCGCCGCACACCTTGTCCATCAATGGCAAGTCGCACACTGCCATGGCACTGCCTCCTTTCTCAGGTTGTGGTCAGGGCGCGACGGCCGGCATGACACCGGCCAGAGCGCAGGGATGGGAGGGGCGGCACTGCACCGCGAGGGTGATCACGCGGCTCTCCGCGCCTCCGGCCGGCGAGCCCTTCCAGGCGATCGACTGCTTCCCGGAGACCGTCACCGCGTAGACGTACGCCGTGGCGATCGCGCCGGGGTCCTCCTGAAGCGCCCGGGTGAACGCATCGGGGAAGTGACCCTCGTGCACGGTGGCGGTGGCGAACTGACCGTTGGCGGCCATCTCCTTCCACAGCACCGGCGACGGAACCAGCGCGTCCACCGAAGCCGCATCGGCGTACTTGGCTTCCGGAGTCAGCCAACCGTGCAGCGCGCCGCGCAGCTTGGTCTGCGAGTAGGCCCGTGTGTCGTACGACCACAGAGCCGCAGCCGCAGCCTTCCCGAAGGCGATCGGGTTGTGCGTGCGGGGCGGCCCGGGAAGAGCGTGATGGTGTGTACTCGATGATGGCGATGCGGGCGGCGAAGCCGGTCGCTCCGAGGGGGCCGTTGCACCCGTTGCATGAGTGGCGGCTTTGGCGGGAGTCCTGCCGTCGCGTGTGAGGTAGGCGGCGAGGCCGGCGAGGGCGACGAGCACCACCAGGACGGCGGTACCGAGCAACGCCCGGCGGCGCACGCGAGATGCGCCGCCGGGGTGGGCCGAGTGGGCCGGCATCAGTGGACCTTCGTTCCCAGCGTGCTGAAGAACGCGACCACACCGTTCGCCGCTCCCATCAGAAGGGCCGCGCCGGCGCTGACCATCACGCCCTTCTTGCCGTTGGCCTCGGCCTGGTGACCGCCGGAGTGATGACCCCAGGCCCACACCGCGGCGCTGACGGCGAGCGCGCCGACCACGGCCACGAGCCCAAAGAGGTTGATGGACCCCATCACCTGCTTCAGGACCGAGAGACCCGGCAGGCCGCCCTCGTTCGGCTTGATGCCCGGGTCGTAGGCGAGCAGGACAGCCTTGGTGGCAAGAGACATGTTGAACTCCAGTTCGATTAAGTGCGCGCCAAAGCCCGAGAGGACAGGGCGGTGGTGCGAGGAAGAGAGGGAAAGGAAGCGCCGGTCAGACGACTCGGCGGCCAGCGAGGATCTGCGACTTCCAGGACGCGAGGGTCGCGATACGGACCACGTCACCGGTGTGCGGAGCATTGATGATCAAGCCCTGGCCGATGAACATCCCGACATGCTCGGGGACCGCGGCCGTCCCCTCGGTGAAGACGAGATCACCCGGCCGAAGAGCATCGACCGATACCGGCTTGCCCGCCTTGACCTGCGTGTACGTCGTCCGCGGCAGACTGACACCGGCCGCCTTGTAGGACTGCTGCATCAGAGAAGAGCAGTCGCAGCGGCCCATGGGATCGCTCCCGTGGGAATCGGTGCAGCTCCCACCCCACTGATACGGCGTCTTGAGCTGGCCGAGCGCCCAGCGGATCGCCGTCTGGACCGTCGACGAAGCATCCGCCGGGATCTTGTATCCGGCCGGCACCGCACCAGGCGGAATGGTGCCGAAGACGGTCCCATCCCCACCGCTCGTACAACCGACCGCGCTGCTCGGGACGGTGCCGTCCGAAGCGGACCACGAGGCGTCGGCCGTCTTCTTCAACAGCGGATCGAGGGCCTGCTGCAGGGCGGTCGCCAGTGGCTCCCACTTCGCGTACGCCCCCGGATAGCCGGAGCGCTGCACCGCCTGGGCGGCCTGGGCGACAGACAGCGACTGCCAACCCGAGACCTTCTGCAGTGTCTCGTAGAACTTGGTCGAGGCGTGTACCGGGTCGAGGATCTCGTTCGCGGTGCCCCAGCCCTGTGACGGACGCTGCTGGAACAGGCCCAGGCTGTCCCGGTCGCCGTAGGTGAGGTTGCGCAGGCCGCTCTCCTGCAGAGCGGTGGCCAGCGCCACGATCTGTCCGCGAGCCGGAATGTTCATTGCGACGCCAGTGGCCTGAATGGTCTTGGCGTTCGGGACCTGCTCCGACGGGTCGCTCAGCCCCGGAACGGACACCGTCCCCTTGCCGCTGCCGCCGCCCAGGATTGCCTTCACCTGAGCGGCAACCACCGCACCGTCCACGGCCTGTGTGCCGCCGTTCGAGCAGGAGGCCGAAGCGCTCCCGGCACCGATGGTCAGGATCGGAATCGCCAGCAGCAGCGGACCGGCAGCGAAAAGACCGACGACCGCTCCGGTCGTCTTCTTCATTGCCTCCGCCCATCACCCGGACGTCGACCAAGGCCGTCCGACGGAGTCGGGTCCGGTCGGGGGCGAATCAGGGCATGCTGCATCGCAGCGGCTCCTTGTGTTCGTAGGAGGGGACGCGGTGCCGGCTTCTCGTGCAAAGCCGCCGGCACCACGCCGACATGAATCCACCTCTCAGGGCGGCCCGGCATTACAGGAGTTGGTCGTTCCCGGACGCCGGTCTGGGGTCAAACGCGGCAGCCAGCCGCGCTCGTAATCTCAGGCGATGCACCGGTCTCCTCACGGCCTTCGAGAATGAAAAGTTGATGAGCCATCCGCGCAGCGCATTTGAACGCGTCCCCACGGATCAGCACAGGTCAGCAGGGGGGAGCGGTGCTCCTTCCCGGTGACAAGGCGAGACAGTAGACGGGGATTCCGGCCGCACCAAACGACGGCCACATCTGCCTTCGGATCCTGAAACGGCTTATTAGGTGCGGCCGGAAAAGACGGTTAACGTCCAGCACAACCCCGCCCCGAAAGGCCGTTGTTGAACGTCCTCGGAGGGGGGTTTCGTTGTCGCGCCCTGCCCTGAAAGAGGCCCCGCACATGAGCTACACGCTGCACCGAGGCGACGCCCTCACCGTCCTGAAGTCCCTCCCGGACGAGAGCGTCAACGCCGTCATCACCGACCCCCCGTACAACTCCGGCGGACGCACCAGCTCGGACCGCACCGCCCGTACCGCCCGTGCCAAGTACGTCACCAGCAATTCCGCGCACGACCTGCAGAACTTCCCCGGCGAGAACCGTGACCAGCGGTCCTACCGCAGCTGGCTGACCGACCTCCTCACCGAGGCATACCGGGCGTCCACCGAGCACGCGGTCGCGATGGTCTTCACCGACTGGCGCCAGGAACCGACCACCACCGACGCCCTGCAGATGGCCGGATGGACCTGGTCCGGCACCATCCCGTGGATCAAGCCCGCCAGCCGCCCCCGCAAGGGCGGCCCAAAGCAGGACTCCGAGTTCATCGTCTGGGGCGTCAAGGGCTCCCTCGACAACACCCGCGACCTCTACCTGCCCGGCCACTACATCGCCTCGCAGCCCCGCAAGGACCGGGTCCACATCACCCAGAAGCCCGTCGAGGTCATGCAGCAGCTCGTACAGGTCTGCCCCGAAGGCGGCACCGTCCTCGACCCCTTCACCGGCAGCGGCTCCACGGGAGTGGCCGCCCTGCGCGAGGGCCGGCACTTCGTGGGCGTCGAGCTGTCCTCGCACTACGCCGAGGTCGCCGAGCAGCGGCTCCAGGCAGAGCTCACGCAGAACGACTTCGACCTCGCCGGACCTGCGGAGTGAACATGAGACCACCGAGACCGGCCAGAAGACCGGCCACGAACAAAGGGCGGTTGGAGCACCATGCTCCAACCGCCCTTCGCTGTAAGCGCTCAGGACGCCTCGAACGCCCGACGTATCAACGGTGACGCCTTCTCCAAGTCGGCGGCCGAGGCGATGCGCACCTGCAGGTCACCCGTACCGAGATGACCCACGCCGCGCATGTCGCGGGTGAAGCCCTCCTCCAACTCGACCGTATCCGGGTCGACTCTGAGGTAGGCCAGGATCGTCTTGTGCTTCGGCCGGAAGATCACCGACGCGAGATTCACCATCCGCCGATACGCGATGTAGTGCGCCAGCGGTGCCACCTCGACCTCATCCCACGCAGTGAGGGCCTCGTCCAACTCCGAGTACAGGTCACGCAGGCACTCTGGAACCACGACCTGAGCCGTGCGAGCCGGAAGCTGCTTCTCGCTTTCGCCGATGCAGGCTGGCTCGTCCCGCTCTCGCTGCTGACGTCGAGTCGGAGCGATAGGGGGCGATGCCGATACGGATTCCACCAGCTGCAGGCTCAGCAGCCCGCCGTCGAAGATGCGGTAGCGCACCAGGTCGACGCGCTCGTGCAGTCGGTGAACGGCAACGCGGTCATGGTGGGAGAAGCCGGCCGCGATGCAGACGATTCGTGGATTCCGCCAGTCGATCACCCGCGAGGCTTCGACACCCAACCTCTGCTTGACCAGGGCCTCGAACTCGTGGTGCGCCGAGTCCAGCCACGACAGATAGGAGGCGGCCTGCGACATGACCCCGCTGTCCGCCCCCTTCTTGTACTCGATCACCACCGGGACGTTGTTCTCATCAAGCCCAAGCGTGTCGATCCGACCCCGATGCCACGGTCCCGTCGGGTATTCGGAAGCCAGGAAGCGAATGCCGAGCATCGACTCCATCCCAGCCTCAACGCGACGTTGCAGCTCGACCTCCAGTGCCACCGTCGAGCTCCGAAGCTCGACGTCCCGGCCATCGGCATCCTGCCGGAACAGCATCAGGTCGGTCACGCACATCCCCCTCTTACGATCAGCACAGGGAAGTAATCAACAAGACCACGGAGGTATTCCCGTGGCCGACGAGCAATAGATGTTTCTCGCCCAAGCCCTTCCGACTCGCCTCGTGGACTCGGCTGGGCCACGCGCCTTCCTATCTCCCGACGGTTGGGCGCAGGGCACGGAAACCGGCCTTCTCGGCTATGACGACTTCCCCTGAGTCCGAGGAAGTGGGGCGAAGTGGGGGAGCGTTCGGAGTAGCGGTGGGTTCTGTCGCGTGGTAATAACGAGCGGCCCCAATGGGGTGATTAGATATCATTGATGCCATATGGCAATGCTGTTCATTATGTGGTATGGGTGTGGCCATATTGAAGTGGGGTGAAGTGGGGAAGGCTTGGTGTAGCGATGTCAGCCCGGCATGCGGCTGAATGGGGGGCATGCCTCGAACCGCCAGAACAGACCGTCCCCCGCAGTTCGAACTACGCTGCGGAGGGCTCCAGTTGACGATTCAACGATTTCCCGGCTGGCTGGTGGCCTCCTTTGCTACAACCGTGGGTAGCGGGCTCGCGGCATGGCTCACTTCTCGATAACTGCGAGCGCTCATCGCGCGTTCCTGGCGGTCACTGACCGGCGCCCCGACCTCCAGGAGGGACCGCCAGTAGGTGACCGGCCGGACCGTGTGCCCCCTTGTCGGGTGCCAATGCGAGCTTCATCCTGGTCAGCGAATCGGTATTCGGGGTCCTAGGGGGGCGCGTGGCGACCGACGGAAATAGGGGCGGATATGCACGGAAAGGGCATCTGGCCCTCGCGTATGGACTGCTCGGACTCGGCCTGCTGGGTCTGATCGCATCCATGCCGTTCGTGCTGGCCGCAGTGGCCCCCGCGAACACCGACTGGGGGAAGCTCAGCGCCATCAGCCAGGCATATGGCGCCGCGTCCGTCGTCCTCTCGGCCGTTGCTCTGGCAGGAGTGGCTTTCTCGCTCCTCTACCAAGTTCGCCAGGTTCGTGCGAGTAACGAGCAGGCGATTCGAGACAGCCATCTCCAGCTCGTGGCACTCGCGCTGAGTAACCCGGATTTACTCCAGGCGTGGTCACCGCCTGTTGCGCCGATCACGTTGAAGCGGCATCAGCAGCATCTGATCACGTCACTCGCTCTTGGTGAGTTGCTGCAGCGCTTCCGTGTCGGCCACCTGTCCGTCGAGAAGCTTGCCGTGAAGCTCGACGGACACTTCGCCGGCGAGATCGCACGTGAACAGTGGGAATGCGAAGGGCCTGGCTGGCGCCGAACCATGGAGTCCGGTGATCGCCGCGACCGTGCGTTCGTCCGCCTGGTTGATGACTGCTACCAGGCGGCTGTAGCGGCAGGGCCGGCGCTTGCTGTCGTCGAGTTCCAAGATCGATTGGACTGCCCCTGAAGGCGTGCTCTGGCCTGCAGCTTAAGCTGTTCGGCGTGAGCGAGGACAAACTGCCCGACATCCTGGACCACGTTCTGAAGTCAGTTCGAGACTTCACTGAAGCCGAGGTCGCCCTCGCAGAGGCCGAGCAGCGTCTCGTGCTGTGCCGGCAGGGCGTCATGGAGCAGGTCCAGCGTCTTCGTGATGGGGTGGAGGCTTCCCATGCCCCAGAGCTGATCACGGTTCTGAGGCATCTGTACTGGCAGCAGCCCGGGATTCACGGCCGAGCCTTGGCCCAGGCGGCCGGCCTCACCCTGAACGACATGCTGGCCACGATAGGTCCGGCGCCTGCCGGGATCCTCTGTGCCGAATGCGGGGTGGAGCTTCTGCGAACGAGTCGATCTTGGCAGCCGCCAGCCCGGCCTGGTCCGCCGCTTTGTCCAGATTGTGTTGCGGTGGACAATCGTACTAGATCTCGACGATGGCACGTGCAGACGCTGCGCTCGCGGATTATTCGTGAGGCCCGGGTCCCGGCGACAGTCCGCGAATGGCGAGCGGCAACCGAACTCGTGCTGGCCTACCCTCCGCTAATACAGGGAATCCGTCGAGGTAGTGAGGCAGACCTGCAGGAAGGTGTTTGGCGCGGCTGGGAGAATGCGCGGGGTATCCGTACTCGGCTGATCAATGCCGCCGTCGTCGACGACGACGTCTGGGGTATTACCGTCGAGGAGGCTCGCCTGCTGGTGTCCATCGCGCTGAAGGTCGTCGACTGGGACACCGCCCGCACTCGCGACATCGTCGACCCAACTACTGACGAAGCCGCGGTCGCGCTGCTGAGCCGTCTACAGCGTGCCGTCCGCGATGAGGCCGAGGCCGCCCAACAGCGTGCCGATGCGGCTTACCCGGAGGGGTACGAGCCCAGCGAGGACGAGATCAATGAGATCTGGGGCGGGATGTCCCTCTGACTAGAGGGTCCCCGGCGTTCAATGCACGCTGGGCTGCGAGTTTAAAGATGTGCTCGCTCGCCTCCCGCGCCATCCGTCACTATGAGCGCCATGCCGAAGGATGAAGCTCTGGAGCGTGAGGACGCGGTACTCAAGCTCGTCTGCGACGGGCTGAGCAACGAGCATCGCACGCTCAGAGTGGTGGGTCGCCCAGACGTGGAGAAGCACGCCCTGGCGGTAGATGCCCTCATCGAAGTCGCCGAGGATGGCACCTCCCGTACATGGGCAGCGGACATCACCCTGGCCTCCAAAAAGTTTGATCCTCGGATCCCAGCAGCCATGAAGGACCTGGAGGACAATCTCCTCCCGCGCCTGGAAGACCTAGCTGCCAAGGTGGGCCGGGCGGTGATGGTCGGCTGCAAGCCGTTCGTCAGGTCGCATCGACACACGAGCAAGCAGTGGAAAGCCCTGATGCGCGAGTACCAGGACAACATCTACGACCGCGCAGTGGTCTCTGCCTTCCGTGCGTCGGGTCAGTGGTTCGACTCCGAGGTCGGCATCACCTGGCAGGGGCCAGGTTCCTGCTTCGGGGAAGGACGCCGCGTCCTACTGAGCTACCACGACCCAAAGATCGAGGAGGGATTTCGCTTCTCCCACTCGGTCGAAAAGAAGCTTCAGGTTCAGCTGGCCCGCGCCCAGGCCGCCGGGTACCCAACGATCCTGATCCTCGACCAGAAGCCGCCCACCTACGTCCGCTGGGCCAGCAACAGTGAGCCGACACCGTACGACACCGGCTGCGGGTTGGCCTTCGCGACTTCATGGCTCAAGGGCAAGCTCGACGTCGGAGTCTTGGTCCAGTCGGACGACAGCGTGCACGAGGTGTATGGCTCCTTGAGCGCCAGGGGGCCCGCGGAGGAAGCGGCAACCTAGGGCGTGTTACGAAAGTCGATCTTGGTCGTGGAATGATCACGTGCTGTGGCGCGTGGAGATCTGACGGACGAGCAGTGGGCCAGGCTGGAGCCGTTGACGAAGCCTGGCCGGCCGCCGATATGGCCGAGGCGGCAGCTGATCGACGGCATACGGTCGACTCGACGATCTACCGCGCCCACCAGCACGCCGCCGGAGCCGTCACAAGGGGGATCTTCAGAAGGAGCCGCCCGGCGGCATTGAGGTCGAGCCGGAGACCACGGTCTCGGTCGCTCGCGAGGCGGGCTGATTACCAAGGTCCATCTCGCGGTCGAGCAGGGGCAGAAGCCCATGTCGATTGGGGTGTTCACGAGTACACGTGACGTGCGGCAACAAGAGGCTCTGAAGATCGTTCCCCGTGTGCATGGTGATCGTTTCCCCGGGGACACGGATCGGTTCC
The DNA here is from genome assembly GCF_036347055.1 of Streptomyces sp. NBC_00820. Lineage (NCBI taxonomy): Bacteria > Bacillati > Actinomycetota > Actinomycetes > Kitasatosporales > Streptomycetaceae > Streptomyces > Streptomyces sp. NBC_00820. The sequence continues at coordinate 2,417,258 of NZ_CP108882.1, read as the reverse complement.
CGCTCTCAGGAGTTGCGGTGATACGCCTTGTTGGCGATGCGCCAGCCGCCGTCGGCGCGGATCAGCAGGAAGATGTCGGTGAAGGTGTCTGCGCCGTGCGAGAGCGTCATGGTGGCGGTCGCGACGGTGCCGTGGACGTCGATGGCGTCGATGTGGCGGGTGCGGGTCGGTTCGTCCGGGGCCGGCTGGCCTTGGAAGAGGGTGCAGTACTCGTCCAGGGGCCAGGAGATGAATGCGCCGTCTCGGATCCCTTCGATGTGGGCGGTGGGCAGGAACGCGTCGCGGAAGTGGGTGGGGTCGCCGGTGGCGTGTCCGCGGATGTAGGCGCGGAGCGGTTCGAGTACGGCGTCGTTCACGGCGGGGACCGTGGCGGCGACGGCGATGTCGGCCTCGTGGGTGGCAGGGGTGTCGGCCAGGCCCGTTGCGCTGCGCAAAGGGGTGTCCGACGCGGCGGCCAGCAGTGCCATGTCCTTGGCCAGCGCACCGATCGTGAATTCGGCTGCGGCAGCTGTTGGGTCGCCGAGGAGGAAGTGTCGCTTGCGGGCCACGAGGCCGCCGAGCTGGCCGAGTTCGAGGATGTCCAGCGTCTGGGTACGGGGCAGGGCGAGGGCGTCGGCCTGCCGCAGTGAGTCACGCAGTGCGAGGACGGCGCCGGCGAGGCTGCTGTTGGCGATCAGCTTGAGCGCTGCGGCGGTGGATGCGTCGTCCACGCGCCGGACGGTGCCCAGCGTTTCCAGAACCGGTCGAACTCGGTCGAGTGCGTTCTGGTCGGCGGCGGCGAGGATCTGGAGGGTGCCGGCGGCGGCAGCCGGCACCGAGCCGAGCAGGGGCGCGTGGACGTAGGACTGGCCGAGTTGCCGGGCCAGTATCGATGCTTCGGCGGGGGCGATGGTGCTGGTGTTGAGCACGATCGCGTCCGTTCGCAGTGAGTCACGGACGTCATCGAGGACCTGCTGGCAGGCCGGTCCGTCGGACAGTGCCAGGAGGACGAGGTCGGCCTGCGCCACAGCCTCGTTCGGGTCGTCGGTCGTCTTGACGGTGATCGATGTGCGCCCTGAGCGTGTCCAGCCGACGACGTCCCAGTCCTGGGCGGCCAGGCGTGTCGCGATGGCGCCGCCCATGCGCCCCAGGCCGAGGACGGCGATCGTGTGCGGTGTGGTCATGCGCGCCACAGTGGTGCACCGCGATGGATGCGACAAGCGCAGATTTCGCATGCCCGCCCTGCGAGGCCCGCATACCAACTGGGCATACTGCCGCCATGGATCTGACTGTGTGGCGGGCCTTCGTGACTGTGTGCCGGGTCGGATCGCTGTCGGCGGCGGCAGCCGAGCTCAATCACACGCAGTCGGCCGTCTCCCGGCAGATCGCCGGGCTGGAGCGGCAACTCGGCGTGCCTCTGGTGGAGCGTCATGCGCGCGGGGTGCGCCCGACACCGGCCGGTGAGGTGTTTCGGCGCCATGCCCTGGCCACGCTCAACGAGGCCGACCGCGCCGTTCGCGCGGTACGAGACGTTCGCGACGGAGTGTGTGATCGTCCCCTGGCCATCGGCGCGACACCGTCTCTCGCCGCGGGAATCGTCCCTGAGGCCATCCGGGGCCTGCTGAGGCAGGTCGCATCCACCCGGTGGAGCCTGCTCCCCGGCCTGAGCGCACAGCTGCACGGCCGAGTGATCGCCGGTGATCTCGACATCGCCGTCGTCACCGACGCTCCGCCAGGGCTGGCCGTCGACCCGCGGGTCGACCGGCGGTTCCTCGGGCTGGACAAGATGGTCATCGTCCTGCCCGCCGGCCATCCGCAGGCCGGGAGCGGGCCGGTGCGCATTGAGGCGCTGGCCGACGAGACCTGGGCCGAGGACAACGAGGGCTCTGCAGCGCTCCTTCGCCAGCACGCCGCCCGCGCCGGGATCAGCGCCCGCATCGACCTCACCGCGGCCGATCTGCCCGGCAAGCTGGCCCTGGTCGCCACTGGTCATGCCATCGCATTGATCCCCGGAGTGCTGACGAGCGCGCTACGGGCCGATGTCACCGCAGTCGGCCTTACAGACCCCCCGACCCGCGGTATCTACACGATCACACCGCGCCGCGATGCCCACCCCTTCGCAGCGTCGCTCCACGACCAGCTCGCTGCTGTGTTCGCCTCGGCCCGTCCAGCTCAAGCCACCCACCACCCCCACGCGCCCGCTGGCCAACCCCCCCACGGAACAAAATCCCGCACCGCCCCGGTAGCCGCACCCGGACTTCCCGACCAGCCCAGAAGCGCGGGCATCACCAGCCCGAGAAGCATCAACTGATGGCGATCCAAGGCGACTTGGCCCTGGAGCCTTGAGGTCGTGTGGAGAGCGCGGCTGCTAGGCCGTGCATCGGAAGTGAATCGTGCGCATAGGGTGTCGGCATGTCACTGGGTCACATAGTCCTCTCGTCCGGTCGTTCGATCCGGCTCACCGAGCTACGGATGTCTTCGACCTACGGCGGGATGCTGGAGGGCTACCCGTGCAAGCGCATCAACGACCTGAAGGTCAGTTGGCTCCAGCGGCAGGCCGAACGCGCGTTTCCCTCCACGCCGGTCCATCTCGTTCCGCCCTCCCGCGAGTACCCGGACGAGACCGCCGGCGCCTTCGGTCCCGTTGAGGTGCTGCCTTCCGTGGCTTGCGTCGGTGTCTTCAACTCCACGGCGCTCGATACGGCAATGGACGGCTCCACCCTCATCGTCGCCTGGTTCCAGCCAGCACCGGAGGTCCCGGCGGGTGAGGATCCTGACCTTGCGCTTCGCAGCATTCGCTGGGAGGAACTGGCCCAGGACTACGAGCTGTAGCGACGTGTACTGATCACAACCACTCGTTGATGGCCGCGACGAGGACCGTGGCTTCAAAGCGGACCGCGAGCTTGTCGTAGCGGGTGGCCACCGCCCGGTGGCGCTTGAGGCGGTTGATCCCGCACTCGACCGCGTGACGCTCGCGGTAGTCGACTGGGTCGAAATGCGGTGGCCGGCCACCGTGGGAGCCTCGCTTCTGGCGGTTGCGTGCCTGGTCGGCCTTGTCGGGGATGGTGCGGCGGATCCCGCGGCGGCGCAGGTAGGCGCGGTTCTCGCGGGAGGCGTACGCCTTGTCAGCGCGCACGCGATCGGGGCGGACGCGCGGTCGGCCCGGCCCGAGGCGGGGCACGCGGACTCTATCCAGCACAGTTTCGAACTGCGGCGAGTCGCCGCGCTGCCCTGCCGTCACCACGATCGACATGGGCTTTTGGCCCTGCTCGACCGCCAGGTGCAGCTTGGTGGTGAACCCGCCGCGTGAGCGGCCCAGCCCGTGATCAAGGGGCTCGGTGAACACGCCGCCCGGCGGTTCCTTCTGCAGGTCACCCTGCTTCCGGGCCCCGGCCGCATGCTGATGAGCACGGCACACCGTGGAGTCGACGTTCAGCTCCCACGTGATCCCGCCTTTCGCATCGGCCAGGGACTGGAGCCGGGTGAGGACCCGGTGCCAGGTACCGTCCCGTTGCCACCGGCGGAGTGAAGTAGGCCGCCGACGAGGTGCCCGTGGCCCGGGTCCTTTTCCGACGGCCCCTTCCCGAACGGTGCGGGCTAGTTTCCCAGCACACCGCTCTCCAGTGATCTTTTCCGGGTGGATGAGGTCGCTCGTCCCGCCTGGACGTGGCCGCCATCAACCGGTTCACCGTGTTCAACAGCCGGGAGTTCGTGGCGCATTCGCCCCAGTGGAAGCAGGCCCACCCCAAACTCGCACGGGAGCTGCCTGAGCTGCTGGAGCGGCAACGACTGGTCGCGCCGGCATTTCTCCAGGACTACAAGCCCGGATCCACCGCGTAAGCCAGTTCAGACCGCCTTGCCCGTGACCGCCTCTCTCGACGGCACCGAGGTTTGTGCGCTGCGGGATGCCGTCCCCGTCACTCGATCAGTGGCAACGTTGAAAGCGCTCAGCGAGTCGAGCACGCGCTGTCGGAAGCGTTGGCCTGTCCCGTAGTGAACACGTAGCGCAAGGTGGCGGCGGTCCGCTGTCGCTGCCGGTGGACCCACCAGGGTGGCCATTTCGTTCATTTCTGTCGCCGGGCATAATCGGTGCCCGCCGTAGATGTCCAGACAGGAGCTGTGTGTGAACGACGCCCCCGAGAGTCCCGGCCCGTCCATAGATGCGGTCCCCACCCGCTACGGCGACACGACGTTTCGGTCACGGCTCGAAGCCGACTGGGCTGCCACTCTCGACAACTACGACATCCAGTGGCAGTACGAACCCGAGACGATCACCCTGGACTCCGGCGCCCTCTACATCCCCGACTTCTGGCTGCCCGAACTCGGTACCTGGATCGAAGTTAAAGGCCCAGGAGTGCCGCGTACCGAGAAGGCGAAGGAGCTGGCCCAGGCTCGCGCATGTCGATGCGAGGTCAACTGCGTCTGCCGGTGGCCGGGCGGCGAGTTCCTCCTCATCGGTAGACCATCGCTGGCCTCTGATCGGACGGAGATCGGGCACCGGCCCCGCAGCGGGTACGCCAACTGGGAGACCCCGTTCGGGCCGTCCACCTACTTCGTGAAGTGCCCGGGGTGTACGCGGGCCCAATGGACGACCCTCGGGCGGCCTTGGCGCTGCCGCACCTGTCGTGCCTCGCTCGAAAAGGAGCAGCTGCACAGGCCTGTCGACCGGTTTGTGAGGTTCATCAACAGCGCCAGCAGTGTGGGCTCCCTCTTTGCGATGCCCGACCTGGGCGAGCCCTTCACCGCCGCCGAACTCGGCCTCGACGAGGAGGCGGACGACAACTTCTTTCACGCAGGTTTCTGACCCGAGCGAGTCCGGGTGGTTCGGGGCAGACGGCGCGGTCGCGGCCAAACGCCGTCTCCTGGGTCCTTCCTGCTGCTTGGCTCCCGTACTCGGGAGACGGGGCTCGAGGTGCTCCGGCGGGTATCGGCCAAGGGACGTGTGGCGCAGGCACTCCGCCTTGTCGTCGCCCGCAGATGATGGCGGCCCCGGCGCGCGGCACGTGTTCGACGGCTAAGAGTCGCGCGCGATTAACCGGCGCACGCCTACGGGTGACCAACCCGACGTGCCCCGGACACGACTTCGACCGTATCGGGGGAGAAAACGCTGCTACGTGCTCGGAGGCTGGTCAAGGACGGTGCGCACCGCCTTGGCGTAGGCAGTGATCCCCCTATCGAGCCAGGATTGCGCCTCCGCCAGATCCTGGCGCAGCTGGGATACATCGGCGCCGTTCCGACGCGCCGAGAGGATGTCCATCGCCCTGCCCGCGACCTCACACGAGGTCTCTTGGAGCTCCTCGGCCGTTCTCACGACGGATTCAGGTCCCTCCACGATGACCATTGACAGGGTGCGGTTCACCGCGTCCACCAATTCGTTGAGTTCGTCGCTGGCACGGTTCGCCTGTTCAATTCGTGCGAACTCTACGTCGCCCCGGTGGCTGTGTTCCCTGATCTGTTCGACGGTGGTGAGGAAGGCGGCGTACGTTTCCCTTTGTCCTTGCTTGCGCCAACGGGCGTGCTCGCCCGCCTGCTGTGTCTGGACTTGTCGTCGACCTGCCCAACCAGTCAGCGCCGACGCTGCGGTCGTGCCGACTACTCCGATCGCGGCGCCCAAGAGGGCCGCCCACCCCTGATCCATTCGGCTGACTCTAAGCCACAGGGGCCACGAACGGCTGTACACGCGGTCGCGATGGTCTTCACCGACTGGCGCCAGGAGGCCTACGCCGTTTCGAGCGAGAGGGTGCAGGCATCGCCCTCGCGGCGATGGCCGAACGGATTCACCATCACTGCGTGTGACCGCCGTTTGAGATCTGGCATTGCTGATGGGGTGTCAGGCGTTCAAGATCATCTTGCACTTGCGTTGCACAAGATGCTGAAAACCAACGGTGATCACTGGTGAGCCATGAAGCGGTAAATCCGCAGGTCAGCGCGGCCTTACGGTGGTGTGCCCCCCTGCTGTCGGGGGCACACCACCTGTGCGGATCAGACGTCGTAGTACAGCTCGAACTCGTGCGGGTGCGGACGCAGCTGGAGCGGGGCGATCTCGTTGGTGCGCTTGTAGTCGATCCACGTCTCGATCAGGTCCGGCGTGAACACGTCGCCCTGGAGGAGGAACTCGTGGTCCGCCTCCAGGCGGTCGAGGACCGCACCGAGCGAGGTCGGGACCTGGGCGACGTTCGCGTGCTCCTCCGGAGCCAGCTCGTACAGGTCCTTGTCGATCGGCTCGGCCGGCTCGATCTTGTTCTTGACGCCGTCCAGACCCGCGAGGAGCAGTGCGGAGAAGGCCAGGTACGGGTTGCCGGAGGAGTCCGGGGCACGGAACTCGACGCGCTTGGCCTTCGGGTTCGAGCCGGTGATCGGGATACGCATGGCCGCGGAGCGGTTGCGCTGCGAGTACACCATGTTGATCGGCGCCTCGAAGCCCGGAACCAGGCGGTGGTAGGAGTTCACCGTCGGGTTGGTGAACGCCAGCAGCGACGGGGCGTGCTTGAGGATGCCGCCGATGTAGTAGCGGGCCATGTCCGACAGGCCCGCGTAACCGGCCTCGTCGTAGAAGAGCGGGGCGCCGCCCGCCCACAGCGACTGGTGCACGTGCATGCCCGAGCCGTTGTCGCCGAAGATCGGCTTCGGCATGAAGGTCGCCGTCTTGCCGTTGCGCCAGGCGACGTTCTTCACGATGTACTTGAAGAGCTGGAGGTCGTCGGCCGCGGCGAGCAGCGTGTTGAACTTGTAGTTGATCTCGGCCTGGCCGGCGGTGCCCACCTCGTGGTGCTGGCGCTCGACCTTCAGGCCGGAGCGCTCCAGCTCCAGGGAGATCTCGGCGCGCAGGTCGGCGAAGTGGTCGACCGGCGGGACCGGGAAGTAGCCGCCCTTGTAGCGGACCTTGTAACCGCGGTTGTCCTCGATGGCGCCGGTGTTCCAGGCGCCGGCCTCGGAGTCGATGTGGTAGAACGCCTCGTTCTCGGCGGTCTTGAAGCGCACGCTGTCGAACACGTAGAACTCGGCCTCGGGGCCGAAGTACGCGGTGTCGGCGATACCGGTGGACGCGAGGTACGCCTCCGCCTTCCGCGCCACGTTGCGCGGGTCACGGGAGTACTGCTCGCCCGTGATCGGGTCGTGGATGAAGAAGTTGACGTTCAGCGTCTTGTCCCGGCGGAACGGGTCCATCCGGGCCGTCGACAGGTCGGCGCGCAGGGCCATGTCGGACTCGTGGATGGCCTGGAAGCCGCGGATCGACGATCCGTCGAAGGCCAGCTCCTCGTCCGGGTCGAACGCATCGACGGGCACCGTGAAGTGCTGCATGACGCCCGGCAGGTCGCAGAACCTGACGTCGACGAACTTGACGTCCTCGTCCGCGATGAACTTCTTGGCCTCGTCGGCGTTCTGGAACATCCAGCTCCTCCTACTCCCGACCGTCGGCGCCGGGGTGGTAGATCGTTCGTGCGGCCAGTGCGGGGGCACACGCTCGTGCCGACCCTAGGGATGGGTGGTTTCTCGAGCGTGACCCATTTGTTTCGCAGAAGTTAACCGGCTACCCGTCCACCCTAGCCCCGACACACCCCTCCGCGCCCTGCCCGAATCCGGGCGCAGTACCGTGGACGGGTGGACAACAGGCAAGCAATCGGATCGTGGCTTTCCGGGCCGCGCGCGGCGATGGAAGACGCCGGTGCCGACTTCGGGTACCGGGGGGAGCAGCTCGGTCTGCCGGAAGAGGGCCCGAACTCGATCGCACGGCCCGGCCGGCGGCTCGGCGCGCTGGCCGTGGACTGGGGACTGTGCGTGCTGATCGCATACGGCCTGATCACCCATGGCAACAGCCCCGCCACCAGCAACTGGGCGCTGCTCGTCTTCCTCGTGATGAGCGCCCTGACGGTCGGCACCCTCGGCTTCACCCCGGGCAAGCGCCTCTTCGGCATCCGGGTCGTGGCCCTGCGGACGGGCGTCGTGAACCCGCTGCGCGCCCTGCTGCGCACGGTCCTGCTCTGCCTCGCGATCCCCGCCCTGGTCTGGGACCGGGACGGCCGCGGCCTGCACGACCGACTCGCCCAGACCGTCGAGGTCCGCATCTAGCGCCCACAGCGCCACAGCGACCACGGCGCCCATGGCACCCACAGCGCCACAGCGCCCACGGCACCCAAAGCGTCGGCCCCGCGTACGACGGGTCGGCGCGCGTACGACGAAGACGCGCGTACGACGAAGGGGCGCCCGGAGTGATTCCGGGCGCCCCTTCGTCGTACGCGTAGGAGTGAGGTCAGCGGGCCTTGCCGCCGCCCTTCGGCATCCGCATGCCCTTGGGCATCGGGCCCTTCGGCAGCGGCATGTTGGTCATGAGATCGCCCATGGCGCGCAGCCGGTCGTTGGTGGTGGTCACCTGGGGGCCGGTCAGCACGCGCGGGTACTTCAGCATGGTGGTGCGCAGCTTCTTCAGCGCGATCTGGCCGTCGCCGGTGCCCACGATCACGTCGTGCACGGGGACGTCCGTCACGATGCGGTTCATCTTCTTCTTCTCGGCCGCAAGCAGGCTCTTCACCCGGTTCGGGTTGCCCTCGGCCACCAGCACGATGCCGGCCTTGCCGACCGCGCGGTGCACCACGTCCTGGCTGCGGTTCATCGCGACCGCGGGGGTGGTCGTCCAGCCCCGGCCGATGTTGTCCAGCACGGCCGCTGCGGCGCCCGGCTGGCCCTCCATCTGCCCGAACGCGGCCCGCTCGGCCCTGCGGCCGAACGTGATCGCCGCGGCCAGCAGACCGAGCAGCACGCCCAGGACACCGAGGTACCACGGGTGGCCGATCAAGAAGCCGATCGCGAGGAGGACACCGAACGTGCCGATGCCGACGGCCGCGAGTACAAGACCGATCGTCTTGTCGGCCTTGCGGGTCATCTTGTACGTGAGAGCGATCTGCTTCAGTCGCCCTGCGTTAGCGGCGTCCGCCGCTGTTTCCTTCCTCGCCATGTCTGGAAGTCTACGTGGCCCCGGGAGCGCGGACGACGGCAGTGCCCGGTCGGGCCGGCGGAGGGGAACGGTCGGGCCGGCGGAGGGGGGGAGGGGGTCAGGGGCGCGTGGCCGCCTGGTCCAGCACGCGCTGCGCCTCGACCCTGTCCTTGGCGCGGCGGCGGTCCTCCAGCACGGAGGTCCAGGCGTTGCGGCGGGCGGTGCGCTGGCCGCCGCTCATCAGCAGCGACTCGACGGCACGGATGGCGTCGGTGAAGGACGGGATGGCGGTGGCGCGAACGGGCGCGGCCTGCATGGTCGGGAGCCTCCTCCGGTGCGGACGTACGTGACGTGATGTGACGTGATTCCAGGGTCACTGTTCGGTGTTACCAGGGCGTGACCGACCGGTCAAACGTCGGTGAAGCCCCGATACGGCACCCGCGAACGCCGACGCGGCCCTGGCGTCGCCCTCATCAGGGGGGACTGTCAGGACCGCGTCGACTCGGCCAATACCGGCCGGTAGCACCTTGTGCGTGAATTCACACGCTTGGCTCGCGCCCTTGCTCACACCGCCTGGGAGGCGACGTACGAGCCGCGCTTCTCGATGGCCATCTGGTACAGGCGGCCGGCGCGGTACGAGGAGCGGACCAGCGGGCCGGACATCACGCCGGAGAAGCCGATCTCCTCGGCCTCCTCCTTCAGCTCCACGAACTCCTGCGGCTTCACCCAGCGCTCGACGGGGTGGTGGCGCACGGAGGGGCGCAGGTACTGGGTGATGGTGATCAGCTCGCAGCCGGCCTCGTGCAGCTGCTGGAGCGCCTCGCTGACCTCCTCGCGGGTCTCGCCCATGCCGAGGATCAGGTTGGACTTGGTGACCAGGCCGAAGTCGCGGGCCTCGGTGATGACCTTCAGCGAGCGCTCGTAGCGGAAGCCGGGACGGATCCGCTTGAAGATCCGGGGCACGGTCTCGACGTTGTGCGCGAAGACCTCGGGGCGCGAGGCGAAGACCTCCGCGAGCAGCTCCGGGACCGCGTTGAAGTCGGGGGCCAGCAGCTCGACCTTGGTGCGACCGGCCTCGCGGCCCGCCGTCTGCGCGTGGATCTGGCGCACGGTCTCGGCGTACAGCCAGGCGCCGCCGTCCTCCAGGTCGTCGCGGGCGACGCCGGTGATGGTGGCGTAGTTCAGGTCCATGGTGACCACGGACTCGCCCACGCGGCGCGGCTCGTCACGGTCCAGCGCCTCGGGCTTGCCCGTGTCGATCTGGCAGAAGTCACAGCGCCGGGTGCACTGGTCGCCACCGATGAGGAAGGTCGCCTCGCGGTCCTCCCAGCACTCGTAGATGTTGGGGCAACCGGCTTCCTGGCACACCGTGTGCAGGCCCTCGCCCTTCACGAGGTTCTGCATCTTCGTGTACTCGGGACCCATTTTCGCCCGGGTCTTGATCCACTCGGGCTTGCGCTCGATGGGGGTCTGGCTGTTGCGGACCTCCAGGCGCAGCATCTTGCGTCCGTCGGGTGCGACTGCGGACACGACCGGCTCCCTGCTGATTGCTTTGAGTAGTCTTCGATTCTTCGGCGTACACCAGGGTACGCCCGTGGTAACTGAGCCCTACCGGAGAGACCAACCCGCCGGCCGCAGGGCGCATTCCCCTGATCGGGGGGTGTGATCAGGCCGACGCCTTCTCGATCACACGCGGCTTCAGGTCCGCGTTCTCCAGCACGTCCTTCAGGTGCCGCTCGATCACCGGCAGGACGTCCTCGACCGTGATGTCCCGGCCCAGTTCGTTCGCCAGGGAGGCGACGCCCGCGTCGCGGATGCCGCACGGGATGATCCGGTCGAACCAGCGGTTGTCCGGGTTCACGTTGAAGGAGAAGCCGTGCATCGTGACGCCCTTGGCGACGCGGATGCCGATCGCGGCGATCTTGCGGTCCTCGCGGCGCTGGCCGGCGTTGGACGGGGCGTACTCCGGACCGTTGAGCCGGGGGTCGAACTCCTCGTCGTTCAGCCGCGGGTCGAAGTCCAGGGACAGCCCGCCGAGGGCCGGCCGCCGCTCGACCGGGTCGCCGAGCACCCACACCCCGCTGCGGCCCTCGACCCGGGTGGTCTCGACGCCGTACTCCGCGCAGGTGCGGATCAGCGCCTCCTCCAGCCGGCGCACGTGCGCGACGACGTCCACGGGGCGCGGGAGCTTCTGGATCGGGTAGCCGACGAGCTGGCCGGGGCCGTGCCAGGTGATCTTGCCGCCGCGGTCCACGTCGACGACGGGGGTGCCGTCCAGCGGACGCTCGCTGTCCTCGGTGCGACGGCCCGCCGTGTACACCGGGGGGTGTTCCAGGAGCAGCACGGTGTCGGGAACCTCGTCGGTGAACCGGGCCGCGTGCACCCGGCGCTGTTCGTCCCACGCCTCCTGGTAGTCGACGGCGTCCGCGCCGAACCCCATGCGAACGAACCGCAGCTCACTCACGGCAAGCGCCTCCCTTGGCATCCCGCGGCATCCCGGGTCTCCCCGTGACGGTTGTGTCAGGCACGTATCGCGCCCACGCCACTGTACGTCCGACCGGAGTACGTCAGCCGCGCGGGCAATCCTCACACGATCGGATGAATGCCTGTCGAAGTGTGCGATGACCTGCTCACTCTCCGCTACATTCGCGCCGTTCGTGAGGCCGAATGGGCTGCTCACAGGCAATCCCGGCACCTCAGAGGCCTGGTAGGCAGGAGACCGCACCGCAGATGACGGACCGACCCGCGCAGCGCACCCCCAACCGCCAGCTCGCCACGCTCATCGCGGAGGCGGGGTTCTCCAACGCGGGTCTGGCCCGTCGCGTCGACCAGCTCGGTCTGGAGCACGGGCTGGACCTCAGATATGACAAGACCTCGGTCACCCGCTGGCTGCGAGGACAGCAGCCCCGGGGGACGACCCCCGCCCTCATCGCCGAGGTCTTCACCCGCCGGCTCGGGCGCCGGCTCACGGCACAGGATCTCGGACTGGACGCGTGCGCGCCGGTGTACGCCGGGCTGGAGTTCGCGGCCACCCCGGAGGAGGCCGTCGACATCGTCGGCGGACTGTGGCGCAAGGACTCCGGCAGCCATGCCGAGCTGCGCAAGATCGCCTTCACCCCGGCGGGCCTCGTCGTGCCCAGCCGGGACTGGCTGATCGGCAGGCCCGACGACAAGGTGGCCCGCGAGGCCCTGGCCCGGGTGCCCGCGCAGGTCCGCCCCGGCGCCGAGTCCGCCGTCCCGGTACCGGGCCGCCCCGCGGGCAGGGCCGAGGACCGGTTCGCGCCCGTCGCCGCGCCGGTCCCGCCCCGCCCCCGCGGCCACGCCGAGCGGGTGCCGGGGCACCGGGTGAGCGGCGGCGACATCGCGGCGCTGCGCTCGGTCGGGGAACTGTTCCGCACCCTCGACGACCAGTACGGCGGCGGACATGCGCGCCAGGCCCTCGTGCGCTACCTGGAGCACGAGTGCGAGCCGATGCTGCGCGGTGTCTACGGCGAGCAGACCGGTCGCCGGCTGTTCGCCGCGGCCGCCGATCTCACCCGGCTCGCGGGCTGGACGTCGTACGACATCGCCGCGCACGGACTGGCCCAGCGCTACTTCGTCCAGGCCCTGCGGCTCGCCCAGGCGGCCGGGGACCGCGCCTACGGGTCCTACGTCCTGGTCACCATGAGCCGCCAGGCCGTCTACCTCGGGCACGGCAGGGAGGCCGTGCAGCTCACCCGGGTCGCGCAGCAGGGGGTCGGCACCGGCGCGCCGCCGGTCGTGCAGGCGCTGCTGCACGCCGCCGAGGCGCGGGCGCACGGCGTCCTCGGTGAGGTGCGGGCGTGCACGGGCGCACTGGTGCGGGCCGAGCGCGCGCTGGAGGCGGCCCGGCCCGGGGACGACGTGCCGCACTGGGCGCACTTCTTCGACGAGGCACAGCTCGCCGACGAGCTGGGGCACTGCCACCGGGACCTCCAGCAGTACCGCGCCGCCGCCCAGCACGCGGAACGCTCGCTGCAGCTGCGCGCCCCCGTCCACGCCCGCAGCCGCCTCTTCTGCCGCGTCGTCCTCGCCACCGCCCGCCTCGGCCTCGGCGAACTCGACCAGGCCTGCGCCCTCGCCGCGGAGGCGGCCGCCCAGGCCGTCGAGATGCGCTCGGTCCGCGCCGTCGAGTACGTCAAGGACTTCGAACGCCGCCTGGAGCCCTACAAGGACGCGGCCCCCGCACGCGGCTACCGCGACAAGGTGGCCGCACTGGGCTGACCGCCGACCGCCGACCGCCGACCGCTGACCGCTGACCGCTGACCGCTGACCGCTGACCGCTGACCGCCGAGCGCTGCCGCACCCCGCGCCGCATGCGGCTGGACTGCGCCCGCCGGTCGTGGCGAGGCGGCGCGGGGCCGGACCCGGCGGCGTCGTGGCGTGGCGAGGCCGGGGGCCCGGCGAGCCGGAGGCGCGGGCGCGACGCGACGACGCCCCGCCCGCGCTCCCGCCTGCGACCTGGGCTCGCCCGTGCGCCGACGGCGTTCTCACGTCGACTGCGCCGCCTGGCCCGGCCGGGACCCCGGCTCGCCCGTGCGCCGACGGCGTCCTCACGTCGCCTGCGCTCCCGGCCCGCGCGTTACGCCAGCGGCGTCCTCACTGCCGTCTGCGTCCCTGGCGCAGCCTGCGACCCCGGCCCGCCCGTACGCCGACGGCGTTCTCACGTCGCCCGCGTCCTTGGCCTGCCGGGGACTCCGGCTCGCCCGTTACGCCAGCGGCGTCCTCACGCCGTCTGCGTCCCTGGCCCGCCCGGGACCCCGGCTCGCCCGTACGCCGACGGCGTTGTCACACCGCCCGTGACCCCGCCCCGCCCGCGGACGCGGGCCCGCACCCCACGCCGGAGGCGGCCTCAGGCTGCTCGGGGCAGCCTCTGGGGTGGGTCGGACCTGTGCATCGAGCCTGTGGCCCCCAGGTCCCGCAGGACGGCCGCGGCGGCGCGGTGGGCCGAGTGGAGGGCGCCCTGGACGGTGCTGGTGTCGCGGTGGTCGCCGCAGACGTACAGGCCGGCCAGGAGGCGCACCGGGCGGCGCAGGTCGTGCGGGGGCCGCATGGCGGGCACCGCCTCCGGCGTGTGGTGCACGGCCAGCGTCTCCCAGCGGCGCGTCGAGGTGCCGTAGAGGCGGGAGAGGTGGCTGCGGACGGCGGTGTCGAGGTCGTCGGGCGGGGTGCCCAGCACGGTCGAGGAGACCAGCACGCGCCCGCCGGGCGCCCGGCTCGGATCGACGTTGCTGAGCACCGCCGTGTGCGCGACCGGACCGCCCCGGTCGGCGTCCAGCAGGAGCGAGGTCCCCGTCGACAGCGCCGGGTCCGGATCGTCCGTCGTGTGGTGGACCACGGTCACCGGATGGAAGTCCGGCACCCGCAGGCCCGGCAGCAGCTCGGCCGCCGCCCGCGCGTCGGTCGCCAGCAGCACCGCGCGGCAGCGGATCTCGCCGTGCTCGGCGGTGCTCACCGCGGTGGTGGACACGGAGGTGACCCGCACCCCGGTGCGCACGGTGCCGGCCGGCAGCGAGGCGGCCAGCAGCTCCGGGAGCGCGTCGGCACCCCCCTCCGGCACGCACAGCCGCCCGCTCGCGAACGCGTGCAGCGCCAGGTCGGCGCACCGGCTGGACGTGGTCAGCTCCGGGTCGCACAGCAGTGCGGCGAGCAGCGGGCGCAGGAAGCCGTCGATGGTGCGGGCGGGCACCCCGCGGGCCGCGAGCGCCTGCGCGGCGGGCGACTCCGGGCGGGCCAGCAGCCGTTCGACCGGGGTGGCGGCGATCCGGCCCAGCGCGGCACCGAGCCGGGCCTGGTCCACGGCGCCGCCCACCGGCGCGCCCGTGCGCCCCGGGGAGCCGCCCGGCCCCCTGGGGGCGCTCGCCAGGGCGCGCACCACATGCAGTGCGCCCCGTGCGCTCCCCCCGACCGCCGGGGCGCCCGTACGATGCCTGCGCCCGTCGCGGTGCAGCAGGACGCCCGGCGCGAAGCGGCGCAGGGCGAGCGAGCCGAGCCCCGGGGTCAGCCGGAGTTCGGGGTAGGACGTGGACAGCAGCTGTCCGATGCGGTCGAGCCGGAAGCCGTCGACCTTCTCGGTCGACATACGGCCGCCCGCGTAAGGGGCGGCCTCCAGGACTGCGGTCGTTACTCCTGCGCTGGTGAGCCGATGAGCCGCCGAGAGTCCGGCGATCCCGGCTCCCACGATGACGACGTCCACCTGGTTCGTGGGCTCAAGCACGAGGCCCCTCCTGTGGTTGCGCGGCCGGTGGAGACGTCATGCCCCCAACAGGCTCCGGGGATACCCGGGTTCGGGACGAGGTTAGGCCGGTGATCGGCCAGGAACAGTCGCGCATCAACAGGGCACGGTCGCATGGAGGTCGCATACGGTCACATGTGTTCGCAGCTCTCTCAACTACGCCCATGCGAGGGCAGTCGGGCGTGCGACCCCGGTCACTCCGCGGCGCGGATCGCCTCGTCGATCCCCGGGTACCTGAACGTGAACCCGGACTCCAGCAGCCGCTTCGGCACCGCCCGCTGACTGCCCAGCACGTCCCCGGCCATCTCGCCCAGCGCCACCCGCAGCACCGCCGCCGGCACCGGGAACGGCGTCGGCCGGTGCAGCACCCGCCCCATCGCCTCGGTGATCTCGTTGTTCGTCAGCGGCTCCGGCGCGGTCAGGTCGAACGGCCCGACCAGGGTGTCGTGCTCGACGAGATGCCGGATCGCGGCGACCTCGTCGTGCAGCGCGATGTACGACCAGTACTGCCGCCCGTTGCCCAGCCGCCCCCCGAGCCCCGCCTTGAACAGGGGGAACATCCGCCCCCAGGCACCGCCCTCACGGGCCACCACCAGCCCGGTGCGCGCGAACACAGTCCGTACGCCCGCCTCCCGCACCGGCCCCGCGGCCGCCTCCCACTCCACGCACACCGAAGGCAGGAACCCCTGCCCGGCCGGGGAGTCCTCGTCCACGATCCGGTCGCCCGTGTCGC
Organism: Streptomyces sp. NBC_00820; assembly: GCF_036347055.1. Taxonomy (NCBI): domain Bacteria; kingdom Bacillati; phylum Actinomycetota; class Actinomycetes; order Kitasatosporales; family Streptomycetaceae; genus Streptomyces; species Streptomyces sp. NBC_00820. Next base: position 2,401,361 of record NZ_CP108882.1, on the reverse strand, counting down.
CGTAGTAGCCGATCGCGCTGCCGTTCACGAAGACCCGCGGCGGCTCGGGCAGCTCCGCCACCGCCTTCGCCAGCGTCGCCGTGCCGAGCACCCGGCTGTCCCGGATCAGCCGCTTGTACTCCGGCGTCCAGCGCCGGTCGCCCACCCCGGCCCCGGCCAGATTGACCACCACGTCACAGCCGGCCAGCCCCGGCGCGTCCACCTGACCGCGCGCGGGGTCCCAGCGGACCTCGTCCGCGCCACGCGGCTCGCGCCGCACCAGGCGTACCACCTCGTGCCCGTCGGCGAGCAGGGACCGTACGAGGGCACTGCCGATCAGACCGGACGAGCCGGCCACGGCGATTCGGGAATGTTCCATGCGCCCAGCATGCGGGTCCGACCTGCGAGAACCGGGTAAACCAGGTGAGGTGTCCGGGCCTGTCGCCCTAAGGTGCACCGCATGCCGCAACCGCACATACGCACCGCCCGGCCCGAGGACGGCGAGGAACTGGGCGCCCTCGACCGCGCCGCCTGGTCCACCCTGCACGAGGTGACGCCCGAGCCGCAGCCGCCGTACCGGCCCTTCTTCGGCGACCGGTATCCCGTGCACGGCTGCCTCGTCGCCGAGCTGGACGGCCGGATCGCCGGTTACGTCCGGCTCGCTCAACCCACGCCGTTCCCCGCGAGCGCGCACGTACGGCAGATCCAGGGCATCGCCGTCGCCCGCGAGGCCCGCGGACACGGTGTGGGACGCGCACTGGTCCGGGCCGCGATCGACAGCGCCCGCGAGCAGGGCGCCCGGCGCATCACCCTGCGCGTGCTCGGGCACAACACCCCGGCCCGCGGGCTCTACACGGCCGAGGGGTTCGAGGTCGAGGGCGTACTTCCGGAGGAGTTCCTGATCGGGGGGACGTACGTCGACGACGTGCTCATGGGCCGCCCGCTGTGAGCGGCTGACCCCTCACGAGGACGCCAGCTCGCCCGTGTCCACCGCCGCCGTCGCCCCGGCACCCCGCGAGGCGTCGCCCTTCACCTCCTGCGCCGTCAGCGCGTACCCCGTCTCGGAGTCCGAGGTGGAGCGGGCGAAGACCACGCCGTACACCCGGCCGTCGGTGGCCAGCAGCGGGCCGCCGGAGTTGCCGGGCAGGACCTTCGAGCGGATCGCGTAGATCTCGCGGGTGACCGTGCCGTCGTTGTAGATGTTCTGGCCGGTCGCCCGCACCCGGTTCGCGACCGTCGCCGCCTGCAGGTTCAGGTTCCCGTTCTCCGGGTAGCCCGCGACCACCGCCGTGTCCCCGCGCCGCGCGCCGCCGTCGAAACGCAGCACCGGCGCGCGCAGCCGGGGCACGTACAGCACCGCCACGTCCCGGTCCGGGTCGAAGAGCACCACCCGCGCCCCGTACGACCGCCCCACCCCGCCCACCCGCACGCTCGGGTTGTCGATGCCGGCCACCACGTGCGCGTTCGTCATCACATGCCCCGGCGCGTACACGAAACCGCTGCCCTCGCGGCCCTCGCTGCCGGAGGCGCCCTCGATCTTCACCGTGCTGCGCTGCGCCGCGCGCTTCGCGTCCGCGGTGACGCTGTCGCCCGACGGCTCCGCCACCTGAGCCGTCGACTCGTTCTCGAACGGGTTGAAGACCTGCGGGAACCCCGCGTCGGTCAGCGCGGACGTGGCCCGCGAGAACCACGCGGGCGTCGTCTGCGGCATCCTCTCCTGCACCGCGCCCAGCAGCGCCGAGTTCCGGATCTGCGTCGTCAGGGTCTGCGAGGGAGCCGCGCCCAGCACGCTCGCCGCGACCCAGGCCACGATCAGCACCGCCACCGAGTTGGCCGCCGCGCCCCCGATCCCGTCCGCCACCCGCAGTGGGCCCCGGCCCTCGCGGTCCAGCTCGCTGCGCAGCCGCAGCGAAAGCCGGCCGGCCAGCTCGTGCCCCACCATGCCGGGCACCAGCACGGTCAGGATCGCCAGCACCGTCGCCGCCGCCGAACCGCGCGACACCAGCCCGGTCACCCAGGGCAGCGCCCACACCCCGACGACCGCGCCGCCCACGAACCCGGCCAGCGACACGCATCCGGCCACCAGGCCGCGCCGGTACCCGGCCGCCGCGTACACGAGGGCCACCAGCACAAGCATGAGGTCGAGCAGGTCCACGAAGCCGCCTTTCTCCAGGGCTCCCCAGTACGGGCGGGACAGGCCCGATGATCAGTCACACGCACGGACGGGGCCACCCGGGAGAAGCGGACCACGCGCCGCGCGGCGCCGTGCGTGTACCCCCAGAAACGTCCCGGACCGGGACGATGGTTCCGCCAGGTGGCACAACACACGTCGCGGACGGGCCGGCCCGGTCCGACAGTGACACCATGCGTTTTTTCCGTCTCCGTGGGCCACGGGCATGGAAGCGGCGAGCCGTGGCCCTTCCCGACGCCGTCCTGGTCCTGCTCGGCTCGCTGCCCCCGATCGCCGCGGTGCTCGCGCTGCTGCTGTGCGCCCAGGGCGTCGAACGCGGCGGCAGCGTCCCGCTCGCCCAGCAGGCCCCCGTCCGCACCGGGCCGGCGCACCGCGCGGCCCGGCCGGCCATGGTGCCCCGCACCGCCTGGCTGGACGGCACCACCGGGCGCACCCAGCCGCCCCCGCGCTACGACGACAAGGTGGTCGCCGTCTTCATCCACCACACGGACTCGCCCAACGGCTACGACTGCGCCGACGCCCCGCGCATCATCCGCGACCTGTACTCGGGCCAGACCGGCGCCCGGAACTGGGACGACATCGGCTACAACTTCCTCGTCGACCGCTGCGGCACCATCTACGAGGGCCGTGCCGGCGGTGCCGAGCGGCCCGTCACCGGCGCCCACACCCAGGGCTTCAACCATCGCACCGCCGGCATCGCCGCGCTGGGCACCTTCACCGCCGGGGTCCCCGTCCCCCGGGCCATGACCGACGCGATCGCCGCCGTCGCCGCCTGGAAGCTCGGCCTCGCCGGCGTCGACCCGCGCGCCCGCGTCCGTCTGGTCTCCAGCAACGGCCTCAGCCGCTACCACGCCGGCAGCGCCGCCAGCCTTCCCGTCGTGGCCGGCCACGACCAGGGGTTCATGACCAGCTGCCCCGGCGCCGCCCTGACCGCCCGCCTCCCCGAGATCAGACAGTCGGCCGCCCGCCTGCAGGGCCGGCCCCCGACCGGCAAACGCTAGGGGGTGTCGTTTGGATCAGCTCGGGTCCGCGACGCCCGGCACGGCACCTCGCCGCGTTGTCGGATCAGCCGAGTACGTCCGGTACGCGGCAGATCCTCCGCCTTGCGAGGCACCGCACCGGACGCCGCGGCCTGATCCGACCTGATCCAAACGACACCCCCTAGGTGCAACGCATGTGAGGCCGCGTGTCCGCGAGGTCCCGCCGCGCCCGTCCCGCACGCCCTCCCACCGCCGGTGTCCGCGGCGTGGAGCCCATGTCAGTCCTTGAACCGTTCCCAGAGCCTCGGGTAGCGCCCGGCGAGGACCGTGTCGTCCTCGAAGTCGACCGGGGCGCCCGCGGGCTCGGCCGGGGCCGGGGCGATGCCCAGGTCGGGGGCGACCACGCCGGTCAGCTGCTCGTAGGCCTCGTCGGCCGCGTAGCCCAGCTCCTCGCCGTCGCCGTCGATCTCCTCGTCGAACTCGTCCAGCAGATCGGCCAGGGAGTCCGGGTCGTGCAGGGCGCCCTCGAAGACCTCCCGGCCCTGACCGATCAGCCAGCACCGGAAGAAGTCGAACGCGTCGTCGCTGGCCCCGTCCAGCAGCGCCCAGGCGGCGCCCCACAGATCCCAGCGGTAGGCGCGGTTGTAGCGGGCCTCGAAGTGACGGGCGAAGTCCAGGACCATCTCCGGATCCAGCTGGAGCAGCCGGTCCACGAGCAGGTCGGCCTGCTCCTCGGGGTCGCCCTCGGCGGCCTCGCGGGTGGCGTCGATGAGCTCCCAGAACTCCGTCTCGTCCATCACGGGTCAAGCATCGGGCCTCTAACGATCCGCCGCACGCGGAGTACGGCGGATCGTTATCAGGAGGGTGGACCGCCCGACCGGTGGCCGTACGCCCGTATGTCAGGTGGCCGTATGTCCGTACAGCGCCGCCGTCCGGGCCGCGTCCCGGGCGAACCGCTCCCGCAGACCGGCCGGCGCCACCACCTCCGCCTCCGGCCCCAGCGCCCTGAGCTGCGTGTGCGCGACCTCCTCCGACTCCACCGGGACGGTCACCGTCACCCACCCCCGGACGTCCGGCTCGCCCGCGCCCGCCAGCGCCTCACGCGCGGAGAGCGGATCGAGGGCGTACGGCAGCGCGCGCACCCCCTCGGGGGAGAGCCGTACGACGGCCTCGGCGCGCAGGATGGAGCGGGCGAACGCCTCCGCCCGCTCGGCCCAGTGGGCGGGCAGGTCGAAGCCCGGGTCGCGGTCGAAGCGCCCGTCCACGGGGGTGACCGAGGCGAACCGGTCGATCCGGTAGGTCCGGAAGGCACCGTCGCCGGCCACCCGCGCGCACAGGTACCAGACGCCCGCCTTCAGCACGAGCCCGTACGGCTCCAGCTCCCGCTCCACGACACCGTCCGCCCGCCGGTACCCGGCGCGGACCGGCCGGTCGTCCCACACCGCCTCGGCGACCACGGGCAGCAGCGCCGGCGGCTCCGGCTCCCGAAACCAGGCGGGCGCGTCCAGATGGAACCGCCGGGCGGCACTGTCCGGGGCGTCCCGCAGGGACGGCAGCAGCGCGGCCGACACCTTCAGCCGGGCCACGGAGGCCGCGTCCTGAAGCCCCATCTCCCTGAGCGCTCCGGGCACCCCGCTCAGGAACAGCGCCTCGGCCTCGCCGCGCGCCAGCCCCGTCAGCCGCGTCCGGTACCCGCCGACCAGCCGGTACCCGCCGGCCCGCCCCCGGTCCGCGTACACCGGCACGCCCGCCTCCGACAGCGCCTGCGCGTCCCGGGTCACCGTCCGCTCCGACACCTCCAGCTCCCGCGCCAGCTCGGCGGCGGTCATGGAGGGGCGGGACTGCAGGAGGAGCACCATCTTGATGAGCCGGGCCGCACGCATGCCCCTCATCATGCCGGGGGCCACTGACAGAGCACACGAAGAAGGGGCACGGCGGCTGCCGTACCCCTTCCTCACAGAACCTGGATGACCTACAGGCCGTACTTCTCCCGGGCTTCCTTCACCGCGGTCGCCTGGACCTCGCCGCGCCTGGCGAGCTGGGCCAGGGCCGCGACGACGATCGACTGCGCGTCGACACCGAAGTGGCGGCGGGCGGCGTCACGGGTGTCGGACAGGCCGAAGCCGTCGGCGCCCAGCGAGGACCAGTCCTGCTCGACCCACTGCGCGATCTGGTCCGGGACCTGGCGCATGTAGTCGGAGACCGCGAGGACCGGGCCCTCGGCGCCCTGCAGGGCCTGGCGGACGTAGGGCACGCGCTCCTCGCCGCGCAGGATGGCCGCGTCGGCCTCCATCGCGTCGCGGCGCAGCTCCGACCACGAGGTCGCGGACCACACGTCGGCGGCCACGCCCCAGTCCTCGGCGAGCAGCTTCTGCGCGTCCAGCGCCCAGTGGATCGCCGTGCCGGAGCCCAGCAGCTGGATGCGCGGGGCGTTGGCAGCGGGGCTGACGCCCGCCGACTCGGCCGTGTTGAAGCGGTACAGGCCCTTGACGATGCCCTCGTCGATACCGAGGCCGGCCGGCTTGGCCGGCTGCGGCAGCGGCTCGTTGTAGACCGTCAGGTAGTAGAAGACGTCCTGGTCCTCGCCCGGCTTCGCCTCGCCGTACATGCGGCGCAGGCCCTCGCGGACGATCACGCCGATCTCGTAGGCGAACGCCGGGTCGTAGGTGAGGGCGGCCGGGTTGGTGGCCGCGATCACCGGGGAGTGGCCGTCGGCGTGCTGGAGGCCCTCGCCCGTCAGGGTCGTACGGCCCGCCGTCGCGCCGACGAGGAAGCCGCGGCCGAGCTGGTCGCCGAGCTGCCACATCTGGTCGGCCGTGCGCTGCCAGCCGAACATCGAGTAGAAGATGTAGAACGGGATCATCGCTTCGCCGTGCGTGGAGTACGCGGTGGACGCGGCGATGAAGTCGGCCATCGAGCCGGCCTCGGTGATCCCCTCGTTGAGGATCTGGCCGTTCTTGGCTTCCTTGTAGTACATCAGCTGGTCGCGGTCGACCGGCTCGTACGTCTGGCCCTTGGGCGAGTAGATGCCGAGGGACGGGAAGAGCGACTCCATGCCGAAGGTGCGCGCCTCGTCGGGGACGATCGGCACCCAGCGCTTGCCGGTCTCCTTGTCGCGGACCAGGTCCTTGACCAGGCGGACGAAGGCCATCGTCGTCGCCATGTTCTGCGAGCCGGAGCCCTTGTCGAAGGCGGCGAAGGCCTTCTCGGCCGGAGCCGGCAGCGGCGCGAGCGGGTGCACGCGACGCGACGGGGCCGGGCCGCCGAGGGCCGCGCGACGCTCCTGGAGGTAGCGGACCTCGGGGGAGTCGGCGCCGGGGTGGCCGTAGGGAACCTGGCCGTCGGCGAACGCGCTGTCCGCGATCGGCAGCTCCAGCAGGTCACGCATCGCCTTGAACTCGTCCACCGAGAGCTTCTTCATCTGGTGGTTGGCGTTCTTCGACGCGAAGCCGTCGCCCAGGGTGTGGCCCTTGACCGTCTGGGCCAGGATCACGGTCGGCGCGCCCTTGTGCTCGACGGCGGCCTTGTAGGCGGCGTAGACCTTGCGCGCCTCGTGACCGCCGCGCGAGAGGTGGAAGCACTCGAAGATCTTGTCGTCGCTCAGCAGCTTCGCCATCTCCACCAGCGCCGGGTCGGCACCGAAGAAGTCCTGGCGGATGTAGGCGGCGTCGCGGGTCTGGTACGTCTGGATCTGCGCGTCCGGCACCTGGCGCAGGCGGCGCACCAGCGCGCCCGTGGTGTCCAGCTGGAACAGCTCGTCCCAGGCCGAACCCCACAGCGTCTTGATGACGTTCCAGCCGGCGCCGCGGAACTGGGCCTCCAGCTCCTGCACGATCTTGAAGTTGGCGCGGACCGGGCCGTCGAGGCGCTGCAGGTTGCAGTTGATGACGAAGGTGAGGTTGTCCAGCTCCTCACGGGCGGCGAGCGCGAGGGCCGCCGTCGACTCCGGCTCGTCCATCTCGCCGTCGCCGAGGAACGCCCACACGTGCGAGGCGGAGACGTCCTTGATGGCGCGGTTGGTCAGGTAGCGGTTGAAGCGCGCCTGGTAGATCGCCGACAGCGGGCCGAGGCCCATGGACACCGTCGGGAACTCCCACAGCCAGGGCAGCCGGCGCGGGTGCGGGTACGACGGCAGGCCGCCTCCGCCCGCCTCCTGGCGGAAGTTGTCCAGGTGCTGCTCGTTGAGCCGGCCGTCGAGGAAGGCGCGGGCGTAGATGCCGGGGGAGGCGTGGCCCTGGATGTAGAGCTGGTCGCCGGAGCCCGCGGCGTCCGGGGACTCCTTGCCCTTGAAGAAGTGGTTGAAGCCCGTCTCGTACAGCCAGGCCGCGGAGGCGAAGGTGGCGATGTGGCCGCCGACGCCGTACTTGCTGCCACGGGTCACCATCGCGGCCGCGTTCCAGCGGTTCCACGCGGTGATCCGGGCCTCCATGGCCTCGTCACCGGGAACAGCCGTCTCGGCGGCGGTGGGGATGGAGTTGACGTAGTCGGTCTCGAGGAGCTTCGGCAGCGCGACGCCGCCCGCCTCGGCCCGCTCCAGCGTGCGCCGCATCAGGTACGCGGCGCGGTGCGGGCCAGCCTCACGCGCGACGGCGTCCAGGGAGGCCTGCCATTCGGCGGTCTCCTCCGGGTCGCGGTCCGGGAGCTGGTCCAGCGCGCTCGGCTGGATGGCGTGGGGGTCGGTCATGTCGCCGCCTTCCTCAGTCGAAGGGGGTTCCCTCGTCGTTAAGGGTTCAGGGTTGCCCTTGGTCTTTGGCAGGACAGGGCAGCGGACTTCGGTGGCGGTGTCGATCTGCGACCCCGTCGCGTGTCCGTCGGCGACTGTAACTCCCTGATCGATGATCGATCAAAGGAGTGAGGGGTAAAACTCCCCGATTGTCAGAAAGTAGGCACCCCGTGCCTTGGAAATGGGCACCGGGTGCCGCGTCTGGCCCAGGTTTTCGCAGGTGAGCACCGGGATGCTCGGGTGCACCGGGACGCCCGGGTGGGGCGGTGCGGGTGCGGCGGTGCGGCCGCGCGGCGGTGCTGCGGTGTGTCAGGCGCGCGGCGGTACGGCGGTGCGGGTGCGGCGGTGTGTCAGGCGCGCGGCGCGCAGCCCAGGACGTGTGCCTTCACCAGCTCCGCGATCCGCGGGTCCCGGCGCTTGAAGGCCTGCACCAGCTCCTCGTGCTCCTCCGCGTACGACTGCTGCACCGTGCCCAGCCAGCGGATGGACAGCGCCGTGAACACCTCGATGCCCAGGCCCTCCCAGGTGTGCAGCAGCACCGAGTTGCCCGCCGCGCGGACCATCTCGCGGTGGAAGCCCACCGTGTGGCGGACCTGGCCCGTGCCGTCGGACCGGCGGTCGGCCTCGTACAGGGCCAGGACGTGCGGTTCCAGGGCCGAGCAGTCCTCCGCGAGGCGTTCGGCCGCCAGCTCCGCCGCGATGGCCTCCAGGCCCGCACGGACCGGGTAGCTCTCCTCCAGGTCGGCCGCGGTCAGGTTGCGCACCCGTACGCCCTTGTTCGGGGCGGACTCGATCAGGCGGAGTGTCTCCAGCTCGCGCAGCGCCTCCCGCACCGGCGTCTGGCTGACCTCGAGCTCGGTCGCGATCCGCCGCTCCACGATGCGCTCGCCCGGCTGCCAGCGCCCGCTGACGATCCCCTCCACGATGTGCTCGCGGATCTGTTCGCGCAGCGAGTGGACGACGGGCGCGGTCATGAGGGCTCCTTCGGGAGGACTTTGACGTGTAGACAATACGGCCGTCGGGAGGTTCGGGACGGTGAGTGAGGGGGCTTTCGCGCAGGTGAGACGAGGCGCACACGGGGTTGCCGGTGCAGGCGTCCAGGAGCCGTACGCCGATGCGCCCCGCGCCCTCCGGTACCGCGCCCCAACGCGCGGTGCCCCGCCCGGAGAAGTTCCGGACGGGGCACCGTACTGGCCGATCAGAGAGTTCAGAGGCCGAGCTCGACCTCGAACTCACCCGCCTCCAGGATCTCCTTGACGGCCGTCAGGTAACGGGCCGCGTCGGCGCCGTCGACCAGACGGTGGTCGTAGGAGAGGGTCAGGTAGGTCATGTCGCGGACGCCGATGACCGTGCCCTCCTCGGTCTCGATGACGGCCGGACGCTTGACCGTGGCACCGATGCCGAGGATCGCGACCTGGCCCGGCGGCACGATGATCGTGTCGAACAGGGCGCCACGCGAACCGGTGTTGGAGATGGTGAAGGTCCCGCCGGACAGCTCGTCCGGGGTGATCTTGTTGGCGCGGACCTTGCCGGCCAGCTCCGCCGTGGCCTTCGCGATGCCGGCGATGTTGAGGTCGCCCGCGTGCTTGATGACCGGGGTCATCAGGCCCTTCTCGGAGTCCACCGCGATACCGACGTTCTCGGTGTCGAAGTAGGTGATCGTGCCCTCGGCCTCGTTGATCTTGGCGTTGATGACCGGGTGGGCCTTCAGCGCCTGCGCGGCGGCCTTGACGAAGAACGGCATCGGGGAGAGCTTGACGCCCTCACGGGCCGCGAAGGAGTCCTTCGCCTTGGCGCGCAGCCGCATCAGGCGCGTGACGTCGACCTCGACGACCGACGACAGCTGGGCCTGCTCGTGCAGCGCCTTGACCATGTTGTCGCCGATGACCTTGCGGATGCGGGGCATCTTGACGGTCTGGCCACGCAGCGGGGAGACCTCCAGGGTGGGGGTCTTCTTCGCGGCGGGGGCGGCGGCGGGCGCGGCGGCCGGAGCCGGCGCGGCGGCGGCCTTCGCGGCCTCCGCGGCGGTGATGACGTCCTGCTTGCGGATACGACCGCCGACGCCGGTGCCCGTGACGGTGGCCAGGTCGACGCCGTTCTCGGCGGCGAGCTTGCGCACCAGCGGGGTGACGTAGGCACCCTCGTCGGTCGCCTGCGCGGCGGCCGGAGCCGGGGCGGCAGGGGCGACCGGAGCGGGCGCCGGAGCGGCCGGAGCCGGAGCGGCGGCGACCGGGGCCGGAGCGGCGGCGACCGGGGCCGGCGCGGGGGCCGGGGCAGCGGGCGCCGGGGCGACCGGAGCCGGAGCCTGGACGGCGGGGGCCGCGGGAGCCGCGGGGGCGGCCGGGGCCTCGGCGGCGGGCGCCGGGGCGGCGGGCGCCGGAGCGGCGGCCGGGGCGGCACCGGCGGCACCGATGACGGCGAGCTTGGCGCCGACCTCGGCGGTCTCGTCCTCGGCGACCACGATCTCCAGCAGCACGCCCGAGGCGGGCGCCGGGATCTCGGTGTCGACCTTGTCCGTGGAGACCTCGAGCAGCGGCTCGTCGGCCTCGACGGAGTCGCCGACCGACTTCAGCCAGCGGGTGACGGTGCCCTCGGTGACGGACTCACCGAGCGCGGGCAGGACCACGTCCGTGCCCTGGGCGCCACCGGCAGGGCCTGCGGCAGTCACAGCCGGGGCCTCGGCGACGGGGGCCGGGGCGGCCGGAGCCGCGGGGGCCTCGGCGGCCGGAGCGGGGGCGGGCTCGGCCACCGGAGCCGGGGCCTCGGCGGCAGCGGGCGCACCCGTGCCGTCGTCGATGAGCGCCAGCTCGGCGCCGACCTCGACGGTCTCGTCCTCGGCGACCTTGATGGAGGCCAGCACGCCGGCGACGGGGGAGGGGATCTCGGTGTCGACCTTGTCGGTCGAGACCTCGAGCAGCGGCTCGTCGGCCTCGACGCGCTCGCCCTCGGCCTTCAGCCAGCGGGTGACGGTGCCCTCGGTGACGCTCTCACCGAGCGCCGGAAGGGTTACGGAAACCGGCATGGTTTCGGTTGCTCCTTAACGAATTGCGGAAGTCTGTGTCGTCGCGCCCGTGACCGGAGGTCAGTCGTGGGAGTGCAGCGGCTTGCCGGCCAGCGCCAGGTGCGCCTCGCCGAGTGCCTCGTTCTGCGTCGGGTGGGCGTGGATGAGCTGCGCGACCTCGGCCGGCAGCGCCTCCCAGTTGTAGATCAGCTGGGCCTCGCCGACCTGCTCGCCCATGCGGTCGCCGACCATGTGGACGCCGACCACGGCACCGTCCTTGACCTGGACGAGCTTGATCTCGCCCGCGGTCTTCAGGATCTTGCTCTTGCCGTTGCCCGCGAGGTTGTACTTCAGAGCGACGACCTTGTCCGCGCCGTAGATCTCCTTGGCCTTGGCCTCGGTGATGCCCACGGAGGCGACCTCGGGGTGGCAGTACGTCACCCGCGGGACACCGTCGTAGTCGATCGGGACGGTCTTCAGACCGGCCAGACGCTCCGCCACCAGGATGCCCTCGGCGAAGCCGACGTGGGCGAGCTGGAGGGTCGGGACGAGGTCACCGACGGCGGAGATGGTCGGAACGTTGGTGCGCATGTACTCGTCGACGAGGACGTAACCGCGGTCCATGGCGACCCCGGCCTCCTCGTAGCCCAGGCCCTGCGAGACCGGGCCGCGGCCGACGGCCACCAGCAGGACCTCGGCCTCGAACACCTTGCCGTCGGCCAGGGTGACCTTCACGCCGTCCTGGGTGTACTCGGCCTTCTCGAAGAAGGTGCCCAGGTTGAACTTGATGCCACGCTTGCGGAAGGCGCGCTCCAGCAGCTTGGAGGAGTTCTCGTCCTCGACCGGCACCAGGTGCTTCAGGCCCTCGATGACCGTGACGTCCGAACCGAAGGACTTCCACGCCGAGGCGAACTCGACGCCGATGACGCCGCCGCCCAGGATGATCGCGGACTTCGGCACGCGGTCCAGGACGAGGGCGTGGTCGGAGGAGATGATGCGATCGCCGTCGATCGCCAGGCCGGGCAGGGACTTCGGCACCGAGCCGGTCGCCAGCAGGACGTGGCGGCCCTGGATCCGCTGACCGTTCACGTCCACGGAAGTGGGGGAGGACAGCCGGCCCTCACCCTCGATGTACGTGACCTTGCGCGAGGCGATCAGACCCTGGAGACCCTTGTACAGGCCCGAGATCACGTCGTCCTTGTACTTGTGGACGGCCGGGACGTCGATGCCCTCGAAGGTGGCCTTCACGCCGAACTGCTCGCTCTCGCGGGCCTGGTCGGCGATCTCACCGGCGTGCAGCAGCGCCTTGGTGGGGATGCAGCCCCGGTGCAGGCAGGTGCCGCCGACCTTGTCCTTCTCGATCAGGGCGACGTCCAGGCCCAGCTGCGCTCCGCGCAGGGCCGCGGCGTAACCACCGCTGCCACCGCCGAGGATCACTAGGTCGAAAACGGTGCTGGCGTCGTTCGCCACGTCACGTCCTCCATGCATGTGCGCCGTACGCCGGTCTTCGCTGACCGGCAGGCGGCTGGTGTCCGGCCGCTTGATGCTTCGGCCCTCGGATGGGGCCCTGTCCTGCCGGGCTCCATCTTTGCACTTGTTCGAGGGGTGCGAGACGCCGGGCTGGGGTGTGAGACGCGTCCCACGTTCGCGGAGGGCGGCACCCCAAAGCGGCGCGGTCCGCGCCCGCCTGCGGCGGAGACGGGCGACGGCGCACCCGCGGGGGCGCGGGGAGCTGTGTGACCAGCCCCCGCGCCCCCGCGGTACTACGGAAGGAACCCCGGAGGGACGGGACTCAGCCCAGCTCGCCCGCGGCCGTCAGTTCGGCGAGGCGCACCAGCGTCCGCACAGCCGTACCCGTACCGCCCTTGGGCGTGTAGCCGAAGGCGCCGCCCTCGTTGAAGGCGGGGCCGGCGATGTCCAGGTGCGCCCACGTGATCCCGTCGGCGACGAACTCGCGCAGGAACAGACCGGCGACCAGGCCGCCGCCCATCCGCTCACCCATGTTCGCGATGTCGGCGACGGAGGAGTCCATGCCCTTGCGCAGGTGCTCCGGCAGCGGCATCGGCCACGCCGGCTCGCCGACCTCCTCGGCCGCCTCGTGCAGGGCGGTGCGGAACGCGTCGTCGTTCGCCATGACACCGAACGTCCGGCTGCCCAGCGCCAGCATCATCGCGCCGGTCAGCGTGGCGACGTCCACGATCGCGTCCGGCTCCTCCGCGGAGGCCGCCCACAGCGCGTCCGCGAGCACCAGCCGGCCCTCGGCGTCGGTGTTGAGGACCTCGACGGTCTTGCCGCTGAACATGCGCAGCACGTCACCCGGGCGCACGGCGGAGCCGGACGGCATGTTCTCGGCCAGCGCCAGCCAGCCGGTGACGTTGACCTTCAGGCCGATCCGCGCCGCGGCGACGACCGCCGCGAACACGGCGGCGGCACCGGCCATGTCGCACTTCATCGTCTCGTTGTGGCCGGCCGGCTTGAGGGAGATGCCGCCCGAGTCGTAGGTGATGCCCTTGCCGACGAAGGCGAGGTGCTTGTCCGCCTCCGGGTGCGTGTACGACAGCTTGACCAGGCGCGGCTTGGCCTCCGAGCCACCGCCGACGCCGAGGATGCCGCCGTAGCCGCCCTTGGTCAGCGCCTTGTCGTCGAGCACCTGCACCTTGATGCCGTGCTCCTTGGCCGCGGCCTGGGCGACGGCGGCGAACGCCTCCGGGGTGAGGTCGTTCGGCGGGGTGTTGACCAGGTCGCGGGCGCGGTTCAGCTCCTCGGCGACCGCGACGGCCCGGGCCAGGGCGTCCTTGTGGGCGGCGTCGCGCGGCTTGCCGCCGAGCAGCGCGGCCTCGCCCAGCGGCGCCTTGCCGTTCTTGGCCTTGGCGTCGCCCTCCTTGTACGCGTCGAAGGCGTAGGCGCCGAGCAGCACGCCCTCGGCGATCGCGCCGACGGCACCGGAGTCCTCGACGGGCAGCGCGAACGCGGCCTTCTTCGAGCCGGCCAGGGCACGCGCGGCCACACCGGCGGCCCTGCGCAGCGCCTCGGTGTCGTACCCGGCGTCCTCGCCGGGCTCCGCGCCCAGGCCCACCGCCACCACGAGCGGTGCCTTGAAGCCGGCCGGGGCGGGCAGCTTCGTCAGCTCGCCCTCGGCACCCGAGGCGCCGAGGGTCTCCAGGAGGCCGGCGAGCCTGCCGTCGTACGCGTGGTCCACGGCCTCGGCGCCTGGCGCGACGACAAGGTCCCCAGACTTGGACGCCGAGCCCTTGGCGACACCGACGACGATCGCGTCGGCCCGCAGGCCGGGCGCCGCGGCGGTGCTGAGAGTCAGAGCAGTCACGGTGGTGAAATCTCGCTTCCGATGTGAAGTTGCTGTGGCCGTTGTGATCCTCGGTCGTCCTGACGGAGCGACCGGGATCGCGCGGGGTGGGTCGACCGGGCCCGAGAGCCGACCCTAGGTCCATGCCTTGGGGCAGGTGGCAACCGGGGCCTTCACCGTGTCGGCGAACACCCGGGACGAGACTACGCGCGTGTGACCGTTCGCTCATTCCTACGGACGTTCACCTGTCCGTGGCGTCATGGCCACTTCCGCCCCCTGCGCCTCAGTGACCTGAGCCACACTCGTCGGGTTCCGGTGGGTTGGTTGTCCGCCGAAACGCATGATTTCCACAGATCCTCCGTGGATTCACCGCAGAGGATCTTCTGGGGGGAGGAACCAGACATGAGTTATCGCGCGCACCGCCGGAGAACCGTGACGGTCACGGCGACGGCGGCCGCTCTGATCAGCCTGGGGATCGCCGCGCCCGCGGCCTCGGCCGCGACGGACCCACGCGTCGACCTCAGGGTCCTCGTGGTCGACGACGACGGCGGCTCCGTCGGCGCGATCGCCGCGCAGCTGCGGAGCGAGGGCATCCCGTACACCCGGGTCGACCTGGGCGACTCCGGTCGCCCCGCCATCAACGCCGCCTTCCTGAGCGACACGGTCGGCGGGCGGCCCCGCGCCAAGTTCCAGGGCGTGGTGCTGCCGAACGAGGCCCCGTTCGGCGCCGGATCCGCCGAGCAGACGGCCCTGGAGGCGTACGAGAAGACGTACGGCATCCCGCAGGTCGACGCCTACACCTGGGCGCACCCCGAGGTCGGCCTCGACTACACCGACAGCAACGGCTACGCGGGTGGCCTCGACGGACGTCCGGCCACCGTCAGCACGGCCGGCCGGGCGGGCCCCTTCGGATACCTGGCCGGCGGCTTCTCCTTCGAGGACAACTCGCCCTCGGTCCAGGAGAGTTACGGCTTCATAGCCCAGCCCCGCACCGGCTACACCAGCTATGTCGACGCCCCCGTGCCGGGCGGCACGGGCAACGGCAGCCTGCTCGGCGAGTACGCCCACGACGGGCGCCGCGAACTGGTGGTGACCTTCGCCTACAACCAGTACCAGCAGCAGTTCCGGGTGCTGGCGCGCGGCATCGTGGAGTGGCTGACCCAGGGTGTGCACCTCGGGCAGGCCCGCAACTACTTCGCCGTCCACGTGGACGACGTCTTCGCCCCCGACGCCCGCTGGGACGCCGCCCGCAACTGCACGCCCGGGGACATCGACTGCGCGGGCGGCGGTGACGACACCGAGACGCCGATCCGGATGACACCGGCCGACGCCCAGTACGCGGCCGCGTGGCAGCAGAGCCACGGCCTCACCCTGGACATGGTCTTCAACGCGGGCGCCGGCGAGGAGTGGAAGAGCGAGCACGGCGGCACCGACGCGCTGGCCGACCAGCTCCTCAAGGACAAGGCCAAGTACCGCTGGGTGAACCACACTTACACCCACATGTTCCTCGGCTGCGTCCAGGACACCTCGACCGTGCCGTGGGCCTGCGCGAAGAACCCCGACGGCTCGACGAAGTGGGTGAGCCGCTCCGACATCTCCGGGGAGATCTCGAACAACAACAACTGGGCCTCCCAGCACGGACTTTCCCTGGACCGCAGCGAACTGGTCACCGGTGAGCACTCCGGGCTGAAGACCCTCCCGCAGCAGCCGCAGGACAACCCCAACCTCGGGCCCGCCCTGGCTTCCAACGGCGTGAAGTGGACCGCCTCGGACAACTCCCGCGAATCCGAGCAGCGGACCGTTGGCAGCAGCACGCTGACCGTGCCGCGGTACCCGATGAACGTGTACTACAACGTGGGCACCAAGGCCGAGATGGCCGACGAGTACAACTGGATCTACACCTCCGAGGCCGACGGCGGCAGCGGGATCTGCGAGAACAACGCGACCTCGACCTGCCTCGGCGCACCGCTGGACACGGACACCGGTTTCACCGGCCACATCGTGCCCACCGAGGCCCACACCGACCTCGGGCACGTGCTGAGCAACGATCCGCGCCCGCACTACGCCCACCAGTCCAACCTGGCCGAGGACCGCCTCCTCTACCCGGTCCTGGACCGTGTCCTCGCCGACTACCAGGCGCTGTTCGCGGCCAACACCCCGATCGTCAACCTGCGCCAGAGCGCCATCGGCGCCGAACTGCAGAACCGGGCCAAGTGGCAGGCGGCGCTGGACGGCGGCAAGGTCACCGCCTACCGCATCGGCAACACCGTCACGGTCACCGCGCCGTCCGGCACCCAGATCCCGGTCACGGTGCCCGAGGGCACCAAGCAGCAGTTCCTGCTCACCTCCAGCGCGTTCGGGACGTCGTACGCGGGCCTGCGCTCGGCCTGGGGAACGCCGGGCACCCTGCAGTCCGCACTCACGCTCAAGCTGCCGTAGCGGCCGACGGGCAGCACCGACAGTGCCCTGAGGGGCGCCGGGGAACCGCGCGTCCGGCCCCGGGCCGTGTCCGACGACTCCCGCCGGGCGGGCGACGCCCGGCACGGCACCTCGCCGCGTTGCCGGATCGCCCGCGTACGTCCAGTACGCGGGCGATCCTCCGCCCTGCGACGCACGCACCGGACGCCGCCCGCTGATCCGAGGCGAATCGTCGGACACGACCCGGCGGACCCACAGCCGGGTTCCGGGCCGCAGTTCCCGCATGTCATCCGCATCACAGGGGGGATCCGCGCAAGCATGCGCACCGGCCGTCACGTCACCATGCTCACCGAAGGCACCTACCCGCACGTCCACGGCGGGGTCAGCACCTGGTGCGACCAGCTCGTCAAGGGCATGCCGGAGGTGAGCTTCCATCTCGTCTCACTCACCGGCAGCGGCCGCGAACCCGTGACCTGGGAGCTGCCGCCGAACGTCCGCCGGCACACCACCGTGCCCACCTGGGGCCCGCGCCCCGGCCGCGCCCGCGCCCCCTACGGCAGGGCCCGGCGCCGCTTCACCGACGCCTACGAGCGTCTCCTGCTGTCCTTTCTGGACCCCGAGTCCCGCTGCGACTTCGGCGGCGCGCTGGGCGAACTCGCCCGCATCGCCCGTGCGGGATGGCTGCCGGCCGCCCTGCGCACCGAACAGGCGCTGCGCTCGCTGCAGTGGATCTGGACCATGCCGCACCTGTCGACGGCCGCGGCCCGCCCGACCGTGCACGACGCCCTCACCGCCGCCGACCTGCTCGAACACGCCCTGCGCCCGCTGAGTGTGCGCATCCCCGAGGACTCGGTGGCGCACGCCGTCAGCAGCGGCCTGGCGACCCTGCCCGCGCTCGCCGCGCACCACCTCGACGGAGTGCCGTTCCTGCTCACCGAGCACGGCATCTACCTGCGCGAACGCTATCTGGGGCAGCTGGGCGACGGACACCGCTGGCCCGTGAAGGCGTTCCTGCTCGGCTTCTACCGCGCGCTGAACTCCCACGGCTACCGCGCCGCCGACCTGATCACCCCCTGCAACCAGTACAACCGCCGCTGGGAGGAGCGCGGCGGCGCCGACGCCGGCCGCATCCGCACGGTCTACAACGGCGTCGACCCGCACGCCTTCCCGCACGCGGGCCCCGAGCCGGACGTGCCCACCCTGACCTGGTGCGGCCGCGTCGACCCCATCAAGGACCTGGAGACCCTGCTGCGCGCCTACGCCCTCGTCCGCGCCGAACTCCCCGCGACCAGGCTGCGGTTGTTCGGCCCGGTCCCGCCCGGCGGCGAGGCCTACGCCACCCGCCTGGAGAAACTCGCCGCCGAACTCGGCGTCCGTGACGGCGTCACCTTCGAGGGCCGCATCACCGAGGTCTGGCGCGCCTACGCGGCCGGCCACCTCGTGCTGCTCTCCTCCATCTCAGAGGGCTTCCCGTTCTCGATCATCGAGGCCATGTCCTGCGGCCGTACGACCGTCTCGACCGACGTCGGCGGGGTCCGCGAGGCCGTCGGCGACACCGGCCTCGTCGTCCCGCCGCGCGAACCGGAGAAGATGGCCGCCGCCGCCCTGACCCTGCTCCGGGACGACGAACGGCGCCTGGGGCTGGGGGAGTCGGCCCGACAGCGCGTGATCGACCGGTTCACCCTGCGCCGCTCGGTCGACAACTTCCGCACCATCTACCAGGAACTCGCCGGCCTTCCCGAGGTCTACGAGCCCACCGTCGAGACGGTCGACGACTGGACCGCCGAACTGCGCGACCCCTGGTACGCGGCGGTCGCGACGGACGGGACCGGCTGGTGAGCGAGGATCTGCGCACGCCCGCCACCCTGCCGGGCATCCCGCACCAGCGGCGGCGCCCGGACCCGGAGCGGCCCGACCCGATCGACGAACTGGCCCGCGAACTCGACACGTTCGTATCCGCCGCCGTCCACCCCGACGAGGTGGCGGCCCTGCTGGAGTCCGACGGCCTCTCGGACGACCAGATACGCGAGCGCTACGGCGTCCTCAACTCCTTCGCCCTCGCAGAGGAGTTGTACGACCGCATCCCGCGCCGCCACCCCGAGCCCGAGGGCACACCCGCCGACCCCTGGCGGGCCGGTCTCCTCGGCTGCCTGCTGCGCGGCCTGGTCTTCGCGCTCCCCGGCTTCGCCTACGTGCTGGGCGCCCCGCTGCTCGCCGGCCCGCGCGACGCCTTCGACCTGCCGGCTGGAACCCTCACCCTGCTGGCGAGCGCGCTGTGCGGCTGGGCCTGGAACCAGGGTCTGGCCCACCGCGCCTACGCCTGGCTGGGCCTCGGCGACCGCCCGGCGGCCCGCCGCTGCCTGCTCGTCGGCACCCCGGCGGGCATGCTGCTCGGCGCCCTGGCCGCCCTCCCCGTGGGGGGCGCCGCCCACCCGGCCGCCGCGGCGTTCGCCGCCGGCCAGTCCTGCTACCTGGGCGCCTCCGGGGTCCTGCTGGTCATGGGCCGCGAGCGGGCCCTCCTGGCCGCCCTGACCCCGCTGACGGCAGGCGCCCTCCTCGCCCTGGCCCACCCGCTCCCGGACCAGCCCCGCCTGCTCCTCCTGGTGACCTCCACCGCCGCCGTCGCCACCCTCGGCTTCCTCGAAGTCGCCCCGGCGCTGCGCAGACCGGGCGCCGGCCCCCGGACCGCCCGCCCCACCGCACCCCGCCCCACGGGGCACTGGCCGGCCGGCCTCACCGCCCTGCTTCCCTTCGGCCGCCTCGGCGCGCCCCCCACCCCGAGCCGGACCCCCGAAAGCTGCGCCGCACCCCGGCCGGGGCCGTTCGTCAGGCGGTGGGCCGGGGTTCTCGCCGCGCCGGTCACCGCGCTGCTCCCCGCCGTCAGGCCGGTGCGGGGCGGGGGGCCGGGTCCCCGGCTGCTGTCCTCCCTGCCTTACGCGGTCTTCGGGCTCGGCAGCGGTGTCCTCGTGCTGTACGCGGGCCTCGGTGACGTCCTGACCGGGGCGGAGCGCAGCGCGGTCGCCGCGCCGGAGGCCGTGGCGCTCACGCTCAGCATGGGGCCCGCCGAATGGCTGCTGTACCGCTTCCGCAGCGGAGGCCTGGCCGCCCTGCGGGCGAGCGGGACGGCGCGGACGTTCCGCCGGACCCTGGGCCGCACTCTGGCCCGCTGCCTCTTCGGCTACCTGGCCGCCCTGCTCGTCCTGGCCGTGGTCGCCGCCGCGTCCTGGCCGCATTCCCCCCTGCCGACCGGTGTCCGCCTTGCCGGGCTGCTCGCGCTCGGTGTGGTGCTGTGGACCGGGCTGCTGCTCCAGTCCTTCGGTGCCGTGCTCGGTGCCGCCGCGGTGTGCTGTGCCGCGGCCCTCGCCCAGACGCTGGCGCTGCTCACCCACGCGGGCGATCCGCGCCTCGTCGGCCTCGCCGTGTACGCGGCCGCGGCCACCGTCCAGGTCGCCCTGGCCCGGGGCCTGCTGGGAAGGGCGACGGCGCACCGATGAACAGCTTGCTGGTCCCGTACTACGAGCATCCGTCGGTCCGCCCGGCCGAGTGGGCGGCGATCCTCGCGGCCGCGCCGCGTCTGTACGGCGTCGTTCTCAACCCGGCCAGTGGCCCCGGCGAACGCCCGGACGAGGCCTTCGCCGCGACCGCAGTCCGGCTGCGGCGCGCGGGCGTCACGCTGCTCGGCTACACCGACACCGGCTACGGCACACGGCCCCACGACGACGTCGTACGCGAGATGAGAACCCACCGCGAGTGGTACGGAACGCAGGGCGCCTTCCTGGACCAAGTGTCCTCCGGGGCAGACGAGTTGCCGTACTACGAGCGGCTGGCGGCGGCCGCCCGGACCCTCGGCTGCGGCACGCTCGCGTTCAACCACGGCACTCCGCCGCACCCGGCGTACGCGGCCCTCGCCGACCTCCTGGTCACCTTCGAGGGCCCCTGGCCGGCGTACCGGAGCACCCCCGCGCGGCCCCGGCGCTACCCGTCGGGCGTGCGGCTGTGCCATCTGGTGTACGACGTCCCGCCCGGCGCCGACGTGGCGGAGGGGGCCCGGGTGCGGGGCGCGGCCGTGCACTGCGCGGTGCCGGGAGCGGGCGCCCACCCCTGGGGCACACTGCCCCACGGCGTGGGCCCGCCCGCACCCTGAGGCGGACGCGGCCGCCCGGACCGCCCGGAGTCGGGGAGGGACAACCCGCCTCCCTGCGACCCGGAACCGCAACCCGGAACGGTGCCTACGGAATTGCGCCCCCGAACGGGATCTGTGAGGCCGGTTCAGCCACCCAGCGCCAGCACCACCAGCGCCGTCGTCGCCGCCGTCTCCGCGAGGGCGCCGAAGACGTCGCCGGTGACCCCGCCGAAGCGGTGGACGCAGCGGCGCAGCAGGAGTTCGGCGGCGGCGAGGGCCAGCAGCACCGCGGCCGCCGTGTGCGGCGGGCCGTAGGGGCCGAAGACCGTGCCCCAGGCGGCCGCGAGGAGGGTGACGGCGGCCGCGACGGCCAGCGCGCCCGGCACCGGCACCACTCCGGCGACCGCGGCCCCCAGCCCCTCGGGCCGGGCGGCCGGCACTCCGGCGCGCGCGGCCAGGGTGAGCGCCAGCCGGGCGGCGACCGCCGAAGTCACCGCCGCGAGCGCGCCCCGCGCCCAGGAGCCGTCGTACAGCTGCGCCAGCACGGCGACCTGGGCCAGCAGGGTCAGCATCAGCGTGATCACCCCGAACGGACCGATGTCCGACTGCTTCATGATCCGCAGCGCGTCCTCCGCCGGCTTCCCGCTGCCCAGCCCGTCGGCGGTGTCGGCGAGCCCGTCGAGGTGCAGGCCCCGGGTGAGCGCGGCGGGTACGGCGACCGAGGCGACGGCGGCGAGCAGCGGACCGGCGCCCAGGAACAGGAGCAGCAGCCCGAGGCCGGCCGCCGCGCCGCCGACGACCAGTCCGGCCACCGGGGCGGTCAGCATGCCCCCGCGTGCGGCCTCGCGGTCCCAGCGGCGTACCCGTACGGGCAGCACGGTGAGGGTGCCGAAGGCGAAGCGGAGTCCGTCGAGAGGGGAGGTCCTGAGCATCGGCGCAGGTTACCCGGCGCTCGCGAGGCCACCTGATCCAGCCGGGGATAAAGTGCGCACATGGGGCACTGGTGGGAGCGGAACATCCTGGAACCGGGCAAGCTCCCGCTGTTGCTGGCCCTCGCCGCCTTCGTGCTCACCTTCGTCGTCACCCGGGTCATCACGCGTCTGATCCGGGCGGGCAAGGGCCCGTTCGGCAACGTCAAGGCGGGCGGACTGCACATCCACCACGTGGTGCCGGGGGTCGTCCTCACGGTCGTCGGCGGCTTCGGCGCGGTCGCCAGCGACCGGCACGGCGCCGGCGGGGCCATCGCGGCCGTCGTGTTCGGCATCGGCGCCGGGCTGGTCCTGGACGAGTTCGCGCTGATCCTGCACCTGGACGACGTCTACTGGAGCGAGGAGGGCCGCAAGAGCGTCGAGGTCGTCGCGCTCACCGCCGCCCTGGTCGGCCTGCTGCTGGCCGGCTTCTCCCCGTTCGGCGTCAACGACCTGACCCAGGAGGAACTCCAGGACCGGGGCGGTGTCATCGTCACGCTCGTCGCGAACTTCGTCTTCTCGCTCGTCGCCCTGAGCAAGGGCAAGGTCCGCATCGCGATCTTCGGGACGGTCGTGCCCCTGCTCGCGCTCGTCGGCGCGGCCCGCCTCGCCCGCCCCGGCTCCCTGTGGGCCCGCCGCTTCTACGGCCGCCGCCCCCGCGCCCGCGCCCGGTCCGCCCTGCGCGCCTACCACCACGACCGGCGCTGGGCCGGGCCCAGACGCGCCGTTCAGGACTGGATCGGCGGCAGGCCCGACCCGCGCCCGGCCCGGCTGCCCGGCCGCCACTGAGCGAGCCGCGACCCGGTCCCGCCGTGCCGCACCGGGTACCCGTGCCGGTGCCGGTCCCACCGCCGGTGTCCGGGCCCGTGCCGCTGCCGCACCGCCGTCACCAGGCACAGCGTTCCGACGGCCATCAGCGCGGCCAGGTGCTCCTTGCCCGCCAGGTTGTCCTTGAACAGCAGCTCCGCCGCCATCGCGGCGGTGACGGCACCCGTGGTGACGTAGGCGCCGTACCGCCAGGCCACGAACACGGCGAGGGCCACCACGGCCGCGGACGGTCCGGTGTCCACCACCTGGGTGTCGGTGGCGGGCAGGCCGAACGGGGCGTGCGGGCCGAGCGCGACGCCGACGCGCGCGTACAGCGTCCCGGCGAGCGTGGCGACGTAGGCGATGCCCAGGGTCCGCCACCAGCCCAGGCACGCCTCGGCGATCCCGAACACGAACAGGATCTGCGCCAGCGCCCCCCATACCGGCAGGTCCAGCGCCGGCACGTACAGGGAGAGGGGGGTGCGCAACAGGGCCGGCCACAGCGGGTCCTGGGCGCGTACGGCGCCCGCATCCTGGACGAACCCGAACCCCCACGGCTGGTTCTGCACGTACTGCAGGACGGCGGTCAGACACACCGCGGCGAGGGTCATGGGCACCGCCCTGGGACCCCGCTTCAGGAGAGGCTCGCGCACGGCGTCGTACAGCGGCCCCCACTCCTCGCGGGCCCAGCGGGCGAACCTGTTCATCGGGCACTCCCTATCGGTGCGTGTCCAGATGCCTGCGGTGCAGCCACTTCGGCAGCCCCGGTGCCACGGGTCCCGTCGCCAGGAAGCCCTCCGCGCGCGCCGAGGCGAGCCCGATGCGCGGCAGGTCCGCGCTCTTCTCGAAGAGCAGGAACCGCGGCTCCCAGATGGGCCGGTACTTGGCGTTGGCCCGGTACAGCGACTCGATCTGCCACCAGCGGGAGAAGAAGCTGAGCAGCGACCGCCACAGCCGCAGCACCGGACCCGCGCCGAGACGCGCCCCGCGTTCGAAGACGGACCGGAACATCGCGAAGTTGAGCGAGACCTGCGTGACGCCGATCTCCCCGGCGCGCCGCAGCAGGTCGAGGACCATGAACTCCATCAGCCCGTTGTCGGAGTCCCGGTCCCGGCGCATCAGGTCCAGGGACAGCCCGTGCGGCCCCCACGGCACGAAGGACAGCAGCGCCCGCAGTCTGCCGTCGGCGTCGGTGCACTCCAGCATCACGCACTGCCCGTCCGCGGGGTCCCCGAGCCGGCCGAGCGCCATGCTGAACCCGCGCTCGGTCGCCCCGTCCCGCCAGTCGTCCGCACGCTCGATCAGGTACGCCATCTCGTCCGCCGGGATGTCCGTGTGGCGCCGGATCCGCACCTGGTACCCGGCCCGTTTCACCCGGTTGTACGCCTGCCGGACGGTGCGCATCGCCCGTCCCTCCAGCGTGAACTCGGCGACCTCCACGATCGCCTCGTCACCGAGTTCCAGCGCGTCCAGACCGTGCCGGGCGTAGATGGTCCCCGCTTCCTCGCTCGCCCCCATCACGGCCGGGATCCACCCGTGCGCCCGCGCCTCGGCGAGCCACGGCACGATCGCCCCGGGCCACGCCTCCGGGTCGCCCAGCGGGTCCCCGGAGGCCAGGCTCACCCCGCCGACCACCCGGTAGGCGACCGCCGCCTTGCCGGTGGGGGACCACACCACGCTCTTCTCCCGGCGCAGCGCGAAGTAGCCGAGCGAGTCCCGCTCGCCGTGCCCGTCCAGCAGCGTCCGCAGCCGCTTCTCGTCGTCCTCGGTGAGCGGGTCGACGGCACGCCGGGAGCGGAAGGCGGCGTACAGGACGGCGAGGAGCAGGGCCGTACTGAGGACGTTGACGGCCACGTTGGCCCAGTTGGGCGGGTCGATCCCGGGGAAGCGGGACTCGTCGGCGGCCACCGACACCAGACGCAGGGTGCCGTAGTGCCAGCGTTCCAGGAACGTCGAACGGGCCGCGTCCGGCGCCTGGTTGGTGACCGTCACCACCAGCGCGGCCAGCAGCGACGCGGCGAGACCGCCGACGACGGCCACGGTGGCGGCGAGCCGCGGGTTGGACCGGTCGCCCTTGGCGTAGAACTCCTGGCGCCCGGCCAGCAGCGCGGCCACGAAGGCGGCCGTCAGCACCAGCGAGATCCAGTTCTGCGCGTACCGCCGGATCTCCGGGAACGCCATCGCGAAGGCGAACAGAGCCAGGAACAGGCCGCTCAGCACCAGGTTGAGAATCCACGCGGCCCGTTTGCGGCGGCGCATCGTGATCGCCAGGAACGCGGTGAACACGCCCGAGGCGAAGCCCGCCGTCAGCAGGTACGGCGTGAAGAGGTCTTCCTGGTTGTGCCGGCGCACGTCCTGGCCCAGCGACACCCACACCGCGCTGAGGAAGTTGACGAACGTGACGGCCCGCAGATACCAGACGGCGAACGCGGCGGCCCGACGGGAGGCCCCGCTGGACCGCCGCCCCGGCGCGGCCTGCTGTTCCACGACAATTCGGGCATCTCCCATGGGGGAGGATCATATGGGCGCCTCAGTCGCGAACCGCGCTATTCGGGGCGGCGGGCCTGCCAGGCGCATGTCCGCGCACGTTTCCGCCGCGGCGGCAGCGGTCGGCAGCGGTCGGCAGCGGTCGGCACCGGGCGGCGCGGGGCGGGCGGACCGCCGGCGGCGACTGGTGCAGCCGGCGGCGACCGGACCGCCGGTCATGACCGGCCGCGTGCTCCGCCCAGGCCGCGTGCTCCGCCTCGGTCGCGCGCTCCGGTTCGGCTACGCCTCTTCCGGCTCGGTCGCGCGTTCCTCCGCTTCCGCGTCGGTGCCCTTCTCGGCCTCGACCTCGGGCCCGGCCTCGACCTCAGCGTCGGCCCTCTCGGCCTTCTCGGCCTTCTCGGGCAGCTCGGCGGCCAGTGCGGCGGCGGCGCGGACCAGGGGCAGTGCGAGCAGCGCACCCACGCCCTCGCCGACCTTCACGCCCTGATCCAGCAGCGGCTCCAGGGCCATCCGGTCCAGGGCCTTCGCCTGGCCCGGCTCCCCGCTGCCGTGCCCCGCCAGCCACCAGTCCGGCGCCCGGAAGGCGACCCGCTGGGCGACCAGCGCGCACGCGGCGGCCACGACCCCGTCGAGGATCACCGGCAGCTTCCGTACCGCGCACTGCAGCAGGAACCCGGTCATGGCCGCCAGGTCCGCCCCGCCCACGGTGGCGAGCAGCTCCATCTGGTCCCCGAGCACCGGCCGGGCCCGGCGCAGCGCGTCCCGGATCGCCGCGCACTTGCGCATCCACGCCAGGTCGTCGATCGCGAGCCCGCCGCGCCCGGTCACCACCGACGCGTCGGTCCCGCACAGCGCGGCGACCAGCACCGCCGCGGCCGTCGTCCCGCCCACGCTCACATCGCCGAGCACCACCAGGTCCGTCCCCGAGTCGGCCTCCTCGTCGGCGACGGCGACACCCGCCAGGAAGGCGGCCTCGGCCTCCTCCAGGGTCAGCGCGTCCTCGATGTCGATACGGCCGCTGCCGCGCCGTACGCGGTGCCGTACGACATCCTCGGGGAAGGCGTCCGACGGGCAGTCCAGGGCCATGTCCACGACCCGCACCGGCACTTCCAGCCGCCGCGCGAGCACCGACACCGGGCTGCCGCCCTCCAGCACCGCCCGCACCAGCTCCGCGGCGCCGCCCGCGGGCCGCGCGGAGACGTCGAGTCCGGCGATCCCGTGATCGCCGGCGAAGAGGATCACCCGCGGCCGTTCGACCGGCCGTACCGGTACGACGCCCTGTGCGGCGGCCAGCCACTCGCCCAGCTCGTCGAGGCGCCCCAGTGACCCGGGCGGCACGACCTGGCGCTCCCGCCGGGCCTCGGCCTCACGGCGTACGCCGCCGTCCGGGCGCTCGATCAGATCGGAGAAGTCGTCGAGATCAATCCTGCTCATTCGCGGAACAGTACCGCCAGCCCCCGGACGCGTCCGCGCCACACCGGCAGCACATCCGCATGGCGTCTTTGCACCCAAGATCGGTATCCCATACGTTCCGGTTCGCAGCGGAATGTCGCACAGGGAGCCGCCCATGTCGTCCTCGGCCCTCACCTCACAGGTCACCGACCCCTATCTGGAACCACGCCGGGCGGATTGCCCCTGGTGCGGTTCCCCGCGGCTGCGTACCCGGCTGCGCGCTCCGGACCCACTGGGGGGCCGGCCGGGCACCTTCGTCCTGGACGAGTGCGGCGACTGCGGGCACGCCTTCCAGAACCCCCGGCCCACCGCGGAGGGCCTCGCCGTCCACCACCGGGACTTCCACGAGCGGCACGAACAGTTCACCGGGCGGCTGCTGTCCGCCCGCGCGGTCCGCCGCCGGCACCGGGCCACCGCCAGGGCCCTGACGGTGCCGGCCGACCCGGAGAGCTGGCTGGACGTGGGCACCGGGCACGCCCGCTTCCCCGAGGCGGCCAAGGAGTACTTCCCGTACACCAGCTTCGACGGACTGGACGCGTCGGCCAACGTGGTCCGGGCGCTGGTCGAGGGGCGCGTCGAGGAGGCCCACCGCGGCCGGCTGACCACCCCGGGGACGGTGGAGCGGCTGCGGGCCCGTTACGACGTGCTCAGCATGTTCCACCACCTCGCGCACGTCCCCGATCCGCGCGCCGAACTCAGGGCCGCGCTCGCCGTGCTGCGCCCCGGCGGTCACCTGGTCGTCGAAGTCCCCGACCCGGACTGCGCGTTCGCGGCGCTCCTCGGCAGGTGGTGGCTGCCGCACGGCCGGCCCCGGCACCTCCATCTGATGCCGCTGGCCAACCTCCGCGCGGAACTGGAGGCACAGGGCTGCACGGTCGTCTCCACCGACCGCGGGGCCCCGCACCTCCCGTCCGACCTGTCGGCGGCCCTCGCCCTGGCCCTGACCGACCTCCCGCCCGTCCTGCGCCGGCTGGCCACGCCTGCCCTGGCGGCGGCCTCGGCCCTGGACCACACCCTGGCCCCGATCGCCCGCCGCACCCGCCTCTCCAACACGTATCGCCTCGTGGCACGTAGGGAGGGATGACCCCGCGGTACGTCGCCCGGGCGCGGGCACGCTGTGGCCGGTCGCGCAGTTCCCCGCGCCCCTAAAAACCACCGCAGCCCCGCCCACACGAACCGATCCGCCCCCACAGCCAACGGCACGGTCACCCCTCAGGGGCGCGAGGAACTGCGCGCCCAGCCCCCACGCACCCGCACGGGAGCACGGCCCGATCCACCGCCACAACCGACGCCGCCCCCACAGCCAACGGCACTGCCACCCCTCAGGGGCGCGGGGAACTGCGCGACCAGCCACAGACCACCCGCACGGGAGCACGGCCCGATCCACCGCCACAACCGACGCCGCCCCCACAGCCGACCGCACGGTCACCCCTCAGGGGCGCGGGGAACTGCGCGACCAGCCACAGACCACCCGCACCCGGCAGACGACCGCACCGCCAACCGCCAACCGCCAACCGCAATCCTCAGCCCCGCAACACCACCGCCTGGCCCGCCACCACCAGCAGAACCTGCTCACACTCACCCGCGAACGTCGCGTTCAGCCGCCCCAGTTCATCCCGGTACCGCCGCCCGGACGCGGTGGCCGGGACGATCCCGGACCCGACCTCGTTGGACACGGCCACCACGGTCCGCCGAGCCCCGCGCACAGCGGACGTCAACTCCCGCACCCGCTCGCGCAGCGCCTTCTCACCGCCGCCCGCCCACTCCGCGTCGTCCCACGCCCCGACCGAGTCCATCACGTCCGTCAGCCACAGCGACAGGCAGTCGATGAGCAGCGGCGGCCCCTCCTCGGCCAGCAGCGGCACGAGATCGGTCGTCTCCGTCGTACGCCACGACCCCGGCCGCCGCTCCCGGTGCGTGGCCACCCGGGCCGCCCACTCCGTGTCCCCGCCCCGCGTCCCGCCGGTCGCCACGTACAGCACGTCCGGGAAGGCCTCCAGGCGCCGCTCGGCCTCGACCGACTTCCCCGACCGCGCCCCACCCAGCACCAGCGTCCGGCGCGGCACGTCCGGCACATCCTCGTACGCCCCCACCACCAGCGTCGTACCGTCCGGCACCGCCCGTGCCCCCGCGGCGGCGAGCCGGCGCCGCGACTCCGCGCCCTGCGGCACGTCGTGGTCGAGGTGGACGGCGACGACGTCCGTGGTCGGCCCGACGGAACCGACCGCCCGCAGTCGCGCCAGCGCGTCCGGGCGCCCCACGACGTCGGCGAGCACCATGTCGTACGACTCCGCGGTCCCCTCCTCCAGGCCCGCCGGAGCCCCGCCCGGCGGCAGGTACAGCAGTCGCTGCCCGTCGGGCCCGGTCACCGCGTACCCGGTGCCGCCCGCGTCCATCGCCACCGCCCGCACCCGATGCCCCGTCAGCAGCGCCAACTCGCGCCCGTCCGGCACCCGGCCGGGCTGCGGCAGCCCGGCCGGCACCTCCACGGGCGGCCCGTCGTGCGGATGCGACAGCAGCACCTGCCGTACCCCGCCCAGCGAATGCCCTGCCCGCGCCGCCGCGAACGCCGCCCCGGGCGTCAGATCGAGCAGCAGCGTCCCGTCCACGAGCAACGCGGTGGCCGCCCGCGCGTCGGGCCCGAGCGCGGTCGCGCAGACAGCACAGGGACAGCCGGGGCGGGGCAGTCCCATGGGGGCACCAGTACCGAGCAGAGTCACTTCCACGGGACCGATTTTCACCTGTTCTCGCAGGCGCCGCTCCTCTGCCGCGCCCTAAGGGGAGCGGGACGGCACCGGTACGCGGCTCCGCCGGGCGGCCTCGGTTGATCCACCACCTCTGACGGCGGACCCGGTGGAGCGCATACCCTGCGCACAGGCGTTGGATCGAAGGAGGCCCACATGGCGGCATGGACGTGGCGGTTCGAGAAGGCCGACGGGACGGAGGTCCAGCCCGCGGTGCAGCCCGAGGAGTTCACCACGCAGGGGGACGCCGAGTCCTGGATCGGCGAGGAGTGGAAGGCGCTGCTGGAGGGCGGCGCGGACCAGGTGCGGCTGTTCGACGACGGCACCGAGATCTACGGCCCGATGAGCCTGCACGCCGACGCGGAGTAGCCCCGCCACGGGGAGGGAGGCGAGGAGGCCCGCCCTCCTCACTCCCTCACCCCCCGGCACCCTGCGCCCTCGCGCATCCCCGCTTCCCCGCTTCGCGCGGCTCACTGCTCGCCCAGTGCCACCTCGGCCGTGCGCTCCTGGTCGTCGCGCAGGAACGTCACCGTCGTCCGCTGCCCGGGCTTGGCCCCGGCCAACGCCTCGGAGAGGCTCGTGGTCGTGGCGACCTTGTCGCCGCCCAGCCTGGTGATCACGTCGCCCGGCCGCAGCCCCGCCTTGTCGGCCGGGCCGCCGGGGGTGACGGTGACCACCGCGGCACCGGCCGGGTGGTAGAGGTCGTCGACGACCGTGCGCGCGGTGATGCCGAGCGCGGCCCGGCCCGAGTCGACGACCTTGCCGGTCCTGACGATCTGGTCGGCGACCGTGCGCACCATCGAGGCCGGGATGGCGAACCCGATGCCGGGCGCCGCGCTGCCGCCGAGGACGGGATCCGCGGCGGCCAGCGTCGGGATGCCGATGACCTGCCCGTCGAGGTTGACCAGCGCGCCCCCGCTGTTGCCGGGGTTGATGGCCGCCGAGGTCTGCACCATGTTGGCGATGGTGGCGCCCGTGCCGCCGCCGGCGTCGCCCTCGCTGACGGTCCGTCCGGTCGCCGACACGATGCCCTGCGTCACGCTGGACGACAGCCCCAGGGGAGAGCCCATGGCCAGCACGATCTGGCCGACCGCCACCTTCTCGGAGTCCCCGAACGCCGCGGGCTTCAGCCCGGGCGGCACCCTGTCCAGCTTGATCACCGCGAGGTCCTGCTCCGGGTAGGAGTAGACCAGGGCGGCCCTGAGCGGCTCCTCGCTGTTGGCCGTGGTCACCTGGAAGGTCTTCTCCGGGCCGACCACGTGCGCGTTCGTCACGATGTGGCCCTGCTCGTCGTACACCACTCCGGAGCCGAGGTCATGGCTCGCCTGGATCTGCACGACCGACGGCAGGACCTCCTTGATCACCTTCTGGTACCGGTTCTGCAGGTCCTCCGCGGCCATCGG
The DNA here is from genome assembly GCF_036347055.1 of Streptomyces sp. NBC_00820. Lineage (NCBI taxonomy): Bacteria > Bacillati > Actinomycetota > Actinomycetes > Kitasatosporales > Streptomycetaceae > Streptomyces > Streptomyces sp. NBC_00820. Next base: position 2,370,781 of record NZ_CP108882.1, on the reverse strand, counting down.
CAGCGTGGCCCGGGTGGTCGCGGTGTCCTTCTTCGCGGGCGCCGCCGGCTCGGAGCAGCCGCCGAGGAGGACGGCGGCGCACGCGAGCACGGCGACCGGGGCACCCCTGGTGAGGGAACGGGTACGGGAAGGGTCCATGCCCCGAGTGTCGCTTCGAGGGGAATGTCCGAGCCCGCCGTATACGCCCGAACGGGCTCGGCCGGTCACTCCACACCGGACGGGGCCGGCCTCCGTGCCGGACCGGGGCAGCCGTGTGTTCCGGGCCGGACGGAATCAGCTGTGCGCTGCGGGCCGACGCGGCCGGGCCGTGCGTCGCGGGCCGGACGGAATCAGCCGTGCGTCGCGGGCCGACGCGGCCTCAGTCGTGCGTCGCGGGCCAGTGCGGGCCTCAGCCCCGTACGCCGCACAGGTGCAGCAGCGCCGCGACTCCCCGGTACGGGTCCGTCCGCCCGGCCCGCTCCTCCACCGCCAGCAGCGTCTCCAGGTCGTCCGGGATCTCCGCGTCGTCCGCCGCCGTGTCGGTGAAGACCCGTACGCCGTACCAGGCGCGCAGCGGGGCGGCGATGCCGGCGAGCGTGGCGGTGAGCGTCGCGAGCCGGTCGGCCCGTACGTCCGGGCCGAGGCGGACGGGGGTCTCCCCGTCCGGGTCGTCCGGGTCGACCGGGTCGACCGAGTCGTCCAAGTCGTCTGAGCCCGTCCGGGCATGGGGGAGGTACGCGGTGGAGTCGAACGCGGCCAGCGCGGCCGCCCAGTCCCCGGACAGCCCCGCCCGCATCGCGAGCCCGTCGCCGTTGCGCACCAGCAGCGACAGCAGGCCGCCCGGCGCGAGCATCCGGGCCAGCCCGGCCACCAGCGGGTCGGGCTCCTCCACGTACATCAGTACGCCGTGGCAGAGCACCACGTTGAAGCTGCCGGGCAGGAAGTGCACGCCGGTGTCCTGGCCATCGCCCTCCACCAGCCGGACCCGCTCGCGGATGCCCTCCGGCTCCCGGGCGAGGGCCTGCCGGGCGGCCTCGATCATCGTGGCGTCCCGCTCGACCCCGGTCACCTGGTGACCGAGCCGGGCCAGCCGCAGGGCCTGCGTGCCCTGGCCCATGCCCACGTCGAGCACCCGCAGCCGCTGACCGACCGGGAAGTGCCCGGCTATCTGCTCGTCGAGCTGCCGGGACACCAGTTCCCGGCGTACGACATCACGCAGCCTGCCCAGCTTGTTCAGCCAGGCCGCGGCCGTCCCCCCGGTGATCGCGTCTGCGCTCAGGGCCGCTCTCCGCGCTTGACCTGCGGCTTCGGCAGCCGGAGCCGGCGCATCTGGAGGGAACGCATCAGGGCGTAGGCGACCGCGCCCCGCGTGTTCTTGGTCTGGCCGGGGAAGCGCTCGGCCAGCCTCTTCTTCAGACGGAGACCGCTGAAGACCGAGTCCAGCACGATTCCCACGATCACGATGAGCCACAGCAGCAGCGCGATGGTCTGGATCGAGGGCACCTTCACCACGGTGAGCACGAGGATCACCGCGGCCATCGGCAGGAAGAACTCCGCCACGTTGAGGCGCGAGTCGATCCAGTCACGGGCGAACTTGCGGACCGGGCCCTTGTCGCGGACCGGCAGATAGCGCTCGTCACCGCTGGCCAGGGCCTGGCGCTGACGCTCCATCGCCAGCCGGCGCTCCTCGCGCTGGCGTTTGCCGGCGTCCTTGCGGGACGTCGGGGTGTTGGCGACACTGCGGCGCTGGGACTGGGCCTCACTGCGCTTCGGCGTGGGCCTGCCCTTGGGGGCCTGCGGGTCGCGGGGCTGATTGGAGTCGGTCACCTGCGCCTTGTCGGCGGGGGCCTTCTCATCCTTGGCACGGCTTCGGAACACAAAACCCAAGGGTACGGGCTTCACCCGCATGGACCCCAGTCCGGCGGGGAACGATCCGGCAACACCGGACGTCTGTAGGGGCACAGACAGAAACAACAGGCGGGGCAACAGGCAGGAACACAGGGACGTCGCCGGCGCTTCACCCGGCGGTCGCCGAGGGGCCCGCCAGGGCCCGATACCGGGGGCCACCTACTCCTCACGCCGGAGCTGCGAGGACGGCAGTCGTCCTTGGGGATGAGCGCATCACTCCCCTAACGGTGCGGTAATGGAGGCGGGGCCCGTACTGTGGGTTCTGTCGCAGGATCTGTGAGCTGGAGTCCGTCAGAAGGGGGCGCGCGAAGCCCATGAGCGGTGTCATGAAGCGTATGGGGATGATCTTCCGCGCGAAGGCGAACAAGGCCCTGGATCGGGCCGAGGACCCGCGCGAGACCCTCGATTACTCGTACCAGAAGCAACTGGAGCTGCTGCAGAAGGTGCGCCGCGGCGTCGCCGACGTGGCGACCTCCCGCAAGCGCCTCGAACTGCAGCTCAACCAGCTCCAGAGCCAGTCCGGCAAGCTGGAGGAGCAGGGCCGCAAGGCGCTCGCGCTCGGCCGGGAGGACCTGGCCCGCGAGGCACTGTCCCGCCGCGCCGCCCTCCAGCAGCAGGTCACGGACCTGGAGACGCAGCACGCGACCCTCCAGGGCGAGGAGGAGAAGCTCACCCTCGCGGCCCAGCGCCTGCAGGCCAAGGTGGACGCCTTCCGTACGAAGAAGGAGACCATCAAGGCCACCTACACCGCCGCCCAGGCCCAGACCCGCATCGGCGAGGCCTTCTCCGGCATCTCCGAGGAGATGGGCGACGTCGGCCTCGCCATCCAGCGGGCCGAGGACAAGACGGCCCAGCTCCAGGCCCGCGCCGGCGCCATCGACGAGCTGCTCGCCTCCGGCGCCCTGGACGACCAGTCCGGCATGGCCAAGGACGACATCCAGGCCGAGCTGGACCGGCTCTCCGGTGGTACGGATGTAGAGCTGGAACTGCAGCGCATGAAGGCCGAGCTGGCCGGAGGCGCCCCGCAGCAGGCGATCGAGGGCGGAAACGGCCAGGATCGGTCCCAGCAGCAGCCGCAGGACACCCCGCGCTTCGACAAGCAGTAGCCGGGCGCCGGGACCGAGCCGAGGAGGCCGACGTGATCGTACGGATCATGGGGGAGGGCCAGGTGAGGCTGGACGACTCCCACTTCAGTGAGCTCAACAAGCTGGACGACGAGCTGATGGCGGAGGTGGAGAACGGTGACGAGGAGGGCTTCGGCCGCACCCTCACCAGCCTCCTCGACGCCGTCCGCCGGCTCGGCACCCCGCTGCCGGACGACGCGCTGGAACCCTCGGAACTGATCCTCCCGGCCTCGGACGCCACCCTGGCGGAGGTCCGGGAGATGCTCAGCGACGACGGCCTGATCCCGGGCTGAACCCGGGCGGGCCGGTCCCGGGTCGGGCCCGGTGGCCGGGGACGGGCCTCCCGGCCGATTCCGGTCGCCGCCCCGCCCCCGTACTGTTTCCGGGTGAGCACTCTGGAACGCCTCTGGTGCCGCCTCAAGGCCCACCCCCTCGCACTGGACGCGGCCCTCGCCGCGGTGGTGCTGCTGTGCATGATCGCCGGGTCCTTCGCGGCACCGCACGGCCGGCACGGAGTGGTCTGGGGCGAACGCGCCCCGGCCCTGCTCAGCCTGCTGCTGATGGTCCTCGCGGCCGCCGCGCTCGTACCGCGCCGGCGCGCCCCCAGGACGGTCCTCGCCGTCACCGGCGGCCTCTCCGTGATCGAGTGCGTCACCGGTGACCCGCGCGCCCCCGTCGCGATGGCCGCCGTGATCGCCCTCTTCACGGTCGCCTCCTCCACCGACCGCGCCACCACCTGGCGGATCGGCCTGCTCACGATGGCCGTGCTGACGGCCGCCGCGATGCTCGGCGGACCGCTGCCCTGGTACGCCCAGGAGAACCTCGTCCTCGTGGCCTGGACCGGCATCGGCGCCACCGCCGGGGACGCCGTCCGCAGCCGCCGCGCCTTCGTCCGGGCCATCCGCGAGCGCGCCGAACGCGCCGAGCGCACCCGCGAGGAGGAGGCGCGCCGCCGGGTCGCCGAGGAGCGCCTGCGCATCGCCCGCGACCTGCACGACGTCGTCGCCCACCACATCGCCCTGGTCAACGTGCAGGCCGGCGTCGCCGCCCATGTCATGGACAAGCGGCCCGACCAGGCCAAGGAGGCCCTCGCGCACGTCCGCGAGGCCAGCCGTTCGGCGCTCGACGAACTCCGCGCCACCGTCGGTCTGCTGCGCCAGTCCGGCGACCCCGAGGCGCCCACCGAACCGGCCACTGGCCTCAGCCGCCTCGACGACCTCGCCGGCACCTTCCGCAACGCCGGACTGCCCGTCGAGGTGGCCCGCGCCGACCAGGACACCGAACTGCCCTCACCCGTCGATCTGGCCGCCTACCGGATCATCCAGGAGGCCCTGACCAACGTGCGCAAGCACGCTGGCTCCGAGGCGAAGGCCGAGGTCAGCGTCGTACGCGTGGGCGGCGACATCGAGGTCACCGTGCTCGACGACGGCTCGGGCGCCGCCCCCGTACCCGCGCGCGGCGGCGGGCACGGACTGCTCGGCATGCGGGAGCGGGTCAGCGCCCTCGGCGGCACCCTGACCACCGGCCCCCGCTACGGCGGCGGCTTCCGCGTCCATGCGATCCTGCCCCTCCAGACCCGCCAGTCCCGGTCCTCCGGGGCGACGGCCCAGGGGGAGCCCGTATGACCATCCGTGTCCTGCTCGCCGACGACCAGGCACTGCTGCGCAGCGCCTTCCGGGTGCTCGTCGAGTCCGAGCCCGACATGGCCGTGGTGGGGGAGGCCTCCGACGGAGCCGAGGCGGTACGTCTGGCCAAGGAGGAGAAGGCCGACGTCGTCCTCATGGACATCCGGATGCCCGGCACCGACGGACTCGCCGCCACCCGCCTGATCAGCGCCGATCCCGCCCTCGCCCAGGTCCGGGTGGTCATCCTGACCACCTTCGAGGTGGACGACTACGTCGTCCGGGCCCTGCGCGCCGGCGCCTCCGGCTTCCTCGGCAAGGGCAGTGAGCCCGAGGAGCTGCTGAACGCCATCCGCCTCGCCGCCGGCGGCGAGGCGCTGCTGTCCCCGGCCGCCACCAAGGGCCTGATCGCGCGTTTCCTCGCCCAGGGCGGCGCCGACGGCGCGGGACCGGACCCGGAGCGCTTCGGTAACCTGGACGCGCTCACCTCCCGCGAGCGCGAAGTGCTCGTCCAGGTCGCGGCCGGTCTGTCCAACGACGAGATCGCCGAACGCCTGGAGGTCAGCCCGCTGACGGTGAAGACGCACGTCAACCGTGCCATGGCCAAGCTCGGCGCCCGGGACCGGGCCCAGCTGGTCGTCATCGCCTACGAGTCGGGGCTGGTCCGTCCGAGGATGGACTGACCTCCACCCGCTCGTACTGCGGGGGGAGTAGGCGGCCGGTCCGGAAATGGACCTGGAGCCTACGGAATCGTCCTCCGGGATGGCTCAGGGTGGTGGGGTGGGCGCGCACCAGTGCGTCCCTACGAGCTTCTGCCGCTCACAGAAGAAGAGAGATCCCACACCCATGTCCTGGCTGTCCCGGTTCAGCCTCGGGCAACGGGCCCTCATAGGCCTGATGTCCCTCATCGCGCTCGTCTTCGGACTGATCGCGATACCCCAGATCAAGCAGCAGCTGCTGCCCACCATCGAACTGCCCGTGGTCTCGGTCGTCGTGCCCTTCCAGGGCGCCTCGCCCGACGTCGTCGAGAAGCAGGTCGTCGAGCCCATCGAGAACAACCTCCAGGGCGTCGACGGCATCAGCGGCGTCACCTCCACCGCGAGCGAGGGCAACGCCGTCATCATGGCGTCCTTCGACTACGGCAACGACACCAAGCGGCTGGTCACCGACGTCCAGCAGGCCGTCAACCGCGTCCGCGGCCAGCTGCCCGAAGGCGTCGACCCGCAGGTCGTCTCCGGGTCCACGGACGACATGCCGGCCGTGGTGCTCGCCGCCACCTCCGACAAGGACCAGCAGGCGCTCGCCGACCAGCTCGACACGACGGTCGTCCCGTCCCTGAAGGACATCAGCGGCGTCGGCCGCGTCCAGGTCATGGGCGTACGCGACGTCCAGGTCGCCGTCACCCCGGACAACGCCAAGCTCGCCAAGGCCGGCCTCACCCCCGCCGCCCTCGGCCAGGCCCTCCAGGCCGGCGGCGCGACCGTCCCGGCCGGCTCCTTCGACGAGAACGGCGCCAACCGCACCGTCCAGGTCGGCGGCGGCTTCACCTCGCTGAAGCAGATCCAGGACCTGACGGTCATCGGTCAGGGCGGCCACAAGGCCGTACGCCTCGGCTCCGTGGCCACCGTCGCGCAGCGGCCCGCCCCGGCCGACTCCATCACCCGCACCGACGGCCGGCCCAGCCTCGCCGTCATGGTCACCATGGACCACGACGGCAGCGCGGTCTCCATCTCCGACGCCGTCAAGGACAAGCTGCCGGGCCTGCGCAAGGACCTCGGCGAGAGCGCGAAGCTCACGGTCGTCAGCGACCAGGGCCCGGCCGTTTCGAAGTCCATCAAGGGTCTGACCACGGAGGGCGCGCTCGGCCTGCTCTTCGCGGTCCTGATCATCCTGGTCTTCCTGGCCTCGGTCCGCTCCACGCTGGTCACCGCGGTGTCCATCCCGCTGTCCGTCGTGCTCGCGCTGATCGTGCTGTGGACCCGGGGCCTGTCCCTGAACATGCTCACCCTCGGCGCGCTCACCATCGCCATCGGCCGGGTCGTCGACGACTCGATCGTGGTTCTGGAGAACATCAAGCGCCACCTCGGTTACGGCGAGGAGCGCCGCGAGGCCATCCTGGGCGCCGTGCGCGAGGTGGCCGGCGCGGTCACCTCCTCGACCCTCACCACCGTCGCCGTCTTCCTGCCGATCGGCCTGGTCGGCGGCATGGTGGGCGCCCTGTTCGGCTCGTTCAGCATCACCGTGACGGCGGCCCTGCTCGCCTCGCTCGTGGTGTCGCTGACGGTGGTCCCGGTGCTGTCGTACTGGTTCCTGCGCGCCCCGAAGGGCACTCCCGAGGACGCCGACGAGGCCCGCCGCCGGGCCGAGGAGAAGGAGGCCAACAGCCGCCTCCAGCGCCTCTACGTCCCCGTCCTGCGCTTCGCCACCCGCCGCCGCCTCACCAGCGTGCTGATCGCGGTGGTCGTCCTGCTGGGCACGTTCGGCATGGGCGGGCTGCTCAAGACGAACTTCTTCGACCAGGGCGAGCAGGAAGTCCTCACCGTCAAGCAGCAGCTGAAGCCCGGTACCAGCCTCGCGGCGACCGACGCCCAGACCCGCAAGGTCGAGCTTCTGCTCGCCGGCACCGAGGGCGTCAAGGACTACCAGGTCACCATCGGCTCCTCCGGCTTCATGGCCGCCTTCGGCGGTGGCACCTCCACCAACCAGGCCTCCTACCAGGTCATGCTGAAGGACTCGAAGTCGTACGACTCCGTGCAGAAGCACCTGGAGGCCGGGCTGAAGAAGCTGGACGGCATCGGCACGACCACCGTGTCCGCCGGTGACGGCTTCGGCAACCAGGACCTCAGCGTCACCGTCAAGTCGGCCGACCCGAAGACCCTGAAGACCGCCTCCGAGCAGGTCCGCTCGGCCGTCGCCGGCCTCGGCGACGTCACCGACGTCAGCAGCGACCTCGCGCAGAGCGTGCCGCGCATCTCGGTCAGGGCGAACGCCAAGGCGGCCGCGGCCGGGTTCGACGACCAGAAGCTCGGCGCCGCGGTCGCGCAGGCCGTACGCGGTACGACGGTCGCCAAGGCGGTCCTCGACGACACCGAGCGCGACGTCGTCGTGCGGTCGGCGAAGCCGGCCACGACCCTGGCCCAGCTGAAGAACCTGCGCCTCGGCCCGGTCAAGCTCGGCGACGTCGCCACCGTGAAGGTGGTGGACGGGCCGGTGTCGATGACCCGTATCGACGGACAGCGCGCCGCGACCATCAAGGCCCGGCCGACCGGGGAGAACACCGGCGCGGTCAGCACCAAGCTGCAGGCGAAGATCAAGGCCCTGAAGCTCCCGGCCGGTGCCACCGCTCAGATCGGCGGCGTCTCCTCCGACCAGAGCGACGCCTTCAAGAACCTGGGCCTGGCCATGCTGGCGGCCATCGCGATCGTCTTCATGCTGCTGGTCGCGACGTTCCGTTCGCTGGTCCAGCCGCTGATCCTGCTGGTGTCCATCCCGTTCGCGGCGACCGGCGCCATCGGCCTCCTGGTGGTCACGGGCACCCCGATGGGCGTCCCGGCGATGATCGGCATGCTGATGCTGATCGGCATCGTGGTCACCAACGCGATCGTGCTGATCGACCTGATCAACCAGTACCGCGCGCAGGGCCACGGCGTCGTCGAGGCCGTGGTGGAGGGTGGCCGTCACCGGCTGCGCCCGATCCTCATGACGGCCCTGGCGACGATCTTCGCCCTGCTGCCGATGGCCCTGGGCGTCACCGGCGAGGGCGGCTTCATCGCCCAGCCGCTGGCCGTGGTCGTGATCGGCGGTCTGATCTCGTCGACCCTGCTGACCCTGCTCCTGGTCCCCACGCTCTACGCGATGCTGGAGCTCCGCAAGGAGCGCCGGGCGAAGAAGCGGGCGGCGAAGAAGGCGGCTCCGGAGGCGGAGGTGCTGGAGCCCGCGGGCGTCTGACCGGCACCACATGACAGAGGCCCGCCTCCCCAAGTCCTGGGGAGGCGGGCCTCTGTCATGTGCGGAGCCGGCTACGGCAGCGCCAGCATCCGCTCCAGCGCCAGCTTGGCGAACGCCTCCGTCTCCTGGTCGACCTGGATGCGGTTGACCAGGGTGCCCTCGGCCAGCGACTCCAGGGTCCAGACCAGGTGGGGGAGGTCGATGCGGTTCATGGTGGAGCAGAAGCAGACCGTCTTGTCGAGGAAGACGATCTCCTTGCCCTCGGGCGCGAAACGGTTCGCCAGGCGGCGGACCAGGTTCAGCTCCGTGCCGATCGCCCACTTGGAGCCGGCCGGGGCCGCCTCCAGCGCCTTGATGATGTACTCGGTCGAGCCGACGTAGTCCGCCGCGGCCACGACCTCGTGCCGGCACTCGGGGTGGACGAGGACGTTGACGCCGGGGATGCGCTCCCGCACGTCGTCGACCGAGTCCAGGCTGAAGCGGCCGTGGACCGAGCAGTGGCCGCGCCACAGGATCATCTTCGCGGCGCGCAGCTGCTCCACCGTCAGCCCGCCGTTGGGCTTGTGCGGGTTGTAGAGGACGCAGTCCTCCAGGGACATGCCCATGTCCCGCACCGCGGTGTTGCGGCCGAGGTGCTGGTCGGGCAGGAACAGCACCTTCTCGCCCTGCTCGAAGGCCCACTCGAGGGCCCGCTCGGCGTTGGAGGAGGTGCAGATGGTGCCGCCGTGCTTGCCGGTGAAGGCCTTGATGTCGGCGGAGGAGTTCATGTACGAGACCGGTACGACCTGCTCGGCGATCCCCGCCTCGGTCAGCACGTCCCAGCACTCGGCGACCTGCTCGGCCGTCGCCATGTCGGCCATCGAGCAGCCGGCGGCCAGGTCCGGCAGGACGACCTTCTGGTCGTCGGAGGTCAGGATGTCCGCCGACTCGGCCATGAAGTGCACACCGCAGAAGACGATGTACTCGGCCTCCGGGCGTGCGGCCGCGTCCCGGGCCAGCTTGAAGGAGTCGCCCGTGACGTCGGCGAACTGGATGACCTCGTCGCGCTGGTAGTGGTGGCCGAGTACGAAGACCTTGTCGCCGAGCTTTTCCTTGGCCGCGCGGGCGCGCGCGACCAGGTCCGGGTCGGACGGCGACGGCAGGTCTCCGGGGCACTCGACGCCCCGCTCGCTCTTCGGGTCGGCCTCACGGCCGAGGAGCAGCAGAGCCAACGGCGACGGCTGTACGTCGAGTTCCGGGGTCTGGGCGGTGGTCACGACACGCACCCTTTCTACTTTTCGTCTAACTGACGCTATCTATCATAACTGCTTCACGTCACTTTGACGATGCCCATAACGTCCATGTGACATGAATCCCGCGCAGGCGCTCCCCGCCGCACGGCCCACCCGGACCGGCCCACCCGGACCGGGCGGGTCCCGTCCCGTGCCGCCGTCCGTGCCGCTGTCCGTGCTCGCGGCCATGTGCGAGCATGAGGAGAGAAGCAGAACGCGACCACGCGAATGCCCGGCGCGGAATGAATCCGCGGACGCACCGGTTGCACTCGTCGGAAAGCTGTCTCCGTACAACCCGGGAGAGATGTAGATGTCCGTATCGGACGAGACCACCACCGTCACCGACGGCATCATCCTGACCGACGCCGCCGCGTCCAAGGTCAAGGCCCTGCTCGACCAGGAGGGTCGCGACGACCTCGCCCTGCGTGTCGCCGTCCAGCCCGGCGGCTGCTCCGGCCTGCGTTACCAGCTCTTCTTCGACGAGCGCTCGCTCGACGGCGACGTGGTGAAGGACTTCGACGGGGTCAAGGTCGTCACCGACCGCATGAGCGCCCCCTACCTCGGCGGCGCCACCGTCGACTTCGTGGACACGATCGAGAAGCAGGGCTTCACGATCGACAACCCGAACGCGACCGGCTCCTGCGCCTGCGGCGACTCCTTCAGCTGATCGGGCCAAGGCCTGACGGACGAGGCGGCGGACTCCCTGACGGGGCCGCCGCCTTCGTGCGTCCCGGCCCGCGTCAGCGCGCCGGCCGCCCCGACGCCCCCGGCCCGCCCTCCGGCACCGGCCGGCCGTCGCCACCGACCACCGTCCGGCCGTCCAGCGGCGCGTCCAGCCGCACGGTCCGCACATAGAACCTGGCCATGGCCACGCACATCGTGTGCGGCCGGGACCGCTCGGTCACCGTCACCGTCACCCGCTCCGCGCTCTCCTTCACCGACACCGCGTACGTGGCGCACACCCCGCCCGTGAAGCTCACGGCCAGGTTCCGTCCGCCGGCCGTGTAGCCGTCCGCCGGCACGTCCCGTGCCACCGGCTTCGAGGTCTGTCCCGAGGCCGGCCCCGAGGTCGGCTCCTGAACGGGCGCCGACGACGACGGCGACGGCGAGGTCAGGTACGCCGGGGCGACCGCCGGACCGGCCACGGTGAAGGCGCCCCGGGCCGTCGCGCCCCGCGCCTGGAACAGCCAGGACGGCACCAGCGTCAGCCGCCCGCCGACCGGCCGCGCGGCCAGCCCGAACACCGCCTCGTCCACCGTGACCGTGCCCGCCCGGGACGCCGGCGCGGACCGGCCGCATGGCTGCTCCAGCCGCTCCCGCAGGGGTACGGGGCTCGGGCAGCCGCCGATGCCCATCCGATGGCCGTCCGGCCGCGCCGCGTTCATCCGCTCCAGCGTCTGCCGCGCGCCCAGCACCGGGTAGGAGGCGCCCTTGACCGGCGCCGCCAGCAGCCCGTGGCCGCCGACGACCGAGCCCCGCTGGTCGACGGTCAGCCCGGTCGTCCAGCCGTACGTCGGGAACCCGCCCACCACCGGATCGGCGTTCACCACCCGCCGCGCCCCCATGACCTGGCCCGCGTCGACCTTCGCGTCGTCCTGCCCGAGCGCCTTCAGCACGGGCGCGGCCACCCGCCGTGCCGCCGCCGCGCTCACCGGAGCGGCCGCCGGGGCACCGGGGTCCTGCGCGCACACGGTGACCTTCCGGCAGTCGTCGGTGCCGGGCGCGTACCGGCTGTACGTCCAGTTGCCCGGGGCGTCCCCGCTCACCCGCAGCGCCGGCCCGGACGCGTCACCACCCCCGCCGACCCGCCAGCCGCCGCCCTCGGCCACCGGCTTCCCCTCGATCCCGAGCGCCTTCGCCAGCCGCGCCACCGCCTCCTCGCCGACCCCGCGCCGCGGCGCGTACACCGGCGCCGTGCCCGGCCCGTCCGGCAGCTTCCCCGCGGCCACGTACGTCACCCCGTACGGGTCCGGCTCGCCGGGCGCGATGCCCTCCGTGCCGCCCCCCGGACCGCTGTCCAGGGCGAGGAGCGGGGGAGTGGCCCCGCCACCGGATGCGCCGGGGCTCGTACGGCCGCCCGGACCGGCGCCCGCGGCGAGGTACGCCCCACCGCCCCCGGCCAGCAGCACGGCGGCGGCCACGGACGCGACGACCACGGGGGAGCGACGCCACCCGGCCGGCCCACCGGCACCCCCCTCACCGGCCCGAGGAGCCCCGCCGACCTCGCTGACCTCGTCGACCTCGTCGGCCCCGTGGACCTCGGAGGACTCGGGAGCCTCGGGCGGTTCGGATGCGGCAGGGGCCTCGGGCGGCTCGGAAGTCCCGGACGGCTTGGGAGCCTCGGACGGCTTGGGAGCCTCGGGCAGCTCGGACGCGGCAGGGGTCTTGGGCGACTCGGAAGTTCCGGACGGCTCTGAAGCCACGGGAGTCCCGGAGGGCGCCGGAGTCACCGGGGAGCCAGAGGGCGCCGGGCTTGCCGGGGAGTCAGAGACTGCCGGAGTCTTCGGGGAGCCAAGGGCTTCAGGGGCTCCGGTGTCCTCGGGCGGCTCCGGTTCCTCGGCGCTCTCGGGGTTCTCCGGCCGCTCGGTGTTCACCGCATCGCTCCTCGCTGGATGGTGTCCCGCGTCCCCGGCACGGGGGACGGCGATGGGACGCGCGAGGGGAGCGCACGGTTCCCGTCAGTGCGCCCCTGGGAATCAGTCGCCGTAGTCCGACATGGCGTCCAGCAGCCGGGCGGACCGGGCCGGCACGGACACGCCGTGGATCAGGGACGGCGGCACCGGACGGGAGTCGGTGTGCGCCGGAGCCGCCCAGCGCGGAGCCATCCGGGCACAGTCGCCGCGCAGCGAGGCGAAATCGCCTTCGAGGTCGGCCGGAGCGGGGGAAGCGACCCTGAGGTTCGTCATGACGGCACCGTAGACATGCGAAGCGCCGCGAAGAAAGATCTACTATCGGGTAGTTTCGGCAACTTCTACGGCCGCCCGTGAACGGGTAGCGTGAACCGTCAACCCCACCTCCCGCAGGAGAACGCCCGTCGTGCGCATCGCAGTCACCGGCTCCATCGCCACCGACCACCTCATGACCTTCCCCGGCCGCTTCGCCGACCAGTTCGTCGCGGACCAGCTGCACACGGTCTCGCTCTCCTTCCTGGTCGACAACCTGGACGTCCGCCGGGGCGGCGTCGGCGCCAACATCGCCTTCGGCATGGGCCAGCTCGGCACCCGGCCGATCCTGGTCGGCGCCGCCGGCTTCGACTTCGACGAGTACCGGGCCTGGCTCGACCGGCACGGCGTGGACACCGAGTCGGTCCGCATCTCCGAGACCCTGCACACCGCCCGCTTCGTGTGCACCACGGACGCCGACCACAACCAGATCGGCTCCTTCTACACCGGCGCCATGAGCGAGGCCCGCCTCATCGAGCTGAAGACCGTCGCCGACCGTGTCGACGGCCTCGACCTGGTCCTGATCGGCGCCGACGACCCGGAGGGCATGCTCCGCCACACGGAGGAGTGCCGCTCCCGCGGGATCTCCTTCGCCGCCGACTTCTCCCAGCAGATCGCCCGCATGGAGGGCGAGGAGATCCGGATACTGCTGGAGGGCGCGACGTACCTGTTCTCCAACGAGTACGAGAAGGGCCTGATCCAGGCCAAGACCGGCTGGAGCGACGAGGAGATCCTCGCCAAGGTCGGCCACCGCGTCACCACGCTGGGCTCGCGCGGCGTACGCATCGAGCGCGTCGGCGAGGACCCGATCGAGGTCGGCTGCCCCGAGGAGGAGCTCAAGGCCGACCCCACGGGCGTCGGCGACGCCTTCCGCGCGGGCTTCCTGTCCGGGCTGGCGTGGGGCGTCTCCCTGGAGCGCGCCGCCCAGGTCGGCTGCATGCTGGCGACGCTCGTCATCGAGACGGTGGGTACGCAGGAGTACCAGCTGCGCCGGGCGCACTTCATGGACCGGTTCACCAAGGCGTACGGGCTCGAGGCGGCCGAGGAGATCCAGGCGCACCTGGCCTGATCACGCACCCGGCCTGAGCACGCACCGGCCCGCACGCGCGGGCCGGGCGGGCCGGCCGGACGGAGGTGCGGGTGCGCCGAGGCGAGCGTGCTTTCCCGCACCGCACCACCGCCGGGGCGCCGCCCACACCCCGCGGATCAGCTCAGGCGGCGTACGACGTACGCCGTGCCCCGCTCCGCCGGCTCCTCGCCCACGTACTGCTGGCCGCGCATCTCGCACCACGCGGGGATGTCCAGGCGGGCGGCCTCGTCGTCCGACAGGACGCGGACCGTGCCGCCCACCGGGACGTCCCCGATGACCTTGGCCAGCTCGATGACCGGAATCGGGCACCGCTTGCCGAGCGAGTCGACGACGAGGACGCCGTCCCGGGCGTGGGCCGCCACCGCCTCGCGGGGACCGGACCCCGTCCGCACGTCCGCCACCACCCGCGGCAGCACCCGCAGGAAGTGCTCCACGTCCTCCGCGGCGGTCCCCGACGGCAGCGAGACCCGTACGTTCCCCTCGGTCAGCACCCCCATCGCCTTGAGTACATGGCTGGGCGTCAGCGTGCTGCTCGTGCAGGAGGACCCGGACGACACGGCGAAACCCTCGCGGTCCAGCCCGTGCAGCAGCGCCTCTCCGTCGACGTAGAGACAGGAGAAGGTGACGATCCCGGGCAGCCGCCGCTCGGCGTCACCCACCACCTGCGCGTCCGGCACCAACTGGGGCACCAGGGTCCGGATCCGCTCCGTCAGGTCCCGCAGTCGTACCGCCTCCCGCGCCGCGTCGGCCCGCACCGCGCGCAGGGCGGCCACGGCCGCCACGATCGCCGGGATGTTCTCGAACCCGGCCGCGCGCCCCGACTCCCGTTCGTCGACCGGGCCCTGGGCGGCGAACCGCACTCCCTTGCGCACGACGAGCAGCCCCACCCCCGACGGGCCGCCCCACTTGTGCGCACTGCCCGTCAGCAGCGACCAGCCGCCCTCGACCGGCCCCCAGCCCAGCGACTGGGCGGCGTCCACCAGCAGCGGCACCCCCGCCGCCCGGCACAGCTCGGCAACGTCGGCCACCGGCTGTACGGTCCCGACCTCGTGGTTGGCCGACTGCAGACACGCCAGCGCGGTGTCCGGCCGGAGCGCGGCCGCGTAGGCGGACGGATCGACCTCTCCCGTCCGGCCGACGCCCACCTGGGTGACGGACCCCCCGTCCGCCTCGAACGATTCCGCCGAATGGAGGACGCAGGAATGTTCGACAGAGGACACGATCAGGTGACGTCCCACCCGCCGCCGACCGGCCAACGCCCCCGCGACGCCCGTGTGTACGGCCCGGGTCCCGGACGACGTGAACACCAGCTCGTCCGCCCGGCACCCCACCGCCTCGGCGGCCGCCTCCCGGGCCGCGTCCAGCAGCATCCGCGCCTTGCGCCCCTCCCGGTACAGGCGCGCCGGATCGGCCCACCCGTCGTCGAGGGAGGCCAGCAGGGCCTGGCGGGCCACGGGATGGAGGGGTGCGGTGGACGCGGCGTCGAAGTAGGACACAGGGCAACGTTAGAACGCCGCGCGGAGAACGGGGGCAGGGGGCCGCTCCGATCCGCGGTGCCGCCGTGAGGGGGTGCCCCCGCGCTCGCGCGCGGGTGCGAGCGCGGGTGGGCGCGGGGGTGCGGGCGGGGCCGGGCGCGCGGGTGCGGGCCGGAGTGGACGCGGGGGGTGGGTACGGGGGTGCGAGCCAGGCGGTGCGACCAGGCACAACGCACCCCTCGCCGTGCCCAAAACGCCCCAACCCGCAGCGATTAGGTGCCCGATCGCACCCCTTCGGAGTGACCGGCGGCGCGTATGCCCCCCTCCCCGCGAACCCCCGGAGGGGGTGGGCTAGGGTTTGGTCCGCATAAACATCCAAACCCCTGCCCGACGCAGGGCGGCGACCGACCAGCGAGAAGGCCGCAGCCGACCGCGCGGGCGAGACTCTCGGGAAGGCGCTACGTGAGTCCCAACGGCTCCGACCGCTCGCCGCGGCGCCCGATGCGGCGGAAGCTGCTGATGGCAATGACCGCGGGCCTGGTCCTGGCGACCGCAACCGGTTGCACATACAAGGACTTCCCCCGCCTTGGTATGCCCACCCCGACCACGGAAGAGGCTCCGCGGATCCTCTCCCTGTGGCAGGGCTCCTGGGCTGCCGCGCTCGCCGTCGGCGTGCTGGTGTGGGGTCTGATCCTGTGGAGTGCTTTCTTCCACCGGCGCAGCCGCTCCAAGGTCGAGGTTCCTCCGCAGACCCGGTACAACATGCCGATCGAGGCCCTGTACACGGTGGTCCCGATCATCATCATCTCGGTGCTCTTCTACTTCACGGCCCGGGACGAATCGAAGCTCCTCAGTCTCGAAAAGAAGCCTGACGTCACGGTCAACGTGGTCGGCTTCCAGTGGAGCTGGGGCTTCAACTACATCGAGAACGTCCCCGGTTCGACGGGTGACGCCAAGACGGACCCGAACCTGGAAGCGATTCCGGACCGGTTCGTCAAGCAGTTCCCGGCGAACGCCGGCGGTGTCTACGACGTCGGTACGCCCGGCACGCGGAACCCGCAGACCAAGAACCCGGGTCCGACGCTCTGGCTGCCCAAGGGCAAGACCGTCCGCTTCATCCTCACCTCGCGTGACGTCATCCACTCCTTCTGGGTGGTGCCGTTCCTGATGAAGCAGGACGTCATCCCGGGCCACACCAACGCCTTCCAGGTGACCCCCAACCATGAGGGCACCTTCCTGGGCAAGTGCGCGGAACTCTGCGGCGTCGACCACTCCCGGATGCTGTTCAACGTGAAGGTCGTCTCCCCCGAGCGTTACGAGCAGCACCTCAAGGACCTCGCCAAGAAGGGGCAGACCGGTTACCTTCCCGCCGGCATCGCGCAGACGAGCCACGAGAAGAACCGGGAGACGAACAACCTGTGAGCATCCTCAACGAACCCCAGGGTGCCGCGGCAGCTGAGGACTCGTACGAGAACGAGCTGCCGGTCAGGCGCAAGCAGCCCGGCAATGTCGTGGTGAAGTGGCTGACCACCACCGACCACAAGACGATCGGCACGCTGTATCTGGCGACGTCGTTCGTGTTCTTCCTGATCGGCGGCGTCATGGCGCTGCTCATGCGCGCAGAGCTGGCCCGTCCGGGCCTGCAGATGATGTCGAACGAGCAGTTCAACCAGGCGTTCACGATGCACGGCACGATCATGCTGCTGATGTTCGCGACGCCGCTGTTCGCCGGTTTCGCGAACTGGATCATGCCGCTCCAGATCGGTGCCCCCGACGTCGCGTTCCCGCGGCTGAACATGTTCGCCTACTGGCTCTACCTGTTCGGCTCGACGATCGCCGTCGGCGGCTTCCTCACCCCGCAGGGTGCGGCCGACTTCGGCTGGTTCGCCTACTCCCCGCTGTCGGACGCCGTCCGCTCGCCGGGTATCGGCGCCGACATGTGGATCATGGGTCTGGCCTTCTCCGGCTTCGGCACCATCCTCGGCTCGGTCAACTTCATCACCACGATCATCTGCATGCGCGCGCCGGGCATGACCATGTTCCGCATGCCGATCTTCGTGTGGAACGTGCTGCTGACCGGTGTCCTGGTCCTGCTCGCCTTCCCGGTCCTGGCCGCCGCGCTGTTCGCCCTGGAGGCGGACCGCAAGTTCGGCGCCCACGTCTTCGACGCGGCCAACGGCGGAGCACTGCTATGGCAACACCTCTTCTGGTTCTTCGGACACCCAGAGGTGTACATCATCGCGCTGCCGTTCTTCGGCATCATCAGCGAAGTGATCCCGGTCTTCTCCCGTAAGCCGATGTTCGGTTACATGGGTCTGATCGCCGCGACGATCTCGATCGCCGGTCTCTCCGTGACGGTGTGGGCCCACCACATGTACGTCACCGGCGGTGTTCTCCTGCCGTTCTTCTCCTTCATGACGTTCCTCATCGCCGTTCCGACGGGTGTGAAGTTCTTCAACTGGATCGGAACGATGTGGAAGGGCTCGCTGTCCTTCGAGACTCCGATGCTCTGGGCGGTCGGCTTCCTGATCACCTTCACCTTCGGTGGTCTGACCGGTGTCATCCTGGCCGCGCCGCCGATGGACTTCCACGTCTCGGACTCGTACTTCGTGGTGGCGCACTTCCACTACGTCGTGTTCGGCACCGTCGTCTTCGCGATGTTCTCCGGCTTCCACTTCTGGTGGCCGAAGTTCACCGGCAAGATGCTCGACGAGCGCCTCGGCAAGATCACCTTCTGGACGCTGTTCATCGGCTTCCACGGCACCTTCCTGGTCCAGCACTGGCTGGGTGCCGAGGGCATGCCGCGCCGGTACGCCGACTACCTGGCGGCCGACGGCTTCACCGCCCTGAACACGATCTCGACGATCAGCTCGTTCCTGCTGGGCCTGTCGATCCTGCCCTTCCTCTACAACGTGTGGAAGACGGCCAAGTACGGCAAGCCGGTCGGCGTCGACGACCCGTGGGGCTACGGCCGCTCGCTCGAGTGGGCGACCTCCTGCCCGCCGCCGCGGCACAACTTCCTCACCCTGCCGCGGATTCGCAGTGAATCCCCGGCGTTCGACCTGCACCACCCGGAGATCGCGGCCCTCGAGCAGCTTGAGCACGCCGGTCACGGTGGCGCCATCGCGGACAGCAAGGAGGCCGGCAAGTGAAGATCCAGGGCCGGATGTTCATCTGGCTGAGCTTCTTCATCCTGATCATGGCCGTCGTGTACGGCGTGTGGTCGAAGGATCCGGCCGGAACCACGGCACTCTTCCTGGCCTTCGGCCTGTGCATCATGATCGGCTTCTACCTGGGCTTCACGGCCCGGCGGGTCGACGCGGGCGCGCAGGACGACAAGGAGGCCGACGTCGCGGACGACGCGGGCGAGCTGGGCTTCTTCAGCCCGCACAGCTGGCAGCCGCTCTCCCTGGCGGTCGGCGGTGCCCTCGCCTTCCTCGGCATCGCGGTCGGCTGGTGGCTGGTGTACTTCGCGGCCCCGATCATCGTGATCGGCCTGTTCGGCTGGGTGTTCGAGTACTACCGCGGTGAGAACCGCACCCAGTAGCACGCGCCGAGCGCACCACGAGCCCGGACACTCCATCAGGAGGGTCCGGGCTCGTGCTTTTGCCGCAGTTGCCGCAGTGTCTGTCCCTCGTACGAGTTACATACCGCGCTCATAGGGTCTTCACCCCATAGCGTGATCATATGAACCACACTGCGCGGACCCGCACCGTCGTCAGCTGCACCTTGCTGGTGACCGCCCTCGGCGCGGGCATCACGGCCTGCGGTTCGGACGGCGAAGCCCTGTCGGCCATGCCGTACGACGCAGCGGGCCAGATCTCCTTCAACAGCCCCACCGGAGCGGGGAAGCGGGTCGACCCGGACAAGCCCCTGGAGGTCACCGTCAAGAGCGGCGAGGGCCGCATCACGGACGTCACCGCCCAGGACGCCACAGGACGCTACGTGGCGGGCGAACTCGCCGCCGACGGCACCCGCTGGCACAGCACCTCCCCGCTGGCCGCCAGCGCCCATTACACGGTCCGCGTCAGTACCGAGGACGACCACGGCGCCCCCGGCCGCAAGGTCCTCGAGTTCGACACCACCAAGGCCGCCGGCAAGAAACGGCTGGCCGTCACCTTCGGGCCGGAGTCGGGCGAGTACGGCGTCGGGCAGCCCATCACCGCCCAGCTCGGCCAGGAGATCAAGGACAAGGCACAGCGGGCCGTCGTGGAGCGTGGCCTCAGGGTGGACTCCGTGCCGGCCGTGCAGGGCTCCTGGTACTGGGTCAGCGACAAGGAACTCCACTACCGCCCCAAGGAGTACTGGCCCGCGCACGCCACCGTCCAGGTGCACAGCAACCTGGACGGCGTGAAGGTCGGCGACGGCCTCTGGGGCGGAGCGGCCAAGCCCCTGAGGATCACCACGGGCGACCGCGTCGAGGCCGTCACGGACGCCGCCACGCACCAGCTGACCTACTACAAGAACGGCCAGGTGGTGAAGCAGGTCCCGGTCACCACGGGCAAGCCCGGCTTCGAGACCCGCACCGGCGTCAAGGTCGTCCTGGAGAAGCAGTACTTCGTACGCATGCGCGGTACCACCGTCGGCATCGCCGAGGGCAGCTCCGACTCCTACGACCTGCCGGTCTACTACGCCACCCGGGTGACCTGGTCCGGCGAGTACGTGCACGCCGCGCCCTGGTCCGTCGGCTCCCAGGGCTACGCGAACGTCAGCCACGGCTGCACGGGCATGAGCACCAGCAACGCCGCCTGGTTCTTCGAGAACGTCCGCCCGGGGGACGTCGTCAGAGTCGTCAACTCGGGCGGTGACCCGATGGAGCCCTTCGGCAACGGCTTCGGCGACTGGAACGTCGACTGGAAGAAATGGCGCGCGGGCAGTGCCCTGACGAACGGCACCCCGGACGGCCCGGCCCCCCAGGACGCCCTACGGCTCCAGCCGACGGCCGTGTGACCGACCGTGAGGGGCGCGGGGCGGCGGCGACGCGCGGCCGCGCGGCGCGGGCGCGACAGGGCCGCTGACGGCCGGCCGTCGCGCCCCGCCCCCGCCTACACGCTCAGCAGCCTCTTCTGGCGCAACAGGGAGGCCAGAGCGGCGGCGAACTCCACCGGGTCCACCGGCAGGGTGGTCGCCGCGTCCGCCCGGCACCAGGTGGCCAGCCACGCGTCCTGCGGCCGGCCCATCAGGAGCAGCACGGGCGGGCAGTCGAACACCTCGTCCTTGATCTGCCGGCACACCCCCATGCCGCCCAGCGGTACGGCCTCGCCGTCCAGCACGCAGACGTCGATGCCGCCCTTGTCCATTTCGCGCAGAACGGCCTCAGGTGTCGCACACTCCACGAACTCCACCACGGGCACGTCCGGAGCGGGCCGGCGCCCCGCGGCCAGCCGTACTTGTGCGCGGGTGTTGGAGTCGTCGCTGTAGACCAGCACCGTGGCGGTCGGCTGCATTGTTCCTCCGGAGACGTCAGCGTCGTACGGACAGCACGGGCAGGGCCCGTGTGGGCGGATGCTACTCCCCTGAACACCACGTCAACACCGGTTCGACGGGCGGCAACACTCCGAACGGCACCCCCCGGAGTGAGCGCGAGATAAGCGACCGACATAATGTCGGTCGTGGCGACAGCAACGACAGTAGAAACCGGGCACGCGCACCCGTCGGTCAACCGGCCGAACCTCACCAGCGTCGGAACCATCATCTGGCTGAGTTCCGAGCTGATGTTCTTCGCGGCCCTCTTCGCGATGTACTTCACCCTCCGGTCGGTGACCGGACCCGCGCACTGGAAGCACATGGCCGATGCGCTCAATGTGCCCTTCTCCGCGACGAACACCACGATCCTGGTGCTCTCCTCGCTCACTTGCCAGCTCGGCGTTTTCGCTGCCGAACGAGGCGACGTGAAGAAGCTCCGTGGGTGGTTCATCCTCACCTTCATCATGGGTGCCATCTTCATCGGCGGTCAGATCTACGAGTACACCTCGCTGGTGAAGGAGGAAGGGATCTCCCTGTCCTCCGACCCGTACGGCTCGGTGTTCTACCTGACCACCGGCTTCCACGGGCTGCACGTGACGGGCGGTCTCATCGCCTTCCTGCTGGTCCTCGGCCGCACCTACGCGGCGAAGAGGTTCACGCACGAGCAGGCGACCGCTGCCATCGTCGTGTCCTACTACTGGCACTTCGTCGACGTCGTCTGGATCGGCCTTTTTGCCACGATCTACCTGATCAAGTAGCCGGGTCCGCTCCCGCACATCCAGAAGCACCGACGCAGAAGATCCTGACACCGGGGTAATCCGTGAAAAAGCTCTCCTCACGACGACGCCATCCGCTGGCGGCGGTCGTCGTCCTACTCCTCGCGCTGGCGGCAACTGGGGGGCTGTACGCCGCGTTCGCACCCGCGAGCAAGGCGCAGGCCGATGAAACCTCCCAGTCCCTGACCATCACAGAGGGCAAGAAGCTCTACGAGGTCGGCTGCGCCAGCTGCCACGGCACCGGTGGCCAGGGCTCCTCCGACGGGCCGAGCCTCGTCGGCGTGGGTGCGGCCGCAGTCGACTTCCAGGTGGGCACCGGCCGTATGCCGGCCTCCTCCTCGCAGATGGCGCAGATTCCGAGCAAGAAGACCATCTACACGCAGGACCAGATCGACCAGCTCGCCGCGTACGTCGCGTCGCTGGGCGCCGGTCCGAGCGTGCCGACCAAGTCGCAGTTCGGCCCCGAAGGCGCGGACATCGCCAAGGGTGGCGAACTGTTCCGCACCAACTGCGCCCAGTGCCACAACTTCGTGGGCAAGGGCGGTGCCCTCACCGAGGGCAAGTACGCGCCGAGCCTCGAGGGCGTCGCGCCGAAGCACATCTACGAGGCCATGCAGACGGGCCCGCAGAACATGCCGTCCTTCCCCGACACCACGCTGACGGAGAAGAACAAGAAGGACATCATCGCGTACCTGAACGCGGTCAACGGCAGTGAGACGGAGAACCCCGGCGGTCTCTCCCTGGGCGGCCTCGGGCCGGTCAGCGAGGGCCTCTTCGCCTGGATCTTCGGCCTCGGCGCACTGATCGCGGTCGCCGTCTGGGTCGCCGCTCGGACCGCAAAGGCCAAGAAGTCATGAGTAGCCAAGACATTCCAGAAGAGAACCTGCCGGCTGAGCAGTCCGCAGGACACAGTGCACACGCGCACGGCGCGGTGAGCGTCGCGGACGAGCAGAACCCGTTCGCCGACCCGGGGCTGCCGCCCCACGAGCACCGGATCCAGGACATCGACGAGCGGGCCGCCAAGCGGTCCGAGCGCGTCGTCGCCCTGCTGTTCACGGTGTCGATGCTGGCCACCCTCGGCTTCATCGCCTCCTACGTGACGATCCCGCGCGACAAGTCGATCTTCGTCTTCCCGATCGGGCACCTCAGCGCGCTGAACTTCGCCCTGGGTCTGACCCTGGGCACGGCGCTGTTCTGCATCGGCGCGGGCGCCGTCCACTGGGCGCGCACCCTGATGTCCGACGTGGAGGTCGCCGCCGAGCGCCACCCGATCGCGGCGGAGCCCGACGTCCGGGCGCAGGTCTTCGAGGACTTCCGTCAGGGTGCCGCCGAGTCGGGTCTCGGCCGGCGCAACCTGATCCGCAACACCATGTTCGGCGCGCTGGCCCTGGTGCCGCTCTCCGGTGTCATGCTGCTGCGCGACCTCGGCCCGCTGCCGCACAGCTCGCTGCGGCACACGCTGTGGGCGAAGGGCAAGCTCCTCGTCAACGTGAACACGGGTGAGCCGCTGCGTCCCGAGGACGTCGCCGTCGGTTCGCTGACCTTCGCCAGGCCCGAGGGCCTGGAGGAGACCGACGAGGACTTCCAGAACGAGATCGCCAAGGCCGCCCTGATGATCGTCCGGCTCCAGCCGAACAACATCAAGGACAAGCGCGAGCTCGACTGGTCGCACGAGGGCATCGTCGCCTTCTCGAAGATCTGCACCCACGTGGGTTGCCCGATCTCCCTGTACGAGCAGCAGACGCACCACGTGCTGTGCCCGTGCCACCAGTCCACCTTCGACCTCTCCGACGGTGCCCGAGTGATCTTCGGTCCCGCCGGTCACGCCCTGCCGCAGCTCCGCATCGGCGTGAACGACGAGGGTTACCTCCAGGCGCTCGGCGACTTCGAGGAGCCCGTCGGTCCTGCATTCTGGGAGCGCGGATGAGTACTGCAGCGAACGAAACGAATTCATCTGCCGCAGGTGCGGCGGGCCGCTCTCGCGGGAAGGCCCCGGCCGGCGAGCGCATCGCCGACTGGGCCGACGGCCGGCTGGGGATCTTCTCCCTGGCCAAGGCCAACATGCGCAAGATCTTCCCCGACCACTGGTCGTTCATGCTGGGCGAAGTCTGTATGTACAGCTTCCTCATCATCATCCTGACCGGTGTGTATCTGACGCTGTTCTTCCACCCGTCGATGAACGAGGTGGAGTACCACGGCAGCTACGTCCCGCTCCAGGGACAGCTGATGTCGGAGGCGTTCAACTCGACCCTGCACATCTCCTTCGATGTGCGCGGTGGTCTGCTCATCCGGCAGATCCACCACTGGGCCGCGCTGATCTTCCTCGCGGGCATGTTCGTGCACATGATGCGTGTGTTCTTCACCGGTGCGTTCCGCAAGCCGCGTGAGATCAACTGGCTGTTCGGCTTCCTGCTGTTCGTCCTCGGCATGTTCACCGGTTTCACCGGTTACTCGCTCCCCGACGACCTGCTCTCCGGCACCGGTGTCCGCTTCACCGAGGGCGCGATCCTGTCCATGCCGATCGTCGGCACGTACATCTCGTTCTTCCTCTTCGGCGGCGAGTTCCCCGGCCACGACTTCGTGGCCCGGTTCTACTCGATCCACATCCTGCTGCTGCCGGGCATCATGCTGGGCCTGATGGTGGCGCACCTGATCCTGGTCTTCTACCACAAGCACACGCAGTTCGCGGGCCCCGGAAAGACCGAGACGAACGTCGTCGGCATGCCGCTGCTGCCGGTGTACATGGCCAAGGCCGGAGGCTTCTTCTTCCTGGTCTTCGGTGCCATCGCCGTCATCGCCGCGATCGCTCAGATCAACCCGATCTGGGCGATGGGCCCCTACCGGCCCGACCAGGTCTCCACCGGCGCCCAGCCCGACTGGTACATGGGCTTCGCCGAGGGTCTGATCCGCTACATGCCGGGCTGGGAGATCAACTTCTGGGGTCACACGCTCGTCCTGGGCGTGTTCATCCCGCTGGTGCTCTTCGGCCTCGTGCTGATGGCTATCGCGGTCTACCCGTTCATCGAGTCCTGGGTCACCGGTGACAAGAGCGAGCACCACATCCTGGACCGTCCGCGCAACGCGCCGACGCGTACCGGTTTCGGTGTCGCCTGGGTGACCGTGTACCTGATCGGTCTGGTCGGCGGTGGCAACGACCTGTGGGCCACCCACTTCCACCTGTCGATCAACCAGGTCACGTGGTTCGTCCGGATCGGCTTCTTCGCCGGACCGGTCCTCGCGTTCATCATCACCAAGCGGATCTGCCTCGGCCTCCAGCGCCGCGACAAGGAGAAGGTGCTGCACGGTCGCGAGACCGGCATCATCAAGCGCCTGCCGCACGGTGAGTTCATCGAGGTGCACGAGCCGCTCAGCCAGGAGCAGCTGCACACCCTCACGGCGCACCACCAGTACGAACCGGCCGAGATCGGCCCGACGGTGGACGAGAACGGTGTCGAGCGCAAGGTGAAGGCCTCGGAGCGGCTGCGCGTCAAGCTCTCCGGCGCCTACTACGGCGAGGACAACCAGATCCCGAAGCCGAGCGTCGACGAGTACAAGGAGATCACGAGCGGCCACGGCCACCACTGATCCCCGCGTCGCCACACCACGGTCGAAGGGCCCCCTCCGGTTCGGAGGGGGCCCTTCCCCGTGCCCGCGGGCACCTCCGAGGCGGGAGACGGGGCCGTCGGCGGCCCGGGGGCTGGATAGGGTGGGGGGTGGAACACACGGTCCCCACACACACCCAGGAGCGGCTGATGAGCGCTGTGACCCCCGCCGGAGGCGACACCGCGGCGGTTCGTTCCTGGCCCGCCCTGCTGAACGGACTGCTGGACGGCCGGGACCTGTCCGCGGACGACACCGCCTGGGCGATGGACCTGATCATGCGCGGCGAGGCGACCGACGCGCAGATCGCCGGGTTCATGGTGGCGCTGCGTGCCAAGGGCGAGACGGTGCAGGAGATCACCGGGCTCGTCCGGACCATGTACGAGCACGCCAACGTGATCGAGGTCCCGGGTCCGGCCGTCGACATCGTCGGTACCGGCGGTGACGGCGCCAAGACCGTCAACATCTCCACGATGTCCTCGATCGTCGTGGCTGGCACGGGCGAGAGGGTCGTCAAGCACGGCAACCGCGCCGCGTCCTCCGCCTCCGGGTCCTCCGACGTCCTGGAGAAGCTCGGCATCAACCTGAACCTGACCCCGCGGCGGGTCGCCGAGGTCGCCGAAGAGGCCGGCATCACCATCTGCTTCGCGGTGAAGTTCCACCCGTCGCTGCGCCATGTCGCCGCCGCCCGCAGCCAGTTGGGCATCCGTACCACCTTCAACGTGCTCGGTCCGCTGACCAACCCGGCCAAGGTGACCTCGCAGGCGGTCGGTGTCGCGAACGCCGCCATGGCCCCCATCGTGGCGGGCGTCTTCGCCGAGCGCGGCAACTCCTCCCTCGTCTTCCGCGGTGACGACGGCCTCGACGAACTGACGACGACGTCCACCTCCCGGGTCTGGATCGTGCGTGACGGCAAGGTCACCGAGGAGACCTTCGACCCGCGCGACGTGGGCATCGAACTGGTACCGGTGGAGGCCCTGCGCGGCGGCGACCCGTCGTACAACGCGGAGGTCGCCCGCAGGGTGCTGGACGGCGAGACGGGGCCGGTGCGGGACGCGGTCCTGCTGAACTCGGCGGCGGCGCTGGTCGCGCTGCGGCCGACGGACGCGCCGCTCGCCGAGCAGATCCGCGCGGGCATGGCGCGGGCCGCGGAGTCGATCGACTCCGGGTCGGCCAAGCGGGCGCTGGAGCGCTGGGTGGCCGCGAGCAACCGATAGCCGTGGGACAAGAAGGGCCGGCGCCCGGGCGGGCGCCGGCCCTTCGCCGCGTCCCTGCGCCTCCCGTTGCGTCGCCTCCCGTCCTGCCGCGTCCCGTCCCGTCTCGGCCGCGCACGTCCCACGTACGTTCCGCGCACATCCCGGCATCCGGACAGCGGTTGCGCCCCGGTGACGGGCTCGGTTAGCTTCCTGATCAGGTCATGAGTGACAGTCATGCGGCCCCGGCCGACTGTCCGGCAACCCTCCGTCCGTGGCGGGGTGCCCCGGGTGAGGACCAGGTCGTGGACCACGAGGTCCACGACAAGCGCGGACCCCTCGCACGCCGCTGAACAGGCGTGGGACCAGGGGTCCTGGTCGTCCGAGGGAGCCTTCCGTGAGCAAGCGAATGCGCTAGGGCCGCCGAGCCCCGCCTCCGCGCACCCCCTTCACCTTCCCCGCGTCCTGCCTCACGGGAGTTCAGCCATGTCCGTGCACACCGCTGCCGCCGCCCCGTCCGTCCACGCCCCGCTGCCCGTGCTGGGCCGGGACGTCACCGTCCCGCTCGTCACCGGCGGCGAGGTCACCTACGCCGCCCTCGACTACGCCGCCAGCGCCCCCGCCCTCCAGCGCGTCTGGGACGACGTCGCCGCCTACGCGCCGTACTACGGCAGCGTCCACCGGGGCGCCGGGTACCTCTCCCAGCTCTCCACCGACCTGTTCGAGAACGCCCGCGCCACGGTGGCCGCGTTCCTCGGCTGCCGCGAGGACGACGAGGTCGTCTTCACCCGGTCGACCACGGACTCCCTGAACCTGCTGGCCCGCGCGCTGCCCGCCGGCTGCGAGGTCTTCGTCTTCGAGACCGAGCACCACGCCGCCCTGCTGCCCTGGCGGGACGCCCGGGTCACCTGCCTCGACGCCCCGCGCACCCCGCGCCAGGCCGTCGAGACCCTGGAGCGGGCCCTCGCAGGCCGCGACGCCGGCGCCCCGGCCCTGGTCTGCGTCACCGGCGCCTCCAACGTGACCGGCGAGCTGTGGCCGGTGCGCGAGCTGGCCACCGCCGCGCACGCGCACGGCGCGCGGATCGTCCTGGACGCCGCCCAGCTGGCCCCGCACCACCCGGTGAGCGTGGCGGAGCTGGACGTCGACTGGGTCGCCCTGTCCGGCCACAAGCTGTACGCCCCGTTCGGCGCCGGTGTGCTGGCGGGCCGTGCCGACTGGCTGACCGGGGCCGAGCCGTACCTCGCGGGCGGCGGCGCCAGCCGCTCGGTATCCCGGCGACAGGACGGCGGGGTCGACGTGGAGTGGCACGCGGGCGCCGCCCGCCACGAGGCCGGCTCACCGAACGTGGTCGGCGCCTACGCCCTCGCCTCGGCCTGCAGGGCACTCACCGAGGCCGGCTTCGACACCCTGGTCGCCCGCGAGCGGCACCTGATCTCCAGGGTCCGGACGGGTCTCGCCGAGGTCCCCGAGGTGCGTGTGCTCTCCCTCTTCGGCGACGAGGCCCCGCGTGTCGGCGTCCTGTCCTTCGTCGTCGAGGGCTGGAACAGCTCCCACTTCGCCGCCGCCCTCTCAGCCGAGTACGGCATCGGCGTCCGCGACGGCCTCTTCTGCGCACACCCGCTGGTCCGCACGCTGCTCGGCAGCGCCCCGCGGGCCCAGGGGGAGTGCGGTGCCCCGGAGGCCGCGCCCGGCGAGAAGTCCCTGAACGCCATCCGCGTCAGCTTCGGCGCGGGCACCCCCGACGAACACGTCGACCGCTTCGTGGACGCCGTACGGGAACTCGTCCGCGACGGCGCGAAGTGGCGCTACCGCACGGAGAACGGCCGCTGCGTCCCGGCGGTGTGAGGCGCTTCGGCCCGGACCTGGGGCCGGTCCGCCGGACAGGCCCTAGTTGTCCAGGCCGATCGCGAACGCCGCTTCCAGGTCGTGCTGGGAGTAGGTGCGGAAGGCGACGTGGGTGTCGGTGGCCTCGACGCCGGGGATCTTGCTGATCCGGCCGGGGATGACCTCGGCGAGGTCCTCGTGGCGGCTGACGCGGACCATCGCGATGAGGTCGTAGGTGCCGGTGACCGAGAAGACCTCGCTGACGCTGTCCAGCGCGGCGATACCCTCCGCGATCTCGGGGATCCGGTCCACGCTGGTCTTGATCAGGACGATCGCGGTGATCACGGCTGGTTCTCTCCCTTGGGTGCCGGGGCTGGGGCGGCCTTCACTCTAGTCCGCCCGTCTCCCACCACCACCCTCCCAAGGCCGCCCTTCGGGCCCTTGCCTCTGCCGTACCGCACCCACGCGTAGCCGAAGCCGAGGCAGAAGCCGACGACGTGGGCGAGGTAGGCCACCCCGGGCCCCTCGCTCGCCCGGCTCGCCGCGAGCCACTGCAGGGCGGCCCAGAAGGGCAGCACCACCCAGGCGGGAAAGCGCAGCGGGAGGAAGAACAGGAAGGGGAGGAGACTGGTCACACGGGCGCGCGGGAACAGGTACAGGAACGCTCCGAGCACCGCCGAGATCGCCCCGGAGGCGCCCACCAGCGACTGCTGGGAGCCGGCGTTGGCGGCCGCGTAGCCGAGCAGGGCCAGGTAACCGCAGCCGAGGTAGAACAGGGTGAACTCCACCCGGCCCATCCGCTCCTCGGTCATCGCACCGAAGACGAAGAGGAAGAGCATGTTGCCGAGCAGGTGCACCCAGCTGCCGTGCACGAACAGCGCGGTGGCCGGGGCGAGGGCGTGGTCCAGCGGCGCGTGGAAGAGTTCCGCCGGGATCACGCCCCAGTGCCGGAAGTACGCGCGCTGCGCGACGGACAGCGCGTCCCCGGAGCCGTATGCCGGGGTGAGCCCGGAGGCCGGGCCCAGGACGAAGATCAGGCAGCACAGGGCGATGAGGGTGTACGTCATCGGCGCCGAGATGTCCCGGACCCCTCTGATGGTCCGGCCGGCCGTCGTGCTCGAGTCGCTGATCATGAACACAGAGCATGACGTAACCGGACGCAGTGGTGCAGAGCGCCTCGCCGCCGTGGACGGACGGGCGATGAGGACCCGCCAGGCCGTAGGGTTACGAGCCACACGCGTCGGGCGACGGCGCGGACCGACCCGAGAAGCGACCCCGGAAGATCCCGGAAGCGATTCCACCAGGAAGCCCCGACGGAATCCGAGAAGGAAGCGGACAGCCACGATGACGGTTCCCCTGCCGACCGCCACGACGCGTTGGCGCTGCACGCTCTGCGGCAACCTCACGCGTTTCGACGTCACCCGTTCGTCCAAGGCCGTCGAGTACGTCCACCTCGACCTCGCCGGTGAGCCCACCGTGGAGGAGCGTGAGGTGGTCAGTGAGACCATCGAGTCGGTCCGCTGCCGTTGGTGCAACGCGGTGGATCAGGTGGAACTCGTGGACAGGCCGGGCGCCGGCTCCTGAGCGGAGCGGGCCCCGTACAGGTATTGGGGTGTGACGGATGGTGGAGACCGCAGGCGGGGGGCCGGGCGACGGCACCGCTGAGGTGCTTGACCGTCCGCTGCCCGACGGCGTGCGCCGGCGGGTCGTGCAGATCGTCGCGGACGCCTTCGGCGGCCTGACCGTGGCGGAACTGCCCGCCCAGCTGAGGCAGTACGCCCGCTTCGCCCCGAACCGGCGGACCAAGTTCGCCGGGAACGCGATGGCGGCCGCGCTGGAGACCGACCCGCTGTTCCGGCAGCGGATCGGGGAGAAGTTCAGAGAGACGCAGTCGGAGCTGTCCGGCGCCCTGGACTCCGGCTCGCCGCCCCCGGCCGCGGACCCGCTCGACGTGGCGGCCGCGGCCTACGTGCTGCGCCCGCCGGGCTGGGTGAAGCTGGTCGCCGCGGCCGGTGAGGAGGCCCAGCGCGCGGACGCCGAACGCGCCGACGAGGAGAGCCGGGCCGAGCTGGAGCGGCTGCGCGAGGAACTGGCGCACGCCCGCGAGCAGACCCGCGGCGAGACCGAACGGCTGCGCGCCGAGCTGGACGCGGCCAAGCGGGAGGCCGAGTCGCTGCACCGCAAGCTGCGTTCCGCCCTCAACGACGTCAAGCGCGGGGAGGCCGCGCTGCGCAAGGTCCGCAGCGACACCGACGCGGTGCGCGCCGAGGGGCAGGCGCACGTGTCGGCCGCCGAGAGCGAGTCGCGGCGGCTCAAGGCCCGCCTGGGCGAGGTGGAGGCCGCGCTGGAGGCCACGCGCAGGGCGGCGCGCGAGGGCCGCAGCGTCGAGGACATGCGGGTACGGCTGCTGCTCGACACCGTGCTGGACGCGGCCCAGGGGCTGCGCCGGGAGCTGGCGCTGCCGCCGGTCTCGGTGCGCCCGGCCGAGACCGTGGACGCGGTCGAGCCGGGGCGGATGACCCCGAAGGACATCGCGACCCGGGCCCTGTCCGAGAACGACCCGGCGATCCTGGACCAGTTGCTGGCGCTGCCGCAGGCGCATCTGGTCGTCGACGGCTACAACGTCACCAAGACCGGCTATCCGCAGATGCCGCTGGAGAAGCAGCGCCTGAGGCTGCTGGGGCAGCTCTCTGCGCTCGCCGCGCAGACCGGCGCCGAGGTCACCTGCGTCTTCGACGGCGCCGAACTGGCCGCGCCGGTGCTGCTCGCGCCGCCGCGCGGAGTGCGGGTGCTGTTCTCCAAGCCGGGGGTCACGGCCGACGAGCTGATCCGCCAGCTGGTGCGCGCGGAGCCGCCGGGCCGGCCGGTCATCGTCGCCTCCACCGACCGGGAGGTGGCCGACGGGGTCGCCCGCGCCGGTGCCCGACCGGTGGCCTCTGCGGTACTTCTGAAGCGACTGTCCTGAAGGTTCAACAGGCATATGCAATGCCCGAATTGAGCACATCTTCACGCAACGTAGCGTCAACCGCGCATCACTGCACGTGAGTTGTGTGCAAAGAATGCATTGCGTGACCGGTTTTTTTGCGGTCAGGATTTGAACTGATCACAACTAGGTCACTAGGGTCTGGTCTCGAACCTCCGAACGGGTGATCACTCAGAAGAAGGAGTTCATCCTCCGTGGCGTCCCATCGTCGACCCAAGAAGCCGAGTCGCACGCGTGTCACCGTGCTGACCACCGCAGCAGCAGCCGCCGTCGCGCTCAGCGCGAACGCCGCGAACGCCGCGCCGAGCGAGAAGCTCAGCAAGGACCAGGTGAAGTCCAAGGTCGACGAGCTCTACCAGCAGGCGGAGCAGGCCACCGAGAAGCTCGACGGGGCCAAGGAGAAGCAGCACAAGCTGCAGAAGGAAATCTCCACGATCCAGGACAACGTCGCACGCGGCCAGCAGGATCTCAACGCGCTGCGCGACGGCCTGGGTTCGATGGCCACGGCCCAGTACCGCTCCGGCGGCATCGACCCCTCGGTCCAGCTCTTCCTGTCCTCCAACCCGGACGACTACCTCGACAAGGCCTCCACGCTCGACCAGTTGAGCAGCCAGCAGGTCGAGTCGCTGCAGAAGGTCCAGGACAAGCAGCGCGAACTCGCCCAGCAGCGGGCCGAGGCCACCGAGAAGCTCAAGGACCTCGCGGCCACCCGCGCCGAGCTGGGCAAGAAGAAGGACGAGGTCAAGGGCAAGCTCGCCGAGGCGCAGAGAATACTCAACACCCTGACCGCCAAGGAGAAGGCGAAGCTCGCCGAGGAGCAGGAGCGCGCCAGCCGTTCCTCCACCGCGCGCGTCGACCTCGGCGACACCCCCGCCGCCTCCAACCGGGCCGCCGCCGCCTTCCGCGCCGCCCAGAGCCAGATCAACAAGCCGTACTCCTACGGCACCGCCGGCATGGCAACCTTCGACTGCTCGGGCCTGACCTCGTGGGCCTACGGGCAGGCCAACGTGTCCATCCCGCGCACCTCCGAGGCGCAGGCCCAGCTCGGCCCGCACCTGTCCATGAGCCAGCTCCAGGTCGGCGACCTGGTCTTCTTCTACGGCGACCTCCACCACGTCGGCCTCTACGCCGGCAACGGCCAGGTGCTGCACGCCCCGCACACCGGCGCCGTGGTCCGCTACGAAGCGATGGGCAACATGCCGTTCCAGTTCGGCGTCCGGGTCTGACCGCCCGCCGACACCCTCACGACCGGACACGCCAGGCGCCCGAACGGGCGAATCCCGGCGACCGGAACTGACTCCACGCCCCGCCGGTGACCTGCGTCAGCGGCGGGGCGTCGCGTTTCCCCCGCCCCCCGGGTCTTTGGTCCGGGGCCTTCCGCACGGCTACTGTCTGCCCCGCTTCCCCGGCGCCCCGGGCCTCCCCCGTCCCCGGCGCCGGGGCAGCGACACCTGTCCGCCTGCAGAAGGACTGCCGTGGGGTTCCATCGCCGCCTTGCCCCGTCCGGATTCGACCGGGGTTCCGCCGCCCTCTGCGTGCTCTCGGCCGCGGCCGCCGCGCTCGGCGCCGTGCCCGCGCACGCCACGCCGCACGAGGACGCCCGCGCAGAGGTCGACCGCCTCTACGAGGAGGCCGAGAAGGCGACCCAGGCCTACGACAAGGCCGACGAGCGCGCCGACACCCTGCGCCGGGAGATCCGCGACGCCCAGGACCACATCGCGCGCCGCCAGAGCTACGTCAACGCCGTGCGGGAGCGGCTCGGTTCGCTGGCCGGCGCCCAGTACCGCTCCGGCGGCGTCGACCCGGCCGTGGCCCTGCTCTTCTCCGACGACCCCGACGACTACCTCGACAAGGCCACCACCCTCGACCGCATCGACGCCCAGCAGGCCGGACAGCTCAGGCAGTTGACCTCCGCGCTGCGCGAACTCGCCCAGGAACGCACCGAGGCCGCCGGGAAACTGGCGGAGCTGGAGCGCAGCCGCGAGGCGGTCGCCCGGCACAAACGGGCCGTGGAGAAGAAGCTCGCCAGGGCTCGGCGGCTGCTGAACACCCTGCCCGCCGGTGAACGCGCCGCCTACGACCGGGCCTCCCGCTCCTCCCGCGCCGGCCTCGGCGGCCTGGACGGCCTGCCGGGCGCCGCCGCGCCCTCCGCCCGGACCGCGGCCGCGCTGGCCGCCGTCCGCTCCGCGCTCGGCCGCCCCTACGTGTGGGGAGCGAACGGCCCCTCCGGGTTCGACTGCTCGGGGCTGATGCAGTGGTCGTACGCGCACGCGGGCATCCACCTGCCGCGCACCTCCCAGGAGCAGCGGAACGCCGGCCGGCGGGTCCCGCTCTCCCAGGCGCGCCCGGGCGACCTGATCGTCTACCGCGCCGACGCCAGCCATGTGGCGATGTACGTCGGGAACGGCCGGGTGATCCACGCGCCCTACCCGGGGGCCCCGGTGCGCTACGACCCGGTCGGGATGATGCCCGTCTCCTCCGTGACCCGGCCCTGACCCTGCGCCGCACCCCGTACGATCGGGAAATGGCAGTTCGCAAACGGGCGCGGCGGGCGCGGCGCGCGGTGATGGCGGGGCTGTGCCTGCTGCTCGTACCGCCCGTGTCCGGGTGCGCCGGACGGGCTCCGGGCGACGCCGCGAAGGCCCAGGTGCAGAGGGTGCTCGACCGGCGGGCGGCGGCCCTGCTCCGGCACGACGAGAAGACGTACGACACCACGGGCACCCCCGCCGAGTACGCCCGGCTGCGCGCGCTGCCGCTGGCCTCCTGGGACTACCGGGTCACCGCCCTGCACCGCTCCGGCTCCGGCGCCACCGCCGACACCGAACTGCGCTACCGGGTCGCCGGCTACGACCGGGCCCCGATCGGCGTCCGCCGCGTCCTCACCCTCGGCCGCGCCGCCGACGGCACCTGGTACGTCACCGCCGACAAGCCCGCGCCCGAGGCCGGCCAGCAGCTGTGGGACCAGGGCGCCGTCACCGCCCTGCGCGGTACCCACAGCCTGGTCCTCGGGGCCGGCCCCGGCGCCGGACAGCTGCGCGCCTACGCCCGGCTCGCCGACCGGGCCGTGCCCGCCGTCTCCGACGCGTGGGGCACGGACTGGAGCCGGCGGGTCGTGGTCCTCGTCCCGCGCTCCCTGGAGAGCATGGGCGGCCTGCTCGGCTCGCCCGCCGCCGACTACCGGGGCATCGCCGCCGTCACCACCGGCGAGGCGGGGGGCTCCGGGCAGGCGCCCGCGGACCGGGTGGTCGTCAACCCGGAGGCGTACGCGGGCCTGGGCGACCTCGGCAAGCAGGTCGTGCTCACCCACGAGACGACCCATGTGGCCACCCGCGCGCACACCACCGCCGCCACCCCCCTGTGGCTCTCCGAGGGCTACGCCGACTGGGTCGGCTACCTCGGCACCGGCCGCACGCCGTCCGAGGCCGCGCCGGAACTCGCCCGCGCGGTCCAGGACGACCGGGTGCCGTCCGCACTCCCCGCCGACAAGGACTTCCGTTTCACCAGCGACCCGACCCACCTCGCCCAGGCCTACGAGAGCGGCTGGCTGGCCTGCCGGATGATCGCCGGCCGCTGGGGCGAGGACCGCCTCGGCGCCTTCTACCGCGCCGTCGGCGACCACGGGAAACGGTCGGGCGCCGTCGAGCAGGCCCTGGAGAAGGTGCTCCGGACCACCCCGCAGGCCTTCACCGCCCAGTGGCGCGCGTACGTACGGTCCGAACTGAGCTGAGCTGATCCGGCCGGCCGGCCTGCTCCAGCCCGGTCCGAAAGTCGGTCCCGCGCGGTTCAGCCCTGCCCGGTGCCCTGCCCGGTGCCCTGCTCGGTGAGCACCCCGATGGCCTCGCGCAGCCACTCCCGCTCGGCCGTGCCGGTCGTCCGCGCGACGCGCAGCATGCCCTGACGGAACAGGTCTCCGGCCGCCTTCTCCGCGCGGACCGGCTCGCCGTCCGGGTAGAAGAACGATGGCGCTCGCGATGGCCGTGCAGTGCGCGGCCGTGGTGGTGCTGCTGCGCCGGGGCCGCGGTCAGGAGGAGACGGGGGTCTCCTCGGTGTGGGTCGCCTGAGGCGGGACGGTGGCCTTCGCGGCCGGGGGCACCGTCGAGTGCCACAGGCGGCGGGCCGCCGACCAGGAGGCCGCTACCAGCAGGCCGTTGCGGACGGCCAGCAGCGTGATGCCGTACAAGTCGCTCGTCACCACGTGGATGAAGCCGAGCGGGAACTCCAGCAGCGTCACCAGGCACGCCACGACGACCATGACGGCGGGCGGTCCCATCCGGCCCGCCCGGAAGCACAGGCACACCGCGGCCAGGCCGACCAGCCACACCAGGTACTGCGGGCTTATCACCCGACTGGTGACCGTGAACATGAGCACCGCCGTGAAGGCCGCGTCCGCGAGCGTGTGCGCGCTTGTGCGGGTCACCCGGAGCCGCCACAGCAGCAGCCAGCCGAACGCGCCCCCGGTCAGCACCAGGGACGCGGTGCTGACCACGCCGACGTACGGGCCGAGGAACTCGATCGACCCGTAGTTCAGCAGTGTCTGCCCCTGCCAGCCGAAGTGCCGGGCCACATGGAAGACCAGCGCGCCCAGCGACTCCACCTCGGTGCCGCGCTCCCGCTGGAAGGACAGGAAGGCGAAGGCGCCCGGCATCGACACCGCGGACAGCGCCGTGAGCCCTGCCACGGTCACCACCGCCGACGCCCACGCCCCGCGCCGGAAGGAGCCCGCCAGCAGCAGCGCCGGCCACACCTTCAGCAGCGCCCCGAGGGCGGCCAGCGCGCCCATCACCCTCGGGCGCCCCACCCCGGCGAGCAGCGCGGCCACGGCCACCGCGGTCACCATCACGTCGTAGCGGGCGTACACCGTCGGGCCGAGCAGCGGTACGCCGGCCGTCCACACCCAGGCCCCGCGGTCCGACCGGCCCGGACGCCCGCCCGTGTACGCCAGCAGGGCCAGCACGGCCAGGTCGGCGAGGAACGCCAGCACGAAGAAGGCGTGCGCGTAGCCGAGGAAGGGCAGCGTGGCGGGGGAGAGGATCGCGAGCGCGGCCACGGGCGGGTACTGCCAGGTCACGTCGTCCAGCGGAAACGTTCCGTGGCGCAGCACGTCGTACCAGTCCCGGTAGATCACCGACACGTCGGAGGTGACGTCGGGACCGGGCAGGACGTAGATCCGGAACACCAGGAGCAGCAGCACCGCGCGGGTCACGGCCCAGGTCGCGAGCAGCCACACCCGGGACCGCCCGGAGCCCTTCGCCTGCACGTGATCCCCTGCCGTTCGATTTCCGCGTCGGAGGACACATGATGTCCCGCCCGCCTTCGAGGGTGCCACCCGGTCGGCCACGCCGGGTGCCGGACGCCCGATTCGGTAGGGTCGGCGGCGATGCACAAGACCCTGATCGTGACCAACGACTTCCCGCCCCGCCCCGGCGGCATCCAGGCCTTCCTGCACAACATGGCCCTGCGCCTGGATCCCGGCCGGCTGGTCGTCTACGCCTCCACCTGGAAGCGCGGCGAGGAGGGCGCGCGGGCCACGGCCGCCTTCGACGCCGAGCAGCCCTTCACCGTCGTACGCGACCGTACGACGATGCTGCTGCCCACCCCCGGAGCGACCCGGCGGGCGGCCGGGCTGCTGCGCGAGCACGGCTGCACCTCCGTGTGGTTCGGCGCGGCGGCCCCGCTCGGTCTGATGGCACCCGCGCTGCGCCGGGCCGGCGCCGAACGGCTGGTGGCGACCACGCACGGGCACGAGGCCGGCTGGGCCCAGCTGCCCGCGGCCCGGCAACTGCTGGGCCGCATCGGGGAGTCCACGGACACGATCACCTACCTCGGCGAGTACACCCGCTCCCGGATCGCGACCGCGCTGAGCCCCGAGGCGGCCGGCCGGATGACGCAACTGCCGCCCGGGGTCGACGAGAAGACCTTCCACCCCGGCTCGGGCGGCGACGAGGTCCGCGCCCGGCTCGGGCTCACCGACCGCCCGGTCGTCGTGTGCGTCTCCCGGCTGGTGCCGAGGAAGGGGCAGGACACCCTCATCCGGGCGATGCCCCGGATCCTGGCCGCCGAGCCGGACACCGTACTGCTCGTGGTCGGCGGCGGCCCCTACGAGCGGGACCTGCGCCGACTGGCCCGGGAGACCGGGGTCGAGGCCTCCGTGCGCTTCACCGGCGCGGTGCCCTGGTCCGAACTGCCCGCGCACTACGGCGCGGGCGACGTCTTCGCCATGCCCTGCCGCACCCGGCGCGGAGGCCTGGACGTCGAGGGGCTCGGCATCGTCTACCTGGAGGCGTCCGCCACCGGGCTCCCGGTCGTCGCCGGGGACTCGGGCGGCGCGCCCGACGCCGTGCTCGACGGCGAGACCGGCTGGGTGGTCCGGGGCGGCGAGCCCGCCGAGACCGCCGACCGGATCACCGCCCTGCTCGGCGACGCCGAGCTGCGCCGCCGGATGGGCGAGCGGGGGCGCCGCTGGGTCGAGGAGAAGTGGCGCTGGGACCTGCTCGCGGAGAAGCTCAGGACCCTGCTCTGAGAGCCGCCCGACGTCCGACGCCGGTGCCGGATGCCGCACGTCGCTCCCCGGATGTCGGACGCCGCACGCCGAACGGCGCGGGCCCTCGTCGAGGACCCGCGCCGTGTCGCGTGGGCGGATGCCGGCCGGGGCCGGTGGCTACTTGGTGTAGAGCGCCTCGATGTCGTCCGCGTAGTCCTTCGCCACCACGTTCCGCTTCAGCTTCAGCGACGGCGTGAGGTGGCCCGACTCCTCCGAGAACTGGGAGGCGAGAACGCGGAACTTGCGCACCGACTCGGCCTTCGACACCGCCGCGTTGCCGTCGTCGACCGCCGTCTGGATCGCCGCGAGCAGATCCGGGTCGTCGCGCAGCGCCGCAGCGGTGGAGTCCGCCGGCTTGCCGTGCTCGACGGCCCAGCGGCCCAGGAACTCCTCGTCGATGGTGACCAGCGCGCCGACGAACGGACGCCCGTCGCCCACCACCATGCACTCCGCGACCAGCGCGTGCGCCCGGATGCGGTCCTCGATCACCGCCGGGGCCACGTTCTTGCCGCCCGCGGTGACGATGATCTCCTTCTTGCGGCCGGTGATCCGCAGATACCCGTCCTCGTCGAGGGTGCCGATGTCACCGGTGTGGAACCAGCCGTCGGCCAGCGCCTCCGCGGTCGCGGCCGGGTTGTTCCAGTACTCCCGGAACAGGTGCTCGCCGTGCAGCAGCACCTCGCCGTCGTCCGCTATGCGCACCACCGAGCCGGGCAGCGGCTGGCCGACCGTGCCGATCTTCTGGCGGTCCCACGGGTTGAACGTCGTCGCCGCGCAGGACTCGGTCAGGCCGTAGCCCTCCAGCACCGTGAAGCCGATGCCCCGGAAGAAGTGGCCGAGCCGCTCGCCCAGCGGGGCGCCGCCGGAGATGGCGTACTCGCCCCGGCCGCCGAGGACCGCGCGCAGCTTGCTGTAGACCAGCTTGTCGAAGACCCGGTGCTTGAGCCGCAGCTTCAGGGACGGACCCGAGGGGGTGTCCAGCGCACGGCTGTAGGCGATCGCGGTGTCCGCGGCCTTGTCGAAGATCGCGCCCTTGCCGTCCGCCTGCGCCTTGGCCCGCGCCGAGTTGTAGACCTTCTCGAAGACGCGCGGGACACCGAGGATCATCGTCGGCCGGAACGAGGACAGCTCGTCGGTGAGGTTCTTGATGTCCGGCACACAGCCGAGCTTGATCGGCGCCATCATCGGCGCGATCTCCACCACCCGCCCGAAGACGTGCGCGAGCGGCAGGAAGAGCAGGATGGAGCACTCACCGGTGCGGAACAGCGGACGCAGCCGCTCGACGATGTTCCCGCACTCGGCGAGGAAGCTGCGGTGCGTGAGCACACAGCCCTTGGGGCGCCCGGTCGTTCCGCTCGTGTAGACGATCGTCGCCGCGTCGTCGGCCTTGGCGAGCGAGCTGCGCTCGTCCACCGTCGCGTCCGACACGTCCTGGCCGAGCCGGCCCAGCTCCTCGATGCCGCCGGCCTCGATCTGCCAGACGTGCTTGAGAGCGGGCAGCGTCTCGCGCACCGCCTCCACGGCGGCCGCGTGGTTGTCCAGCTCCACGACGACGGCGGTCGCACCCGAGTCGGACAGGATCCACTGCACCTGCTCCGGCGAGCTGGTCTCGTACACCGGCACGGTGACCGCGCCCGCGCTCCAGATCGCGAAGTCCAGCAGCGTCCACTCGTAACGGGTGCGCGACATCAGGCCGATCCGGTCGCCCGGCTGCACACCGGCGGCGATCAGGCCCTTGGCGGCGGCGTGCACCTCGGCCAGGAACTGGCGGGCCGTCACATCCTGCCAGGCGCCTTCCACCTTGCGGGCCATCACGGCGACGTCAGGGTGCTGCGCGGCGTTTCTGCGGACGATGTCGGTCAGATTTCCGTCCGCAGGGACCTCGTACAAAGCCGGAAGGCTGAACTCGCGCAAACTGCTGCTCCTCATAGGGCTCCGGCGCCACGACACTGTGTGATGCGACGGTGCGGTCCAAGGCTCGGGGCAAGTGCCCGGAACTTCACTTGTTGAAATCCAGAGCACGAGTGGACTGCCCGGACGTTACCCGCCGGTATGGCTCCCACGACAGGGGTTCCGGGCGAGATGTTCGCTGCGTCACACAGCTTGGGCTTCCCTGGCGCACAGTAGTCCACCGCCCGACCAACCGGCGAGTAACCGCAGGCCGGACCGCCACTGTTCACGTACACCGCACACGCCTACCCTTGATCACCATGGCATTTACACGCGACGGCAGCCGCAGGACCCGCGTCCACGTGGTCAGCGACGTGCATGGCAACGCCCGTGACCTGGCCCGGGCCGGCGAGGGGGCGGACGCCCTGCTGTGCCTCGGCGACCTCGTCCTCTTCCTCGACTACCACGACCACTCGCGCGGCATCTTCCCCGACCTGTTCGGCGAGGAGAACGCCCACCGCATCGTGGAGCTGCGCACCGCCCGCCGCTTCGAGGAGGCCCGGGAGTTCGGCGCCCGCCTGTGGGCCGGCCTCGGCGCCGACCGCCGCGGCGTCATCGAGGGCGCGGTGCGCCGGCAGTACGCCGAGATGTTCGCCGCCTTCCCGACCCCTACCTACGCCACCTACGGCAACGTCGACATGCCGCCCCTGTGGCCGGAGTACGCCGGCCCCGGCACCACCGTGCTGGACGGCCAGCGGGTCGAGATCGGCGGCTGGACCTTCGGCTTCGTCGGCGGCGGCCTGCGCACGCCGATGCGGACGCCGTACGAGATCGACGACGAGGAGTACGCCGCGAAGATCGAGGCGGTCGGCGAGGTCGACGTGCTGTGCACGCACATCCCGCCGGAGGTGCCGGAACTGGTCTACGACACCGCCGCGCGCCGGTTCGAGCGGGGCAGCCGCGCCCTGCTGGAGGCGATCCGCCGCACCCGGCCCCGCTACTCCCTCTTCGGGCACGTCCACCAGCCGCTGGCGCGGCGGATGCGGATCGGCGCCACCGAGTGCGTGAACGTGGGGCACTTCGCCGGGACCGGGAAGCCGTGGGTGCTCGAATGGTGACGGCTCCGGCGGCCGGTCAAGGGCGCCGGGGTGGACGGGGTGAAGGGGCCGGACCGGCGGCGCGGTAGCCTTCACGCTGCACACACGTGCGCAGCCCGCGCACGACAAAGACGTCTCTTCGGTCCGCATCTGGAGGAGCCACCGCCATGGCGGAACACACCAGTTCGAGCATCACGATCGAGGCGGCCCCGGCCGACGTCATGGCGGTGATCGCCGACTTCGCCCGCTACCCGGACTGGACCGGCGAGGTCAAGGAGGCCGAGGTCCTCGCCTCCGACGCGCAGGGCCGCGCCGAGCAGGTCCGGCTCGTCATGGACGCTGGCGCCATCAAGGACGACCAGACCCTCGCCTACAC
Organism: Streptomyces sp. NBC_00820; assembly: GCF_036347055.1. Taxonomy (NCBI): domain Bacteria; kingdom Bacillati; phylum Actinomycetota; class Actinomycetes; order Kitasatosporales; family Streptomycetaceae; genus Streptomyces; species Streptomyces sp. NBC_00820. Next base: position 2,329,673 of record NZ_CP108882.1, on the reverse strand, counting down.
CTGGGCCGGCGAGAACGAGGTCTCCTGGACCCTGGTGAAGTCGCAGATGCTGCGCTCCCTCGACGGCACCTACCTGCTGAAGCCGGCCGGCCAGGACGCCACCGAGGTCACCTACCGCCTCACCGTCGACGTCAAGATCCCCATGCTGGGCATGATCAAGCGCAAGGCGGAGAAGGTCATCATCGACCGCGCGCTGGCGGGCCTGAAGAAGCGGGTGGAGTCGGACCGCTAGTCCGGCCCGTCCGCCCGGCGGGGTCCGTCGCGCACACGGGGAACGCCCGGCGGGGTCCGCGGCGCACACGGCATAACGCCCGGCGGGGTCCGCGACGTACAGGGCGCCCGGCGGGGGTTGCGGCGCACACGGGGAACGCCCGGCCGGATCCGCGGCGCACACGGTAGAACGCATGCCCGGACTCACGGCCGAACACGGGGAAGCCCGCCACGGCCCGTGCGTCCGTCCTCCGTTACCGTTCACCCTCATGCGCACCATCCTGATCACGGGCCCGGGCGGCGGCGGTCGTACGACAGTGGCCGCCGGCACCGCGCTGGCCGCGGCCCGCGAGGGCCTTCGCACGCTCGTCCTGAGTGCCGATCGCGCCGACACGCTGGGCGCGGCGCTGGGGGCCACGACGGGAGCGAGGCCCACCGAGGTCGCCGAGCGGCTGACCGCCTGGCGCCCCGACGCGGTCGAGCGCTTCCAGCAGGACCTCACGGCCTTTCAGGGCCGCGCCGCCAACGTCCTCGAACTGCTGGGCGCCGCCCGGCTCGACGCCGAGGAAGTGACACCCCTGCCCGGCGCCGAGGAACTGTCCTTCCTGCGGGCGCTCCGGGACGCCGCCCTCTCCGAGCGCTACGACCTCCTCGTCGTGGACCTCCCGGCACTGCCGCAGGCCCTCGCCCTGCTGGCCCTCCCTGAGGAACTCCGCCGCTACCTGCGGCGTCTGCTCCCGCCCGAACGGCAGGTGGCCCGCTCCCTGCGCCCCGTCCTGGGCCGCCTCGCGGGCGTCCCCATGCCCGCCGAGTGGCTGTACGAGACCGCCGCGCGCTGGGACGTCGAACTGGCCGCCGTCGAGGCCGTCCTCACCGACCGGGACACCTCCGTACGCCTGGTCGCCGAACCCGGACCGGCCGGCACCGAGGCCGTCCGCACCGCGGCCCTCGGCCTCGCCCTGCGCGGCCTGCGCACCGAGGCGCTCGTCGCCAACCGTGTGCTGCCCGAGACCGCCGCCGACTCCTGGCTGTCCGGACCCCTCGCCCAGCAGCGCAAGGCCCTGGCCGACTGGGCGGACCCGCGGCAGTCCCGCGACGTCCACACCGTCCCGCACCTCGGCCGCGACCCGCACGGCGCCGACGACCTCGCCGCCCTCGCGGTGCCCGGCGTCAACCCCGCGCCCGACCCGGTCGAGTGGCCCGTCGCCGACCGGCTCGCCGACGACGGCGTGCTCGTCTGGCACATCCCGCTGCCCGGCGCGATACGGGACGACCTCGACCTGGTGCGGCGCGGCGACGAACTGGTGATCACCGCCGGCCCCTTCCACCGGATCGTCCCGCTCCCCTCCGCCCTGCGCCGCTGCACCGTCGCCGGCGCCGGACTGCTGGAGGGCGAGCTGCGCGTCCGCTTCGCCCCGGACCCCGCGCTGTGGCCCACCCGCGGACGGTGAACCGCGTACCCCCGTTCGGGTAACGTCGGAGGTGCGAACCGTAGTCAGGAGTCCGCCATGAGCGAAGAGCGCCCCGCATCCGGCCCCTACGAGGAAGACCAGGATCAGGCACGGGCGGCCGACGCCGACGCCTGGGCCACGGCCTGCGCCGAGGACCTCGCCGAGGAGAAGGCCCGCCGCCGTACCGTCTACGGGCCGCCCCCCGGCTCGGCGGCCGAGGAACTGAAGAGGCTCGTGGACACGGTGGCGGACAAGCTGTCCGGCCTCCAGTCCCCGCTCCTCGGAGCCGTGGCCGGACCCGCCGCCCAGCAGATGGTGCGCCAGGTCGTCCAGCAGGCGAAGGCCGCCGTCGACCCCGTCATAGAGCGCAACCCGGACGTCTTCGGCCATCTCGCCGCGGCCGGCGGCGAGCTGCTGGCCGCCTACCGCTCCGCCGTCCAGGCACAGGAAGGCCGCTGGAGCGGCAGCCCCGCCGCCCCGCGGGACGAGGGTGACGAGCGCCCCGGCCGGCACCGCGACCGGGGCGAGGACACGGGGCCGGGAGAGCGCATCGACCTGGACTGAAGGTCTGTGCCGACAGGGCCTCGGGTACGGTTGGCCATAGCGGGGCTCGACCGGAACTGAGGGATTTATGGGACTCACCATCGGCGTCGACATCGGCGGCACGAAGATCGCGGCCGGCGTGGTCGACGAGGAAGGCAACATCCTCTCGACCTTCAAGGTGCCGACCCCCAGTACGCCCGAGGGCATCGTGGACGCCATCGCCTCGGCGGTGGAGGGCGCGCGTGCCGGGCACGAGATCGTCGGCGTGGGTATCGGTGCGGCCGGTTACGTGAACCGGCAGCGCTCCACGGTGTACTTCGCGCCCAACATCGACTGGCGCCAGGAACCGCTGAAGGAGAAGGTCGAGGCCCGCGTGGGCCTCCCGGTCGTCGTCGAGAACGACGCCAACGCGGCCGCCTGGGGCGAGTACAAGTTCGGCGCCGGCAAGGGCCACCGCAACGTGATCTGCATCACGCTCGGCACCGGCCTCGGCGGCGGCATCATCATCGGCAACAAGCTGCGCCGCGGCCACTTCGGCGTGGCCGCCGAGTTCGGCCACATCCGGATGGTCCCGGACGGCCTGCTGTGCGGCTGCGGCTCGCAGGGCTGCTGGGAGCAGTACGCCTCCGGCCGCGCCCTGGTCCGCTACGCCAAGCAGCGCGCCAACGCCACCCCGGAGAACGCCGAGGTCCTGCTCGGCCTCGGCGACGGCACCCCCGACGGCATCGAGGGCAAGCACATCTCCATGGCCGCCCGCCAGGGCGACCCCGTGGCCGTGGACTCCTACCGCGAGCTGGCCCGCTGGGCCGGTGCCGGCCTGGCCGACCTCGCCTCCCTCTTCGACCCGTCCGCCTTCATCGTCGGCGGCGGCCTCTCGGACGAGGGCGAGCTGGTCCTCGACCCGATCCGCAAGTCCTACAAGCGCTGGCTGGTCGGCGGCAACTGGCGCCCGGTGGCTGACGTCATCGCGGCCCAGCTCGGCAACAAGGCCGGCCTGGTGGGTGCGGCGGACCTGGCGAGGGAACCCGACCCGATCATGTGATCCAGGCCAGGCCCGCTCCGCGAGCCACGGGCACGCCGCCCATCCAGGGGCGCGAGGAACTGCGCGACCAGCCACGCCGGACCGGCAGTCGCGCACGATCCCCGCGCCCCGACCTGTAGGCCGCACCCAGCGCCCGCTCCGCGAGCCACGGGCACGCCGCCCATCCAGGGGCGCGAGGAACTGCGCGACCAGCCACGCCGGACCGGCAGCCGCGCACGATCCCCGCGCCCCGACCTGTTGGGCGTACATTGATCCACATGGAGCTGCTGCCCAACTCCCGCACGGAGCCCGACGGTTCCGCGGTCATCAGGGTCCTGAGCTACAACATCCGCTCGATGCGCGACGACACCGACGCCCTCGCCAGGGTGATCACCGCCTGCGCTCCCGACCTGGTCCTCATCCAGGAAGCGCCCCGTTTCTTCCGCTGGCGCAAGAAACTCACCCGCCTCGCCGCGGCCTCCGGCCAGGTCGTCCTCACCGGCGGGGCCACCACCGCGGGTCCCGCGATCCTCTGCTCGCTGCGGGCCACCGTCGAGCGGACCGAGGACATACTGCTCCCGCTCACCCCCGGCCTGCACCGCAGAGGCCTCGCCACCGCCGTCGTACGGTTCGGCGGCGCCGCCCGCCTGGGCGTGATCAGCTGCCACCTCAGCCTCCAGCGGGACGAGCGCCGCGCGCAGGGCGGGATGCTCCTCGACCGGCTCGCCGGGCTGGGCGTGGAACACGCGGTGGCCGGTGGCGACCTCAACGACAGCCCCGACGGCCGCACTTTCCGTCTTCTCGCCGACAGCCTCCAGGACTGCTGGGCCACGGCCCCCTGGGGCGGCGAGTACACCTGGACCCCCGCCGACCCCTACCGGCGCATCGACGCCCTCTTCGCCACCAAGGGCATCGAAGTCCTCGGCTGCGGGGTGCCCCTGGACCAGCCCGGCGTCACGCGGCGGGACCTGGAGGCGGCCACGGACCACCTCCCGGTCCTCGCCGCCCTCAGAATCCCGGCACGGTAGGACACCGCGGTTCCCGACGGGGCGGGGTGCCGCAGATCCCGACGCGCCAGGAATTCGCAGGCCACGGCCCCCGCGGCAGGGACTCGCAGGTCACGGCCCCGCGGCAGGGCATCCCGGCTCCCGGGGCCCCGCCGCGCGCTGCCTCAGACCACCGCCCCGCGGCCCGGATCCTCGTCGTCGTCCTCGTCCGTCCGCATCCGCGTCACCAGCGTCACGAACCCGCCGAGGAACCCGCCGATGCCGGCGGTCGTGAGCCACCAGGTCATCTCCCAGCCGAGCAGCACCGCCAGCAGCAGCAGGACCGGCCCGCCGACCACCCCGAGCCAGGCGAACCTGGCGGTCGTGTCGGCGGCAGGCAGCGGGGGCGGCTCGGGCGGCACGAAGTGCCCCTCGTCGTCCTCGTCGAAGTCGTCCTCGGACGCCTCCGGCGCGCTGTGGTCCCGCGGGCCGATACCGGGCGCGAAGGACACCGAGCCGCCCAGCGGCCGTACGGGCTTCGGCTCCTCGGTGCCCGCGCTCCCGGCAGCCTCGGCAGCCTCGGCACCCTCGGGGTCCTTGGCGGCCTCCGTGTCCGCGGTGCCCGCGGTGCCCGCCGTGTCCGCGGTGTCCTCGGTACCCGAGACGCCCTTGGCACCCTTGACCCCCGTGGCCTCCTTGGCTGGGGGGTCCTTCTCCAGCAGTGCGAGATCCTCCACCGGCCGGAACGGCCGGGCACCCGGCGGATCCGGCGGCTCCTCGCCGTATCCCGCCACGATCGCCTTCCAGGCGGCGTCCTCGTCGAAGGGCACCCCCTGGTCGTCCGGGTCGCGTTCCTCGCGGCCCTCGCGGTCGGAGCCGTGCTCAGCCAACTGCGGCCGTCCCTTCCTTGCCCTTGCCGACACTGGGTGCGAGCCGGCCGATGAAGGCGAGGCTCTCCTCGAAGATCCGGTCCGCGTCATGGTCCAACGTCGCCACGTGGTAGCTCTGTTCCAGCACACTCTCGGTTACGTCCGTGGACGACACCCGGCTCAGCACCCGGGCCGAGTCGGCCGCCGGAACCACGTGGTCCTGGGCGCTGCGCAGCAGCAGCAACGGCTGCGTGACCTGGGGCAGCTCACCGTCCGTCCGGCGCAGGAACACCCGCAGGGAGTGCGCCGCGTGCAGCGGCACCCGGTCGTAGCCCAGTTCCCACGCGCCGCTCATGGCGATGTCGCTGGCGATGCCCTTCGTCGTCCGGACGAGGTGCCGGGCCACCGGAAGCGCGTACGCCGACAGGCCGTGCACCCGGTTCGCCGGGTTGACGACGATCACCCCGGAGACCCGCTCGCCGTGCCGGGCCGCGAGCCGCAGGGCCAGCGCGCCGCCCATCGACAGGCCCGCAACGAAGACCCGGGAGCACCGCTCGGAGAGCAGCCGCAGGGCGCGGTCCACCTCCGCGTACCAGTCCTGCCACCCCGTGACCTGGAGGTCCTCCCAGCGGGTGCCGTGTCCGGGCAGCAGGGGCAGCGACACGGTCAGGCCGTGCGCGGCGTGGTGCTCCGCCCAGGGGCGCAGTGACTGAGGCGAGCCGGTGAAGCCGTGACAGAGGAGGACACCCACCTCCCCGCCCTCGTGGCGGTACGGCTCGGCTCCGGGAAGGACCGGCACCTGACGGACTCCATTCCTGAAAGAGGCGTGAAGAACTGGCGGATGTGCCTCACCGTACGCGACCGCACTGACACCGACCAGGGTCGTCGGCGTCATTGGCCGCGGACCGGGTTAAGGTCTGACCGACGGAAACGGGAGGCACACGGGTGTTGTACGGCACGATGAAGGTCGCCATCGGGGGACCGCTGAAGCTCGCCTTCAGGCCCTGGGTGGAGGGTCTGGAGAACATTCCGGACGAAGGCCCCGCCATCCTGGCGAGCAATCACCTGTCCTTCTCGGACTCGTTCTTCCTGCCCACCATGCTCGACCGCAAGGTCACCTTCATCGCGAAGGCCGAGTACTTCACCACTCCGGGCGTGAAGGGCCGCCTGACCGCGGCCTTCTTCAAGGGCGTCGGGCAGCTCCCGGTGGACCGCTCCGGGGCGCGCGGCGCCGGCGAGGCGGCCATCAAGAGCGGCATAGAGGTGCTCAGGCGCGGAGAACTGTTCGGCATCTACCCCGAGGGCACCCGCTCGCCCGACGGCCGCCTGTACCGGGGCAAGCCCGGCGGCCTCGCGCGCGTGGCGCTCGCCACCGGCGCGCCGGTCATTCCGGTCGCGATGATCGACACCGAGAAGATCCAGCCTCCCGGCCGGGTGATGCCCAAGCTGATGCGGCCCGGCATCCGTATCGGCAAGCCGCTCGACTTCAGCCGCTACCACGGCATGGACCAGGACCGGTTCGTGCTGCGCGCGGTGACCGACGAGGTCATGTACGAGATCATGAAGCTCTCCGGGCAGGAGTACGTCGACGTCTACGCGACCGTCGCCAAGCGGCAGATCGCGGAGGCCGCGAAAGCGGCCAAGGAGGCCGAGCAGGCCAAGGAGGCCGAGCAGGCCAAGGAGGCCGGGCAGGCCGGGCAGGCGCACGGCACCGAGGGCTAGCGGGACGGACCGGCGGGGGCCGGGGGATCGGGGGGGCGGGGGCGTGCCCAAGCGCGAGCGGGTCATGAGGATGTCGGTCGAGCTGCCCCTGTGGCGTGCCCTGTCCGGCTACCGCGTCCTGGCGATGCTGTACGCCATCGGCCTGGCCGCCAGCGCGTACACCCGCTTCGTGCGCCCCTGGGTCGCCCTGGCCTACTTCGCGGTCCTGGCCGTCTGGACCCTCGCCACCCTGCCCAGAGTGGCGAGCGCGGCCCGCTGCACCCGGCGTTTCCTCGCCGTCGACCTGGTCATCGCCCTCACGGGCATCCTGCTCACCCCGCTCGCCGACAACCACGAGCGGATCGCGGGCGGCGGCCCGACCCTGCCGTCGATATGGACGGCCGGCTCGGTCCTCGCCTTCGCCCTCAAGGGCGGCTGGCGCTGGGCCGCCCTCGCCTCCACGCCCGTCGCCGCCGCCAACCTGGTCGAGCGAGGCAGCCCGGCCCGGGACACCGTGCACAACGTGGTCCTGGTCTGGGTCGCGGCCATCGCCATCGGCTACGTCGTGGAGGTCGCCCGCGCCTCCGAGCGCACCCTCGCCCGCGCCCTGGAGATCGAGGCCGCCACCCGCGAGCGGGAGCGGCTGGCCCGGGACATCCACGACGGCGTGCTCCAGGTGCTGGCGATGGTGCAGCGGCGGGGCGCGGTGAGTGGCGGTGAGGCGGCCGAGCTGGGGCGGCTCGCCGGGGAGCAGGAGGTCGCGCTGCGCACGCTGGTCTCCGGCGGGCTGGTGCCGGTCTCCCGGGTCTCGCGGGACCTGGCCGACGGCGCGCTGGTCCACGCGGTCGAGGAACCGGACGAGGACGGCCCGCTCGATCTGCGCACCCTGCTCGCCCCGTACGCGAGCGCCCGGGTCGGCCTCGCCGAGCCCGGCGCCCCGGTGCCGCTGCCGCCGGCCGCGGCGCGGGAACTGGCCGCAGCCGTGGGGGCCGCCCTGGACAACGTGCGCGCGCACGCGGGTGCGGAAGCACGCGCCTGGATCCTGGTCGAGGACGAGCCCGGCGAGATCGTCGTCACCGTCCGGGACGACGGCCCCGGCATCCCCGAGGGCCGGCTCGCCCAGGCCGAGGGTGAGGGCCGGCTCGGGGTGTCCCAGTCGATCCGGGGGCGGCTGCGCGACCTGGGGGGCAGCGCCGAGCTGGTCTCGGTGCCCGGGCAGGGGACGGAAGTCGAGTTGAAGGTACCGAAGGGCGCCGTGGGGGCGCGGGGGAAGGCGGAGAAGCGATGACACAGCAGCGGGACCCGATCAGGGTCATGGTGGTCGACGACCATCCCATGTGGCGGGACGCGGTCGCCCGGGACCTGGCCGAGTCCGGTTTCGAGGTGGTCGCCACCGCCGGCGACGGCGAGCAGGCGGTCCGCCGCGCCAAGGCGGTCGCCCCCGACGTCCTCGTCCTGGACCTCAACCTGCCCGCCAAGCCCGGCGTCCAGGTGTGCAAGGAACTCGTGGCCCACAACCCGGCCCTGCGCGTCCTCGTGCTGTCCGCCAGCGGTGAGCACGCCGACGTCCTGGAGGCCGTGAAGTCCGGCGCGACCGGGTACCTGCTGAAGTCGGCGTCCACCGGCGAACTCCTGGACGCGGTGCGCCGTACCGCCGTCGGCGATCCGGTCTTCACGCCGGGCCTCGCCGGACTGGTCCTGGGCGAGTACCGCCGCCTGGCCTCCGAGCCAGCCCCCGCCCCGGACACCGACGCGCCCGGCGCGCCCCGGCTGACGGACCGGGAGACCGAGGTGCTGCGGCTGGTCGCCAAGGGACTGAGCTACAAGCAGATCGCCGAGCGCCTGGTCATCTCCCATCGCACGGTCCAGAACCACGTCCAGAACACCCTCGGCAAGCTCCAGCTGCACAACAGGGTGGAGCTGGTGCGCTACGCGCTCGAGCGGGGCCTCGACGACGTGTGAACCGGCTGGTCAAGCCGCTTCCCGACAATTCACCGGAATCACCCTTCCCGCCTCTCGCCGTGTGACGCGCATCACCACTACCGTGACTCAGCGTCAGGCCATCGCTGCGAAGGGACATATCCATGCGGGTCGGAGTACTGACCGGAGGCGGCGACTGCCCCGGGCTCAACGCGGTGATCCGGGGCGTCGTCCGCAAGGGCGTGCAGGAGTACGGCTACGACTTCGTCGGCTTCCGGGACGGGTGGCGCGGCCCTCTCGAAGGCGACGCCATCCGCCTCGACATCCCCGCGGTGCGCGGCATCCTGCCCCGCGGCGGCACCATCCTCGGCTCCTCGCGGACCAACCCCCTCAAGGTGGAGGACGGCATCCGCCGTATCAAGGAGAACCTCGCCAAGCAGGAGGTCGAGGCCCTCGTCGCGATCGGCGGCGAGGACACCCTGGGCGTGGCCGCCCGGCTCTCCGACGAGTACGGGGTGCCCTGCGTCGGCGTGCCCAAGACCATCGACAACGACCTGTCCGCCACCGACTACACCTTCGGCTTCGACACCGCCGTCGGCATCGCCACCGAGGCCATCGACCGGCTGCACACCACCGCCGAGTCCCACATGCGGGTCCTGGTCTGCGAGGTGATGGGCCGGCACGCCGGCTGGATCGCCCTGCACTCCGGCCTCGCCGGTGGCGCCAACGTCATCCTCATCCCCGAGCAGCGCTTCGACGTCGACCAGGTGTGCGCCTGGATCGCCTCCCGTTTCAAGGCGTCGTACGCGCCGATCGTCGTCGTCGCCGAGGGTGCCATGCCGAAGGACGGCGACATGGTCCTCAAGGACGAGTCGCTCGACTCCTTCGGGCACGTGCGGCTGTCCGGCGTCGGCGAGTGGCTGGCCAAGGAGATCCAGAAGCGCACCGGCAAGGAGGCCCGCACCACGGTGCTCGGGCACATCCAGCGCGGCGGCACCCCGAGCGCCTTCGACCGCTGGCTCGCCACCCGCTTCGGCCTGCACGCCATCGACTGCGTCCGCGACGGCGACTTCGGCAAGATGGTCGCCCTGCGCGGCACCGACATCGTCCGCGTCCCGATCGCCGAGGCGACGGCCAAGCTGAAGACCGTCGACCCAGCGCTGTACGAGGAGGTCGGGGTGTTCTTCGGCTGAGGCCTCCGGCCGACGGCCCCCCGGGCGGTCACACGGTCGTGCGGCGCAGCTGGACGAGCAGCTCCCGCACGATCTCCGCCCCGTTCAGCGTCAGCACCGACTCCGGGTGGAACTGCACTCCGCCGAACCCCGGGCCCCGGATCGCGTGCACCTCGCCGTTCGCGGCCCGGCTCACCTCGACGCCGTGCGCGGCCAGTTCGGCCGCCTCCTCGTCGTCGCAGCTCGCCACGAAGCTGTTGTAGAAGCCGACGGTCTCACCCCGCCCGAACAGGTCGACCTCCGTCTGTGCGCCCTGGTACGGCACCTCCTTGCGCACGAGCCGAAGGCCCAGCTCCGCCGCGATCAGCTCGTGCCCCAGACACACGCCGAGCACGCCGTGCTGGTGTGTCCGCAGCGCCTCGGCGGTGAGGCCCCGCAGGAACCGCATCTTGGGGTCGTCGAGGTCGCGGGGGTCACCGGGGCCGGGACCGAGGACGACCGGCCCCTCGTGCGCGAGCACCGCCTCCCGCAGCCCGGGCTCGTCGTACCGCCGGACGGTCACGTCGAGCCCGCCCGACCGCAGGACGTGCGCCAGCATCGCGGTGAAGGTGTCCTCGGCGTCGACGACCAGGGCGTGCTCCTCAAGGGACCGCGCCCGCTCCTGCATCCGCAGCCAGAACGGCGCCAGCGACGAGCGCCGCCCGTCGAGAGCCGCCCGCACCCGGGGATCTACGGCCAGCCCGGGCAGGTCCCGCTCCGCGCGCGGGCGGGCGGGCCGCACGCCCAGCGCCGCCAGCACCCCCGCCGCCTTCGCGTGCGTCTCCGCGACCTCGTGCGCCGGGTCCGAGCCGCGGACGAGCGTCGCGCCGACCGGCACCCGCAGCCGTCCTCCCCCACTCTCGGCTTCGCTCGAGCGGGAGGTGCCCCCAGCCGAGATGTCGGCGGTGCGGATCAGGATGGGGGAGTCCAGGGTCTGGGCGCCCCCGGCGTCCCGCCCGAGCAGCGCCAGCGCGCCCGCGTAGTAACCGCGCCCGCCGCTCTCGTACCGCTCGATGACCCGGCACGCGTTCTGCACCGGCGACCCGGTGACCGTCGCCGCGAACATGGTCTCCCTCAGCACCTCCCGCACGTCCAGGGAGGACTTCCCGCGCAGCTCGTACTCGGTGTGCGCGAGGTGTGCCATCTCCTTCAGCCGCGGTCCGACGACCACGCCGCCCCTGTCGCCGACGGTGCACATCATCTTCAGTTCCTCGTCGACGACCATGGAGAGCTCCTCGATCTCCTTGCCGTCGGCGAGGAAGTCCAGCAGGTGCTCGGGCGTCGGGCCCTCGGCCGGGTAGCGGTACGTGCCGCTGATCGGGTTCATGACGACCGTGCCGCCGGCCATGCGCACATGCACCTCGGGACTGGCGCCGACCAGCGTCCGCCCACCCGTCTCCAGCCGCCCTTCCGAGGAAGGTCCTTCGGGCTCCTCCCGGTCTCCGGTGTGCACGACGAAGGTCCAGTACGCGCCCCGCTCGCCCTCCAGCAGCCGCCGGAACAGCGCGAGCGCGTCCGCGCGCCCGAAGCCGGGGATCTCGCCCTCGTACGTCCGCCGGATCACGAAGTTCGCGCCCTCGCCCCGGCCGATCTCCTCCCGCAGCACCCGCCCGACGGTCTCGCCGTACTCCTCGTCACTGACGTCGAACCCGCCGCCCTCGACCCGCACCGCGTGGCCGGGCAGCGACCGCAGGGCTTCGTCGAGCGGGACCTCGTACGACTCCTCGGGCGTGAGTACGAGCAGCGGCGTGCCGTCGTCGCGGACGTCGAAGCCGCGCTCGCGGATCTGCCGGAACGGCACCAGGGCCAGGCCCTCGTCGGGCAGGTCGGCGAGCCGGTCGCGGGCGCTGACCGGGCCGATCAGCACCTCCACCGTGTCCTGGTCACGGCCCGGGGTGCGGCGGCGGAGCAGGGCGAAGGGACGGGTCTCGTACGCCAGTCGTGCCAGGTCCATGGTTCCTCTTTCCGTCGATGTCGGTGAGGAACGACCCCGGACACGCCGAAGGCCGCCCCTCGGGCGGCCTTCGCGAAGTCTTTCGAGTACGCGCAGTCAGCGGGCCGCCGGAGAAGCGGTCCACCACCAGTTCTGGATCGAAAGCGCGAACATGCCCCGAACCCTACCGGATGCCGGCGCGGTCATCCGGTGGACGCCGCGTCTCATCAGCCGGGCAGTGGGGCAGACCATCCGACACGACCCCGTAATGTTTACAGGGTGACCGTGAACGCTGATTCCCACGCCGTCGCCGCCAAGGCGACCTGGCGAGACCTGCCCGCGGCGCAGCAGCCCGAGTACCCGGATGCCGAGGCTCTGCGCGAAGTGATCGCGGACCTCGAGTCGTATCCGCCCCTCGTCTTCGCCGGCGAGTGCGACCAGCTGCGTGCCCGCCTGGCGGCCGTCGCCAAGGGGGAGGCGTTCCTGCTCCAGGGCGGCGACTGCGCGGAGTCCTTCGACGGCGTGGGCGCGGACCAGATCCGCGCCAAGCTCAAGACGCTGCTCCAGATGGGCGCCGTCCTGACCTACGCCGCCTCCGTGCCGGTCGTGAAGGTCGGCCGCATCGCCGGCCAGTACTCCAAGCCGCGCTCCAAGCCGACCGAGACCCGCGACGGCGTCACCCTTCCGACGTACCGGGGCGACTCCGTCAACGGCTTCGACTTCACCGAGGCGACCCGCGTCCCGGACCCGCAGCGGCTGAAGCGGATGTACAACGCCTCCGCCTCGACGCTGAACCTGGTGCGCGCCTTCACCACCGGCGGCTACGCCGACCTGCGCCAGGTGCACGCCTGGAACCAGGACTTCGTGAAGTCGTCCCCGTCGGGCCAGCGCTACGAGCAGCTCGCCCGCGAGATCGACAACGCGCTGAACTTCATGCGGGCCTGCGGCGCCGAGCCGGAGGAGTTCAAGACGGTCGAGTTCTACGCCTCGCACGAGGCGCTGCTGCTCGACTACGAGACCGCCCTGACCAGGGTCGACTCCCGCACCGGCAAGCTGTACGACACGTCCGGCCACATGGTGTGGATCGGTGAGCGCACCCGGCAGATGGACGGCGCGCACATCGAGTTCGCCTCGAAGATCCGCAACCCGATCGGCATCAAGCTCGGCCCGACCACCACGGCCGAGCAGGCGCTGGAGTACATCGAGCGCCTCGACCCCGAGCGGGAGCCGGGCCGGCTGACGTTCATCGTCCGCATGGGCGCCGACAAGATCCGCGACAAGCTCCCCGAGCTGGTCGAGAAGGTCACGGCGTCCGGTGCGACGGTGGCCTGGGTGACCGACCCGATGCACGGCAACACCTTCGAGGCGGCCTCCGGCCACAAGACCCGCCGCTTCGACGACGTGCTCGACGAGGTCAAGGGCTTCTTCGAGGTCCACAAGGAGCTCGGCACCCACCCGGGCGGCATCCACGTGGAGCTGACCGGCGACGACGTCACCGAGTGTGTGGGCGGCGGCGACGAGATCTTCGTCGACGACCTGCACCAGCGCTACGAGACGGCCTGCGACCCGCGCCTGAACCGCAGCCAGTCGCTCGACCTGGCGTTCCTCGTCGCGGAGATGTACCGGGACCAGTGACGGTCCGGCCCGGGGACGGGCCGTGCGGACGAATTGGGGCGCGGATCACATGGGATCCGCGCCCCTTCCGCTGTCGTGCTTCCCGGCCGGTGAGTAAGGTTAGGTTTGCCTCACTGACACCGAGGCGGCAGTCGGAGACAGCGATCCGGTCGGGAGGTGAACCGCGTGTACGTCTGCAGTTGCTTCGGCATCACCGAGCAGCAGGTGAAGAAGCACGCGGAGGACGGTGCCTGCACCCCCCGCCAGATAGCCTCCGCCTGCAAGGCCGGTACGGACTGCGGTTCGTGCGTGCGCCGGATCCAGGCCATCCTCGGCCGGGGCGCCTGCCCCCGCCGCGAGCTGGCCGACCAGGGCAAGCCGGTCCTGGCCGAGATCCCGGGCGCGTCGGCGCTTCCGGGAGTGCCGGGGATTCCGGAAGCGGCCTAGCTCTCCGGCTGCTCGATCAGCTGCGCGAGGTAGAGCGCCTCGCCGAGCTTGTCCACCAGCTCCAGCTGGGTGTCCAGGTAGTCGATGTGGTGCTCCTCGTCGGCGAGGATGTCCTCGAAGATGTTGGCGGACGTGATGTCGCCCTTCTCGCGCATCACCTTCGCGCCGCGCGTGAGCCGGTCGATCGCCTCCACCTCGACCTGCCGGTCGGCCTCGAACATCTCCTTGACCGTCTGTCCCACCCGCACATGGAACAGCCGCTGGTAGTTGGGCAGCCCGTCCAGGAACAGGATCCGGTCGGTGAGCACCTCGGCGTGCTTCATCTCGTCGAACGACTCGTGCCGCGTGTACTTCGCGAGCTTCGTCCAGCCGAAGTTCTCCTGCATCTTCGCGTGCAGGAAGTACTGGTTGATCGCGGTCAGCTCGCCGGTGAGCTGCTCGTTGAGGAACTCGATGACCTCGGGGTCGCCCTGCATCGCAGCGGCTCCTTCCACACGGAGGGACGGGTGAGGTATGCGGCGGCATGATTGCACCGGTGGAGAAGATCGTCCAGTAAGTGCGCGCTTAGTAAGTACGTGCTGACTTCGTAGCAGTTGTCCGTTTGGTGGGTGGGTGGTCGAGGGCACCGCCCGGGGTCTGTCAGGATGGAGACATGGGTCAGCCGGTGGAGCGAGTGTCGGGAGCGGGAGTGGGGTCCGAACTTCCACCGGGACAGCGGCTCCAGCGCGGCTGGCCTGTCATGCACTACGGCCCCGTGCCGAAATTCCGGCCGGAACGCTGGGAATTCGGGGTCTTCGGCGCCACCGCCGACGCCGGCAGGCGCACCTGGAACCACGAGGAGTTCACGGCCCTGCCGTACACCACCGTGGTGGCCGATCTGCACTGCGTGACGAAGTTCAGCATGCTCGGCGCGGAGTGGGGCGGGGTCCCCGCCCGGGCGGTCCTGGACCTGGCGCCGCCCGCGCCGGATGTCACCCATGTGATGGTGTGGGCCGAGTACGGCTTCAGCGCGAATCTGCGCCTGTCGGACTTCGCCTCCGACGACACGGTCTTCGCCACCCACAAGGACGGCGAACTCCTCACCGCCGAGCACGGCTTCCCGGTGCGCCTCGTCGTCCCCCATCTGTACGCCTGGAAGGGCCCCAAGTGGGTGCGCGGCGTGGAGTACATGACCGCCGACCGCCGCGGCTTCTGGGAGGAGCGCGGCTACCACAACATCGGCGACCCCTGGAAGGAACAGCGCTACTCCTACCAGGAGGTCCCCGGGGACGGCCCCGAGCTCTGACCTCCCGCGGCCGCCCCCTCGCGGGCCTCAGCCGTCCCGGAGCTTCTTCAGCCGTTCCACGTCCGCCGCGTGCCCTTCCCTGCCGCCCGGGGTCTCGATGACCAGCGGGACGCCCGCCGTCGCCGGATGGGTCATCAGCGCGCGGAAGGGGTCCTCGCCGATGTGCCCGGCGCCGATGTTCTCGTGCCGGTCCTTGTGCGCGCCCGCCACGTCCTTGGAGTCGTTGGCGTGGATCAGCTTCAGCCGGCCCTCGCCGACCGTGTCCACCAGCAGGTCCAGGGTCCGGTGCATGCCGTCGGGGCCGGTCAGATCGTGCCCGGCGGCGAAGATGTGGCAGGTGTCCAGGCAGACGCCCAGCTTCGGGTGGGCGTCCAGCGCCTCGAAGTACGGCCCGAAGTCCCAGGTGCGCGAACACAGCGAGGCGCCCTGCCCGGCGGTCGACTCCAGCAGCAGGAACGGGTCGTCGTCATGGGTCAGCTCGTCCAGCAGCGGCAGCATGTGCGTGCGCACCTGCCGCAGCGCCACCTCCCGCTCCCGGCCGCCGGTCGCGCTGCCGGTGTGCACGACCACACCGAGCGCGCCGATCTCCCGCGCGCGCCGCAGCGAGTGCCGCAGCGACTCCACCGACTTCTCCACGGTCGCCTCGGTGTGCGAGCCGAAGTTGATCAGATAGGGGGCGTGCACGTACGCCGGGACCGACTCCTCGGCGCACGCCTGGCGGAACGCCTCGTCCTGCTTCGGGTTACCGGCCGGGGTGGCCCACCCGCGCGGGTTGGCGACGAAGACCTGTACGGTCTCCGCCTTCAGCTCACGGGCGTACGACAGCCCCACCGCGTGCAGCCCGCCCGCCACGGGCACGTGGCCGCCGACGGGGTTGCGGGCGCGTCCGGCCGCCGGGGCGCCGGAGACGGCGGCGGTGGTGGTGGCGGGAGGAGTGGGGGAGGGGGACTGCTGGCTTGTCACCCGTTCAGGGTGTCACGCCCGCTCCGTCCGCCAGGCCGCGCTCCCCGGTGACCCCTGTCACCGGATGGTGAGCTTGATGACCGACCCCTTGGGCGCCCGGTCCCCGCCCGTCACCGACTGACTCTTCACGGTGTCACCGAACAGGCCGAGCAGCCCGCGGTCCTCCTCGACCTCGAAGCCGGCGCGCTCCAGCCGCCTCTTCGCGTCGTCCACGTGCGATCCGGTCACGTCGGGCACCTTGACCATCTCCGGGCCCTTGGACAGCGTCAGCGTCACGGTGTCGCCCTCGGCGGCCCGGCTGCCCTCGTCCGGGGTCTGCAGGGCGACCTGGCCCCTGTCGTAGTCGGAGTTGACCCGCTCGGGGGCGACCTTCACCTTCAGCCCGGCGTCCACCAGGTCCTGCCGGGCCGTGTCCAGGTCCTCGTCGGTGACGTCCGGGACGTCGACCGGGCTGCCCTTGCTGACGACGAGCGCGATCGCCGAGCCCGCGTGCCGCTCGGTGCCCGCCCCGGGATCCGTACCGATCACCGCGCCCCGGGCGACGTCGTCGCTGAACGCGCGGGTGACCATGCCGGGCTCCAGCCCGTCCGCCTTCAGATGGGCGCGCGCCTTGTCCAGCGGCAGGTCCCGCAGCGCCGGCACGCGCACCGTCTCCGGCCCGAGCGACACGGTCAGTGTCACGGAGGCGTGGTCCCGGATCCGGGCGCCGGACGCGGGCTCGGAGCCGATGACCGTGCCGCGCTCGGCGGTGTCGCTGTAGGCGCGCTTGACCTGCCGGACGTCGAGACCGGCCGTCTTGAGCCGCTGCTCGGCCTGCGCCTCGGTGCGCGACAGCAGCGGCGGCACCTTGGTGAACTGGCCGGCGTTGATGTACCAGACCCCGGCGCCCACGCCGAGCACCGCCAGCACGGCGGCCACGGCCGTCAGCACCAGCCGCCGGCCCCTGGAGGACCGCCGGGGCTCCAGGGGCTCCAGCGGGGGAGTCCGGAACCGGCTGGTGCGCTGCACGCCCCGGCCGTCCGGCCCGTCCCCGTCGACCGGCAGCGGCCGGGGCACCGTCAGCGAGCGCGGGATCACGCTCGTACGGTCCTCGGCGTTGTCGTGCCCGGCGGACAGCGCCCGCGGCGGCAGCGCGTCCAGCTGCCCGTCGCTCAGCGCCGCACGGGTCTCCAGCACGCCGCCGAGAAGCGCCGCCGCGTCCTGCGGCCGGACGTCCGGCGTGCGCGCGGTGGCGGAGGCGACCAGCTCGTCCAGCTCGTACGCCAGCCCCGGCACCAGCGCCGAGGGCGGCGGCACGTCCTCGTGGAGGTGCTTGTAGAGCACCTGGGCGGGAGAGTCCCCGGTGTGCGGCCTGGCGCCGGTCAGCATCTCGTACAGGACGACACCGCAGGCGTACACGTCGACGCGCGGGTCGGCGGTGCCCTGCTCGATCTGCTCGGGCGCGAGGTACGACACCGTCCCGAGGACGGCTCCCGTGGTGCTGGTCACGGTGTCCACGGACCGCACCAGCCCGAAGTCGGCGACCTTGACCCGGCCGTCGTCCCCTATCAGCACGTTCTCGGGCTTCATGTCCCGGTGCACGAACCCGGCCCGGTGCGCGGCGCCGAGCGCGGCCAGCACGGGCTCGAGGATGTCCAGCGCGGCCCGCGGCCGCAGCGCGCCGCGCTCGCGCAGCACGTCCCGCAGGGTGCATCCGGCTACGTACTCCATCGCCAGGTACACGTACGACCGGTCGGTGCCCTGGTCGAAGACCTGCACCACGTTGGGGTGGGCGAGCCGGGCGACCGACTTGGCCTCCCGGATGAACCGCTCCACGAACGACCCGTCGGCGGCCAGCGCCGGGTGCATCACCTTGAGCGCGAGGACGCGGTCCAGGCGGGTGTCCAGGGCCCGGTAGACCGTGGCCATCCCGCCGACGGCGATCCGCGCCTCGACGCGATAGCGGCCGTCGAGCACTTGCCCGACGAGGGGGTCCTGAAGGGTCGTATCCACGCAGGCGAGTCTACGAGGGGCCGCAGACAGCCCCGCCCCCCTGCGGGCCCCCGGGACGTAATGCAGCAGACCTGTGACCGTGCCGGCACCGGTCCGGCAGCCGGAATTCCCAGCGTGTCCGGCCTAGAACGCGGGCCGCTCGGGGTCCAGGCGGGCGAGTCCCTCGGTGGGGGAGGAGGCCTCGGCGAAGTACCGGC
The DNA here is from genome assembly GCF_036347055.1 of Streptomyces sp. NBC_00820. Classification (NCBI taxonomy): domain Bacteria; kingdom Bacillati; phylum Actinomycetota; class Actinomycetes; order Kitasatosporales; family Streptomycetaceae; genus Streptomyces; species Streptomyces sp. NBC_00820. Next base: position 2,311,330 of record NZ_CP108882.1, on the reverse strand, counting down.
GCGGGATGCGCCCCGCCAGCCCGGCCAGGCGGCCCGCCGCCACCGCGTGCCGCATCGCCGCGGCCATGAGCTCCGGCCGCTGCGCCCGCGTCACCGCCGAGGCGAGCATCACACCCGCGCACCCCAGCTCCATCGCCAGTGCCACGTCCGACGCCGTCCCCGCCCCCGCGTCCAGGATCACCGGCACGCGCGCGTGCTCCACGATCAGCTGGAAGTTGTGCGGGTTGCGGATGCCGAGCCCGGAGCCGATCGGCGAGCCCAGCGGCATCACCGCCGTGCAGCCCACGTCCTCCAGCTTCCGCGCGAGCACCGGGTCGTCGTTGGTGTACGGCAGCACCGTGAACCCGTCGTCGACCAGCGTCTCCGCCGCCTCCAGCAGCTCCACCGGGTCCGGCAGCAGCGTCCGCTCGTCGGCGACGACCTCCAGCTTGACCAGGTCGGTGCCGAGCGCCTCCCGGGCCAGCCGGGCGGTCAGCACGGCCTCTCCGGCGGTGAAACAGCCGGCCGTGTTCGGCAGCACGCGGATGCCCAGCCTCTCCAGCACCGACAGCACCGAGCCGTGCGCGGACGGGTTCACCCGCCGCATCGCCACGGTGGTCAGCGTGGTGCCGGAGGCGACCAGCGCCCGCTCCAGCACGTCCAGGCTCGGTGCGCCGCCCGTGCCCATGATCAGCCGGGAGCCGAGGGACACACCGCCGAGGACGAGGGGATCACCGGTCGAGGGGACGTCGGTCATGAGTCAGCCTCCCTGGACGGCGGTGAGGATCTCGACCCGGTCGCCCTCGGCGAGGGCCGTGATCGCCCACCGCGCGCGCGGGACGACGGTCTCGTTGACGGCCGCGGCCACTCCGGAGGGCGCCGCGGTGAGCGACCGCACGAGGACGTCCAGAGCGGTGCCCGGGACGATCTCCCGGCGCTCCCCGTTGACAGAGATGTTCACGCGCGCTGCTCCGTCCGTACGGCGTCCACTGCGTCCACTGCGTCCACTGCGTCCGCTGTGTCCACGGCGCTCACGGCGTCCACGGCGCTCACCGCGCCGAAGCGGCCGGGGGTGAAGGGGCGGCCTTCCTCCGGCAGCTCGCCGTGGACCAGCACATGCGCCATGACGTCCCCGGTGACCGGTGCGAGCAGCACGCCGTTGCGGTGGTGCCCGGTCGCCGTCAGCAGTCCGTCCAGACCGGACGGGCCGAGCAGCGGAGCGTTGTCGGGGGAGCCGGGGCGCAGCCCGGCCCGGGTCTCGGTCAGCGGCAGCTCGGTGATGCCCGGGACCAGCTCGTGGGCGTCGCGCAGCAGCTCGTACACCCCGCCCGCGGTCACCGTCGTGTCCCAGCCCAGCTCCTCGCTGGTCGCCCCGACGACCAGCTCGCCGTTCTCCCGGGGCACCAGGTAGACGTGACCACCGCGCACCACGGCCCGCACGGTACGGCTCAGGAAGGGGGCGTACCGGGGCGGCACGGACAGCCGCAGCACCTGCCCCTTCACCGGCCGCACGGGAGGCCGTACCGCCTCCGGAACGCCCGCCAGGCGCCCGCTGAGGCTTCCGCCCGCGAGGACCACCCGGTCCGCGCCCAGCGTGATGCCGTCCGCCGTGGTGACGCCGGTCGCCCGGTCCCCCACGACGTCGAGGCGCCCGGCCCACGACCGGTGGAACACCACCCCGGCCCGCTCGCACGCCGTCACCAGGGCCGACGCCAGCCGCCTCGGGTCGATCTGGTGGTCGCCGTCGGCCCGTACCCCGCCGCGCACCCCGGGCGCCAGCATCGGCTCCAGGCGCCGGCACTCCCGCCCGGACAGCCACTCCGACTCCAGGCCGCAGCGGCGCTGGAGCGCGTGCAGTTCGCGCAGGTGGGCACGGTCGTCGGCGTCCAGCGCGACCGCGAGGGTGCCGCAGCGGCGGTAGCCGAGGTCCTGGCCCGTCAGCTCGGTCAGTTCCGCCGCGAAGTCCGGGTAACGGCGGGCCGAGGCCAGGCCGAGGGCGAGCAGCGTCTCCTCGCCGTAGTGCAGTTCGGTGACCGCGGCCAGCATCCCCGCCGCGACCCGCGCGGCCCCGCCGCCGGGCTCCGGGTCCACCACGGCGGTGGCGAGCCCGCGCTGCGCGGCACGCCAGGCCGTGACCAGGCCGATGATCCCGCCCCCGATGACGAGGACGTCGCACGTACGTGACTGCATGGGCGTCCAGCCCCTCCCTTCGCCGGCATGACCCGGATCAGGTTCGTACGGTCGGAGGCCGTCCAGCCTCCCTCTCAGCCCGGTGCGTCCGGGCTCCCGCGAGTGCGTGTACGGCCGCAGCTTAGGGCCTCTCTTCCGGATCTTGCCGGGGTCGCGGGGTCTGGCACGCCCATCTGCGGCGTTGTCGTCGGTCGCCGACGCGCCGCGTCGGCTCCCTCCTCCGCCTTGCAGCTGCACGCACCAGACCCCGCTCGGGTAGGCCAGAAGGCACCGCAGACCGGAGCCGGCCTGATCCGGAAGAAAGACCCTAGCCCGCGCCGTCCGGCACCCGTAAGGGAAACCCTGACCAGGACCTTTCCGCCCGCGGGCCACGCCCGGAGACTGGCGGCGCGTCAGGTGACTATGTCGATCGGGTGGCTATGGTGATCGGGTGAGCGAGCAGACAGCGCAAGAGGGAACGTCCCAGGAGCGGCGCGTGGTCGTCGTCGGCGCGGGCATGGCCGGGGTGCAGACCGCGGTCGCCCTGCGGGAACAGGGCTTCAAGGGCACGGTGACCGTCGTCGGCGCCGAACCCCACCAGCCGTACGACCGGCCGCCGCTGTCCAAGGCGGTGCTGCTCGGCAGGTCCGAGGGTTCCGCCTTCGAGGTCGACTTCGAGTCCCTCGGCATCGACCTGCGGCTGGGCTGCGAGGCGCTGGGCGTGCGCCCCGCCGAGCACGAGCTGGACACCGAGGCCGGACCCGTCCCGTACGACGTCCTGGTCCTCGCCACCGGCGCCGAACCGCTCATGCTCCCCGGCGCCGAGGGCGTCCCCGGCGTGCACCTGCTGCGCACCCTGGACGACGCCGAGCGGCTGCGGCCCGTGCTCGCCCGGCAGCACGACATCGTGGTCGTCGGCGCCGGCTGGATCGGCGCCGAGTTCGCCACGGCGGCCCGCGAGGCGGGCTGCGCGGTGACGGTCGTCGAGGCCGCCGACCGGCCGCTGCCGGGCGCGCTGCCCGCCGAGGTCGCCGCCCCGATGGCCACCTGGTACGCCGACAGCGGAGCCGAGCTGCGCACCGCCGCGCGCGTGGAGCGCGTCGAACCCGGCGCGGTGGTGCTCACCGACGGCTCACGGCTGCCCGCGGACGCCGTCGTGGTCGGCATCGGCGCGCGCCCCGCCACCGGCTGGCTGGCCGGCTCCGGGATCGAGCTGGGCCCGGACGGCGCGATCGTGGCCGACGCGCACCTGCGCACCAGCGCCGAGGACGTGTACGCGGTCGGCGACTGCGCCTCGTTCCCCTCGGCCCGCTACGGCGCCCGGCTGCTGATCCACCACTGGGACAACGCCCTGCAGGGCCCGCGCACGGTCGCCGCGCACATCGTGGGCGACGAGACGCCGGTCTACGACCCGGTGCCGTACTTCTGGTCCGAGCAGTTCGGCCGGTTCGTGCAGTACGTGGGCCACCACGCCACGGCCGACCGGATGGTGTGGCGCGGCGATCCGGCGAGCCCGGCCTGGTCGGTGTGCTGGCTGCGCGAGGACCACCTGGTCGCCCTCCTGGCCGTGGGCCGCCCGCGTGATCTGGCCCAGGGACGGCGGCTGATCGAGGCGGCCCGCCGGATGGACCCGGAGGCCCTCGCCGACCCCTCCCGCCCCCTCAAGGAAGCCACGGCCACCTGATCGGCGCCCTCGCCGGCGGCGCACCCGAGGGGCGCGGGGAACCGGGCGAGCGGCCACGACGCAGCCACGGACGAAACGCGACACATCGCGGCCGGACCGGCGGAGCGCCTACGCTTGGTTCCGTGACCGAGATTGACGCAAAACTCGAAACTCTCGTCCCCGCCTGGCTCGCCCTCCCCGACATCGCCGAACAGCTCGGTGTCGAGGTGACGCGCGTGCGGCAGCTGGTCAAGGAGGGCCAGCTCATCGCCGTACGCCGAGGTGAGAACCGGGCGCTGTACGTCCCCGCCGCCTTCATCGACGGGGACAAGGTCGTCAAGGGCCTGGTAGGCACCCTGACGCTCCTGCGGGACGACGGCTTCACGGTAGAAGAGATGATCGAATGGCTCTTCACCCCCGACCCGACCCTGCCCGGCACGCCCGCGCAGGCCCTGACCGAGAATCGCGGTACGGAGGTGAAGCGCCGCGCCCAGGCGCTCGCCGTCTGAACCTGATCCGCACCACGGGTGGCGTACCGGGCCCGGCCCGTACGCCACCCGCTCGCACGCCCGGGGCCGCCGGCCCCGGGCGCCGACCACGGGGGACCCGCGCATGTCCGACACCGCCCGCACCGCGCTCGCCGACGCCCGGCTGTACCTCTGCACGGACGCCCGCAGGCGGCAGGGCGACCTCGCCGAGTTCCTGGACGCGGTCCTCGCCGGGGGTGTCGACATCGTGCAGCTGCGCGACAAGGGCATCGAGGCCGCCGAGGAACTCGAGTACCTCCAGGTCCTCGCCGACGCCTGCGCCCGGCACGGCAAGCTGCTCGCGGTCAACGACCGGGCGGACGTCGCCCACGCGGCCGGCTCCGCCGTGCTGCACCTCGGGCAGGGCGACCTCCCGGTGCCCGCGGCCCGCGCGATCCTCGGCGACGACGTCCTGATCGGCCGCTCCACGCACACCGCGTCCGAGGCGGCGGCCGCCGCCGTCCAGGAGGGCGTGGACTACTTCTGCACCGGCCCGTGCTGGCCCACCCCGACCAAGCCGGGCCGGCACGCCCCCGGCCTCGACCTGGTCCGCGCCACCGCGGCACTGGGCACCGACCGCCCCTGGTTCGCCATCGGCGGCATCGGCCCGCACAACCTCGACGAGGTGCTCGACGCGGGCGCCCGCCGGGTGGTCGTGGTCCGCGCACTCACCGAGGCCGACGACCCGGGAGCCGAGGCGGCCCGGTTCGCGAAGCGGCTGCGGCAGGCCTGAGCTGCGCCACACCGAGGGGCCGTCTGTCCAAGGGGTGGACAGGAAGCCGGTAATTCGGTCAATTCACCGATGCCCGGTTGGGAGACCGCCCGCCCGTGGCTAACCTGCGGGTATGGCTCTTGGAACCGCATCCACCAGGACCGATCGCGCGCGCACCGTGCGGGAGATCCTGGCGACCGGCAAGACGGCGTACTCGTTCGAGTTCTACGCGCCGAAGACCCCCAAGGGCGAGCGCAGCCTCTGGAACGCGCTCCGCCGGGTGGAGGCCGTGGCCCCGGACTTCGTGTCCGTCACCTACGGCGCCGGCGGTTCCACGCGTGCGACCACGGTCAAGGAGACCCAGCAGATCGTCGTCGACACGACGCTCACCCCGGTCGCCCATCTGACCGCCGTCGACCACTCCGTCGCCGAACTGCGCAACATCATCGGCCAGTACGCGGACGCCGGCATCCGCAACATGCTCGCCGTGCGCGGCGACCCGCCCGGCGATCCGATGGGCGAGTGGGTGGCGCACCCCCGGGGTCTGACCTACGCGGCCGAACTCGTTCGACTCATCAAGGAGTCGGGCGACTTCTGCGTCGGTGTCGCCGCCTTCCCGGAGATGCACCCGCGCTCCACCGACCGGGACACCGAC